>NZ_JBVKAK010000006.1:0-194462 GCF_055639435.1 Streptomyces sp. NPDC039430 | reverse complement strand
CGCTGCGTGTGGAGAAGGGTTCGTGGAGGACTCCGGAGGCGCCTCCGGTCCCCCCCCCCCCCCCCCCCCCCCCCCCCCCCGCCGTGTGCCGCCCCTGTTGCTCCGCCCCTGGTGCGGCCGCTTGCCCGGCCCCGTGTTCCGGCCCTTGTGCGGGCGCCCCGGGTATCAGGCCGGGTTCATGCGGTACGTCTGGCCGGCTGTCGTCTCGATGGTGATCACACCTCCCGGAGTGGTGTACGGCACCGCGTTGCCGGCCGCGTCGGTCACCGTGAAGGCCGTCGACCACGGGTTCTTCAGCCGGAGCGTGCCGCCCGCCTCGCTCCGGACGTCCACGTACGGGACCTTGCCCGCCACCTTCGCGCTGGAGACCACGAACGCGCCCTTCTGGCGCAGCTGGTAGAAGCTCGCGTCCTTGGCCGCGGGCCAGACGGGGAAGAGCGAGATGACGGACGCGTCGCTCTGCACCAGCATGCTGTTGATCGCCTCGGTCGCGCCCGACTTCTCGATACCGTGGTGCGGGTCGGTGATCCGCAGGTTCGGCGCCGTACGCGTCGAGATCACCGATGTGAACCTGTCGATGAGCTGATCCGCCGGATAGCCCACCCGCGCGGCCTGGTTGAAGATCTTCGGGAAGCTGTTCTCCTGGCCCCACGAGTTCATCGCGGTCACGGTGTCGCGCGCGACCTGGAGCCGGCCGGCGTCGGAGTTCACCCCCAACTGGTCGGCGGGCTGGATGAATTCGAGGTTGATGGTGTTGTCGCCCGGCCGGATCAGCCGGGTGTCCGCGCCCCGCATGGCGCTCGCCAGCGAGTAGACCGTCCTGCCGTTGAGCGTGGTCGTCGGCTGGGCGGGCAGGTTGGTGAGGATGTTCTGCCAGACCGCCCGGCGGTCGGCGTCGACGTTCAGCTTCCGGCTGCCGGAAACGGCGGCGGTGAGCACCTGCTTGAGCATGCCGAGGTCGGGCGAGGAGTTCTTGCCCCAGGTGCCCTCGTGCGGACCGCCCCAGAGCGCGTACGTGCCGCCCGCGTCCCGCTCCAGCCAGTGCTCGAAGAACCGCGCGACCTGGCTCAGGAACGGATACCCCTTGGTGCGCAGCCAGTTCTCGTCCTGTGTGTACTCGTAGTACGCCACGAACTGCGTCGCCGAGAACAGGGAGTTGGAGACCTGCTGGTGGTACTGGTCGTCCGTGGTCGAGCCGCTCGCCGATCCGAACGGACTGATACCCACCGGGAACAGGACACCCGAGGGCACGCCCCCGCTCGGGAAGCGTGAGGCGACGTAGTCCTGATGCACCCGCCGCAGATCCTGCTGGGCCCGGCGCTGCGCCTCCGGCACATAGGAGAGGACCGCCTCGTGGAACGGCAGCGCGAGATCGGGGCGGTTGCTGGAGTAGACCCCGTAGAAGGGCGCCTGCGCGTTGTAGTTGAGATGGAGGTCACCGTCCCACATCGGGTCGTCCGTGGTGGTCCAGATCCCGAAGATGCCGGGAACGGTCCTGCCCGCGCGGCTGGAGGCGCCGATGAAGTACTGGGCGGGGTAGTAGTACCTCTCCAGCGCGGTGTCGTTCAGACTGACGGCCGACCGCATCCAGAAGTCCTTCCACCAGGCGACCCGCTGGGCGTCGAGCGTTCCGATGGAACCGGCGTTCTCCGCCCGCACCCGCGCCACCGCGTCGTCGCGCGGAGCCGCCGGGTTCCGGCCGCCGCCGGCGACCGCCGTCACCAGCGTCACGGTGCCGCCGGCGGGAACGGTGAAGACGGTCTTCGCCGTGGGGCCGGACGAGGTGGGCGGCTGCACGGCGGTGGCTCCGAGCACCGTGGAGGCCAGGGCCGCGCGGGACACCCAGTTCGGCCCCGTCGGTGTGGCGCGCTCGGCCCACATCACCTGGCCGTTGACGCCCGATGAGTTGCCGTACTGAGAGTTGGGGCTGCCCATGGCGCCGGCGAACGTCGACGCCTGGAGCCGCACCGGCTGGGAGCCGGCCGAGGTGACCGACGTGACCATGACGTTCTTCTCGGCGGCCAGCCATGTCCTCATCGACAGCGGGGTGTTGCCCATCGACACGGACGTGGTGATCGACCCGTCGACGATGTGCTGTTCCTCGCGGAACGGCTGCGCGGGCGGCGTCGTACCGCCCGCGCTCGCGTAGAGCTCGATCTGTCCGACGCGGGCGCGCGGATTGTTCGTCGAGTCGGGTGTGGTGTTCTGCGTCGGCTCGGTGATGTGCAGCCTGACGTACCGCGTCTGTACGGCGGTGACGGTCCGGTCGATGACGTCGGCGGTGTTGTCCGTGACCGTGTTGACGGTGTTCCAGGTGGCGCCGTCCGCGCTGGTCTGGAGCGTCAGGTTCTTCGTGTTGAACGCCTCGTTCCCGGGGCGCGCCGCGTTGTCGTTGCGCACCACGAAGCGCGCGATCGTCTTGACGGAGCCCAGGTCGAGAGCGATCCACTGCGGCTTGCCGATGGCCGATACCCAGCCCTCATAGCCGCTGCCCCACTGCCCGTTGACCGCGCGGGACGCGGCGAAGGCATCGGTCGTGCTGCTGGCGGTCGCCGTGGCGCCGAGCGCGAGGTTGGCGTTGTCCGGCGCGGTGGCGCTCTGGAGGGTGACACCGCCGATGGGCGCGGTCCTCGTCGTCGGGTTCCCCGCCCAGAAGTCGCCCTTGGAGACGTAGAACGACTTCACGCCCGTGCTGCCGCCGGAGGTCACTCCGACGTCGCCGTTCCCGAGAAGGGCGGTGTCCGGCATCGTGCGTGACACCGAGCCGGTGTAACTCTGGTTCGTCCAGGTGCCCTTGATGCCCTCCAGCTTCGGCCGCAGGATGTTCCACTGCTCGGCCGGGGACGGTGCGCCCGCCGCCGCCCGGACAGGCGCGGCGCCCGCGGGTCCGGCGAGCGCGCCGCCGGGGACGGCGAGGGGTATCGCCACGGCGAGCGCCAGCAGCCCTGAGCGGCGGCCCGTGCGGCGCGGTATACGGCCAGTACCGCGGAAACGTGCCCGCGTCGTTCTCTCGTGCCCCATCGGTACTCTCCTTTGAGTAGGGGGTGGTGGGAGAGCTGGGGTCGTACAGGTGCGGGTGGCGCGTCCTCACAGGCCGGTGGTCGCTGCCGGACGGTCGCTGCCGGACGGTCGCTGCCGGACGGTCGCTGTCGGACGGCCTCTACAGGTCGACGACGAACGTGGCCCTCCCGGAGCGGCGTCCGTTGACCTGGATCTCCAGGGCGTGTTCGCCGGGGTAGTGCCGGCGTGTGGTGATCGGGCGGAAGGAGTGCCGGCGCTCCAGCACGAGCCGTTCGCCGGCGGCCAGGGTCCGCGTGGTCAGTTTGAACACGCGGGGCGCTGTGGAGCCGTTGGCCTTGACGTAATGGACGACGTAGTCGACGGCCAGCCGGACCGGCAGCGGCCCCTCGTTGGTGAGGTGCACGCCGAACGCCAGTGCGTCGTCCTCAGTGACCTTCGTGCCGCGCAGTGTGGGCCCGGTGACGACCAAGTCGTCGGGGGGCGGGGCGAATCCCAGCAGACCGAGCGCTGCCGGATCGGCCTGCTTGACGAGAGTACGCATCGCGTGCCGGACCACGGCGGGCGTGGAGGCGGCAGCGGCGCGCTCCGACCAGCCGCGCGCTGTGGAGACCGCGAGGGCCGGGTCGAGCCGGGAGATGTCGTTCAGGTGGTTGGCCACGGATCTGCGGACCACTTCGTCCGCGTCGGTGTGCAGCGCGTCGAGGATCGGCACGGTCACGGAGGGCCGGAGGCGCAGTTCCGGTACCTGCTTCGCCCAGGGCAGTCGCGGTCGGGTGCCCTCGCTCGCCAGTCGCCGTACCGACGGGTCGTCGGACGCGGTCCAGGCGCCGACGGTCCGCAACGTTCTCCCGATGTCCGCGTTGAGGAAGGTCCGCAGCGCGAATTCACTGGTCAGACGGGGTGTCAGGGCGGCGAGTAGAGCGAGGCCGTCCTCGAAGTCGGCGGCGCGGTCCGCGTCTACGGCCAGCACCGCCACAGCTTCGGAGACCGGCCAGATCATCCAGCCGGAGAACTCCGGATCGGCCAGGGCGGCACGGAAGACGTCCGCGGCGGTCCGGTACGAAGCGGAGAGGTCCTGGACCAGCGCGTCACGTACGGCGCGGGTCCGTTGGCTCAGGCCGAGTGGCCCGAGGGTCTCGGCGCTCGCCCGTACGGCGGACCAGCGTGTGGACCCGCGCGTGCCCGGCGCGGTCGTCGCGCCGAGCACGCGTGCCAGCTGTCTGACGGTGGCCGCGCTGATCAGTTCGTCGGCGGTGGGCATGTCGGTACGTCCTTCGTGTGTCGGCCAGGATCGGTCCGGATCCGGGGGCTTCCTCGCGCTTCAGACGTTACGACGAGACCAGGACAACTTCGGTCCTGGTCATGCTCCTGGTCCTGGTCCTGGGCCGCGGAAGCGGCACACTCACGTCGCGCCGATGGCCGCCGTGAGCATCGGGAGCGCACGTGTGAGGGCGCGTTCCCAGTAGGGCCAGGTGTGCGTGCCGGGGCCGTAGCGGTCGGCCGTGACGTTCAGGCCGTGGGACCGCGCGCGGGCTATGTAGTCCCCGGCCATCACGTCGAGGGTCGCCTCCAGACTGTCGGGCGTACGGTCCGGGGGGTCGAACGGGCCGGGCAGGCCGTTCCCGCTGCTGGCATAGACGGGATAGCCGCGCGGCAGCCGGGAGATGAGCTCGTAGGCGTTGTGTTCGCGCCAGAGGCCCGCCTGGGCCGTGGGATCGCCCCACAGATCGAGCGGGTTGAGGCCCTGTCCCTTGACGATGTTCTGGATGCCGGTCGTGTACCGCGCCGTGTTGACGAGGCCGCTGAAGGACGCGGCCGCGCGGAACAGCGTCGGATGCTTCGCGGCGTAGTACAGCGCGCCATGGCCGCCCATGGACAGCCCGGCCACGGCGCGCCGGTCACCGGCCCGCACCCGCTGCTCCAGGATCTGGCGCACCTCGGTGAGGTGGAAGGTCTCCCAGGCGGGCGCCCCGTAGCGGCCCTGGTTCCACCAGTTGGCGTAGAAGCCCGCGGGTCCGCCCTCCGGGATCACGATGAGGGCGGGGGTCCGAGCCGTGATGGCGTCGGCGTTGCCCCAGCCGGCCGAGCCGGGGCTTCCGCAGCAGCCGTGCAGCAGATACAGCACGGGCCACCGGCGGGTGGGCGCGTCGTCGAAGCCGGGCGGCAGCAGCACGTTGACGTTGCCGGTGCGGCCGAGTGCGGGGGACTCGATCCGCAGGTTCAGCGTGCGCGCGCTGATCCGCTCGGCCGCCAGGAGGCGCGGCCCGCGACGGGAAGGGGACGGTGCGGCGGAGGGCGGTGTGGCGGAGGACGCGGATGCCATGGAGCCCGACGCGACGGCGCCTACGCCGGCGATGGCCAGCGCGGCGACGGCACGCCGTCGGGTGAGGGGGAGCGAGGGGGGTACGTCGCGTGCGGGGCGGGGTGGTTGGGACATGGTGTCTTCTCCGTCTCTCATCTCGTTCCGGGACGTGGACGTGCGGAGCAGTGAGCATGTTCCGGTGTGGTCAGGGAATCGCGCGCAGCACCACGGTGAAGTCCATGGGGGCCGCCGTCAACCGGTGGGCCGGCAGTGTGTCGGGCCCGCAGGAGGCGGACCCCAGGCCGTGCTGGGCGAGGTCGAGATGGACGTGGACGCGGTCACGGGCGACGAGTTCGTGCGGGTGCCGGGCCGCGTCGAGGTCCTGGGTGGTCCAGTGGCGCGCCGTGAACCCGAGATGTGGCCGGCCCTCGAAGCGGATTCCGCCGGCCGACCCGTCCGACGGCGTCAGCTCGGCCCAACGCACCTCACTGCGGTGTCCGTTCTCCTGCGGAAACGTGTACGGGAACTGGAGCGCGTCGACGGTGTGCTCCCAGCGCCCGACACGTACCGCCGCGCGGGAGTCGGGATACGACTCGCCGGGCCCCAGCCCGAACCACCGGACCAGGCTCCAGGCGGCCGGCAGCGCCAGACGCACGCCGAAGCGCGGCAGTGGCATCTCCTCGGGCCACGGGCCGTCGGGCGCCGCTGCCAGGCGCAGCCGCAGACCACCGGGCACCGTGCTCCAGTGGTACGTGGCGGCCAGCCCGAACTGCTCCGAGGCGGGGGCGAGCCGGCTGTGGACGGTGAGAGCCGCACCGTCGGCGTACACCCGGTCGATGCGATGGCGCATACGGTCCAGGCCGCGCTGACGCCAGGTACGGGCGGCCTCGGAGCCGCGCGATTCCGCCCCGGGCTCACGGTCGTTGTCGGTCATGGCCCGCCAGATGTCGAGCACGGGCCCCGCCAGCTCCGTACCGCCGAGCGAGCGGAGCCGTCCGGTGTGGACGTCGAAGATTCCCTCACCGAAGGCGAGTTGGCCGGCCGGGAGCCGGTCCGTGGGGAGCCGCTCCGCCGCCGGTGTCCGCCGCGGGTGCCGGACCGCCGCCGCCTCCGGCTCCTGGGGCGGGGCGCCTTCGGCCACGCGCGCCTGGCCGAAGGCGACCTCGTGCCCGGCCGGGGCCCAGCGGGTCGCCGCCGCGAGGACGGCCCGCACCGTGATCCACGTCTCACGGCCGGTGGGGGCGATGCCGGGCAGGGCGCAGGCCGCCTCGCCCCCGGCCGGGATCACCGGGACGTCCAGCGGTCCTGAGGCCACCACACCCTCGTCGGTGACCACGTCGTACAGAAAGCGCAGCCCGGAGGTGTCCGCGAACCGCAGCACACTGCGTACGGTGACCGTGCCCGATCGCGGGACGATGGTGAGGCGCAACGGCTGGAAGACCGCCTTGAGTTCCAGCAGGCCCGGCGTCGGGGTGCGGTCGGGGAGCAGCAGTCCGTCGGCGATGTAGTTGCCGTCGTGGATCTCCTCGCCGAAATCGCCGCCGTAGCCGAAGAACTCCTGGCCGTCGCGGGGATCACGGGTCCGCAGGGACTGGTCGTTCCACTCCCACACCAGTCCGCCCATCAGCCGCTCGTGAGCCTCGAACAGCCGCTGGTAGTCGGCGAGTCCGCCGGGTCCGTTGCCCATGGCATGGGCGTATTCGCACATCAGATAGGGCTTCTCGGGGTGCTCACCGCCGGTGCCGATGCGCTCCACACCCGCGTGTTCGCGATAGGTCTGGCTGTAGATGTCGCTGCACTCGGCATCGCCGGAGTAGTGGACCGGGCGGGACGCGTCCCGCCCGGAGATCCAGGCGCGCATCGCGTGCAGATTGCGTCCCTTGCCCGCTTCGCTGCCCAGGGACCAGATCACCACGCTCGGATGGTTCTTGTCGCGCTCCACCATGCGCCGGGCGCGGTCCAGACAGGCCGCCTCCCACGCCGGGTCGTCACTGGGATTGCCGCGCCAGCCCGCCTCCAGGATGAAACCGTGGGTCTCCAGGTCGCATTCGTCGATGACGTACAGGCCGTACTCGTCGCACAGGTCCAGGAAGTAGGGATGCGGCGGATAGTGGCTGGTGCGTACCGCGTTGATGTGGTGACGCTTCATCAGGACGACATCGTCGAGCATGTCCCGCGCGGTCAGCGCGCGGCCGCGGTCAGGGTGGAACTCATGGCGGTTGACGCCGTGGAGCTTCACCGGCCTGCCGTTCACGGTGAAGACATGGCCGTCGATCCGGACCGTACGGAAACCGATGCGCAACGGCACCACGGTCCCGGCCGCGGTGAGCGATCCCTCGTACAGGCGCGGCAGTTCGGCGCTCCACGGCTCGACCCGGGGGAGCGTGACGCGCTCTCCCGCGGGGACGTCCACGCCGAGCTCGGGTACGCGTACACGCGCGTCCACGGTGTCGGCGTCGACATCGACGCACAGGACGCCCTCGCCCGTCGCGGGCGTGTAGCCGGCGTGCACCCGGTAGTCGGTGACGGCGCCGGCGGGCCGCGTGTGCAACGACACGTCACGGAAGACGCCCGACAGCCACCAGGTGTCCTGATCCTCCAGATAGGAGCCCGCCGACCACTGGTGTACCTGGACGGCGAGTACGTTCTCCGTGCCCGGCCGCAGCAGATGCCCCACGGCGAACTCGGACGGCAAGCGGCTGCCACCCGCCGAACCCACCTCGGTGCCGTTCAGCCACACCGTGAAGAACGAGTCGACGCCTTCGAAGCGCAGCACCGACCGGTCCGGGTCGGGCCAGGGCTCGGGCGGGCGGAAGCCGTAGCGGTAGCAGCCGGTCGGATTCTCCTGGGGGACATAGGGGGGATCGACGGGGAACGGGTAGCGGATGTTGGTGTATACGGGGGCGCCGTAGCCGTGCAGCTGCCAGTGGGACGGGACCGGCAGCAGGTCCCAGGCCGTGTCGTCGAACGTCTCGGACCAGAACGCGTCCGGAACGTGCGCCGGGTCCGGGGCGAGCCGGAAGCGCCAGTCGCCGTTGAGGCTCAGGCACGGGGAGGAGCCGGCGAAGGCGGCACGGGCCGGCAGCGGGCCCGGCGGCGGGGCCGGGTCGAGGTGCCGGGGCAGTGCGGGGGACATGACGGGCGTCTCCTCGAAGGATCGGGCCGGTATGCGATCTTGTCGGTACGAGTACGAGTACGAGTACGTACGCGGGGCGGGGCGGGGGGGGGGGGGGGGGGGGGGTTCCCCCCCCCCCCCCCCCCCCCCCCCCCCCCCCCCCGCCGTGTCAGCTCCTCAGCCGTACCGTCAGGATCTGGAACGGGCGCAGCGAAAGCCCGACACCATGACCGTCCGCGGTGACCTCCAGCTCGGACTCCGCCTGTTCCAGCAGGTCCGCGAGGTGGGCCGCCCGCAGCCCGCGGGCGCTGGTGAGCGTGGTGGTCGCGGCGCCGCCACGGGACTCGTAGAGCCGTACGACGACATCGCCTGAGCGGTCGTCGGCGAGCTTGACCGCCTCCACGACCACGGCCGGGTCGGCGACCGTGACCAGAGGCGCGGCCGTGGCCGCGCCCGGACGGCGGCGCAGCGGCAGATGCAGCGCGTAGCCCCCGGCGACGGCCGCGCCGATATCGGCGCCCGCCTCCAGCGCGTAGGTGAAGGCGTGCCGGCCGCGGTCGGCCACCGGGTCCGGGCTGTGCGGCGCGCGCAGCAGACTGAGCCGCAGCGTGGTGGTGGTGCCGCCGTCCTCACGGGTGTGACGGCGCACGTCATGCCCGTACGTGGAGTCGTTGAGGACGGCCGCGCCGAATCCGTACTCACCGACATGCACCCACCGGTGGTTCCACACCTCGAAGCGGGCCGCGTCCCAGCTGGTGTTCTCGTGCGTGGGCCGCCGCACATGCCCGAACTGGATCTCCGCGCTCTCGTGCTCGGCGTGCACGTCCAGCGGCCAGGCCGCCTTGAGCACGGCGTCGCGCTCCTGCCAGTCGATATCGGTGTGCACCACCAACCGTCGGCTTCCGGCGGCCAGTTGGAGGTCCTGCGTGATCCGCGAGCCGCCGAAGGACCGCTCCACGCGGACACTCGCGAGCAGCGGACCCCGCTCGGTCAGCGTGACCGAGTCGGCCTCGTCGAGATCGCGCACCGTGTTGCGGTAGTGGTGGTCGATGTTCCACGCGCTCCAGAGATTGGGGTCGTCGTGGTGCAGCTGGAGCAGGTTGCCCGGCTGGTCCGGGGCGAGGGTCTCGCGCGCCGCGGCGAGGTCCCGTACGGACCGGACGAGACCGGCGCCGTCGATCCGTACCCGCAGCAGGCCGTTGTCGAGGACGAATCCCGCGCCCCCAGCCGTGCCCGCGCCCTCACCCGCGTCTTCGCCCTCATCGACCGCCTCCGCCGTCACGGGCACGGGGGGCGCGTCGGCCAGGGTGCCCGCGCCCAGGGCGGGCGCGGTGACGGCGACCGCGTGCCGCCCGTCGCTCAACGGCTGCGCGTCACTCGGTGCCGGCACACCGGCCGGCAGGACGAGCACCTCGTTCCGCGCGTGCGGGCCCGCGTTGAACACACTGTGCGGCTCGTCGGTGTTCCCGTCGCCCCCGGCCGCTGTCAGCGCCGACAACGCGCCGTCGATGATCCCCTCCAGCCCCGCGTGGATCCGGCCGTACGTCTCCTCCGCCTGCCGGTGCACCCACGCGATGGACGACCCGGGCAGGATGTCGTGGAACTGGTGCAGCAGCACCTGCTGCCACCACTGCTCCAGCTCCTCGTAGGGATACGGCGCCCCCGTGTGCACGGCGGCCGTCGCGGCCCACAGTTCGGCCTCGCGCAGCAGCTGCTCGGAGCGCCGGTTGCCCCGCTTGGTACGGGCCTGGCTGGTGTATGTACCGCGGTGTGTCTCCAGATACAGCTCGCCGCGCCACACAGGACGTCGCGGGTACTCCGCGCGGGCCGTCTCGAAGAAGTCCGTCGGGTGGGTGATCTCCACCTTCGGAGAGCCCTCCAGATCCCGCAGCCGGCGGGCCTTCTCCAGCATGCCGCGGGTGGGACCGCCGCCGCCGTCGCCGAAGCCGAACGGCGCGAGCGACCGGCTGGCCGCCCCCTTCTCGGCGAAATTCCGCTCGGCATGGGCGAGTTCACGCCCCGTCAGCTCGGCGTTATACGTGTCGACGGGCGGGAAGTGGGTGAGGATACGGGTCCCGTCGATGCCCTCCCAGTCGAAGGTGTGATGCGGCAGCCGGTTGGTCGCGTTCCACGACAGCTTCTGCGTCAGGAACCAGCGCGCCCCGGCGAGGCGGGCCAGCTGCGGATACGCGGCGGTGTAGCCGAAGGAGTCCGGCAGCCACACCCCGTCCTGCTCGATACCGAACTCCGCCGCGAAGAACCTCCGCCCGTAGACGAGTTGACGCGCCAGCGCCTCCCCGCCGGGGAGGTTGCCGTCGGCCTCCACCCACATGCCGCCGACCGGTACGAAGGTGCCGTCGCCCACCGCCTTCCTGATCCGCTCGAAGATCTCGGGGCGCTGCTCCTTCATCCAGGCGTACTGCTGCGCGGAGGAGCAGGCGAAGACCAGCTCGGGGTACTCCTCGGCCAGGGTGGTGATGTTGGTGAAGGTACGGGCGCACTTGCGGACGGTCTCGCGCAGCGGCCACAGCCAGGCGGAGTCGATATGGGCATGGCCGACGGCGCTGATGGTGTGCGCGGAGGCGTGCGCGGGCCGGGCCAGCACATCGGAGAGCGCGGCGCGTCCGGCGGCGGCCGTGGCGGCGACGTCCCAGGGGTCGACGGCGTCGACGGCGCGCTCCAGGGCGCGCAGGATCTCATGACGGCGCGTCGAGTCGGCCGGCAGCTCGCGCATCAGCTCGTCCAGCACCTCGATGTCGTGCAGGAGATGCCACACGTCCTCCTCGCGGACGGCGATCCCGGCGGCGAGCAGCCGGTAGAGCGTGTCGGTGCCCGCGGTCTCCTTCGAGCCGTAGTGGGTACCGATGCCGCGGCTGCCGCTGATCGGCGGGTTGGCGGCCAGCTCGATGAGCAGATCCACCGGCTCCTCGCCGTTGGCCGAACCGGTGAGCAGCACCGACCTGTTGTAGGGGTGCAGGCCCTGGACCGGAGTGCCGGACGCGTCGTGCACGAAGCCCTCCGCCTGACCGCCCGGTCCCTTCGTGAGATCGAAGTCCAGGTCGAAGACCGCCTCCACCCGGCGGCCCGCCCAGGCGGCGGGGATACGGGCACGGGCGCGCAGCCAGGTGGTCGCCCACGGGCCGCCCCACCCCTCGCCCACGCTGAAGGGTTCGTACGCGGCGGTCAGGGCCTCGGCGACGGGTACGGGCTCGCCCGGCACCCGCCAGGCGGACAACTCCAGGGGCAGCGACGGGCCGTAGAGGGCGGGGGCCAGACGCTCCGCCGTGAACTTGGCGATCCGGTCCTCGGTGGATACGCGGTCGTCATGCATGGGACGAGGGTTCCTTCTCGGTGGACGGCTGTGCGGGAACGGGTGGGGAGGCGGGGGCGGGGAGCGGAACGCTGTCGAGCTGTCCATCGGGCCACAGGACGTCCGCCACGATGGTGTGCGCGTCCGTCGTCCCGGTGGCGTCCGTGGTACGGGGGCGGAGGCGGACCCGCGGTATCCGGTCCTCGGACAGAGCGGAGCCCCCGAGGTGGACGGCCGCGGCGTACGGCCGTGCGAAGACCACATCGCCTGGGGTGGAGAGTGTGGGGGTCGCGGACGTGGTGCCGAGGGCGTTGGTGTCGGTTCCGTGGTGCACGTCTGTCTCGTCGAAGCCGGACCCTGAATCCGGGACCGCCGCGGAGCCGGACCGGGAGCCGGAGCCGGACCGGGAATCACGCACCGACCCGGACCCGGACTCGGACCCGGACCCGGACCCGGACTCGGACCCGGAGCCGGACTCGGACCCGGAGCCGGCGGCGGACTCGGGGTTCTCGTCGGAAACGGGCAGCGGAACCAGACCGCTGTGCGGGTACACCTCGCCCTCGGCCACGGCCCATCCCCCCAGCCGCAGTCGCCACGGCCCGGGGTCGTCCCCGGGCGCCGGGTCCACCCGTACCAGCCGGACTTCCACGGTGCCGCGCAGTACGGACGCGACGGTGATCCACGGCCCGAGGCGGTACGCCGTGTCCGGGCCGCCGAAGCAGTCCCAGCGCTCGTCCTCGGGCCAGTGCGCGCGGCTGCGCGACACGGCGACGCGGCCCTCTGCCATGACGCGCTCCAGCGGCCGCCGGTGGCTGGCCCGCCCGTCCGCGTCGAGCAGCACCACCGACGAATCCACCGGCCCGCCGCGCGGATCCGACGGAGTCTCGGGCGCGGCATGCGTCGAGAAGGCGAGCCGCGCGTACAGCGGATCATCGGAGTGCGGCCGGGCCGGATCGGCGTGGTCGCTGCCGTGGTTGACGACGCGCACGACACCGTCGGCGCGGGTTCCGGACACCAGCCAGCCCGGTGCGCGCAGGGTGCGGGCGAAGTCGCCCGACTCGACGGGCAGCGGACTCTCGGGGGCAGTCCACGCCGGATGGCCGTCCGGCAGCAGCAGGCCCGCGAACCCCTTGCTCGCCCAGTACGGAGACGCGGGCCCCGAGTACACCTGAAGGACGGGACGGAACGGCCGGTGCCAGCCCAGTGTCAGCAGCCCCCGCTCGTCGATGGCCCCGTGACCGGTGAAGTGGTCCAGCATCCGGTTCGCCAGCCGGCGTGTCTGGCCGGGCGGCAGCGGCGTCGCGTCGAAGAGCGCGCCGGTCCACACCGGCGCGAGCGCGGCGAAGCGGTACGTCAGCGAGCGGCCCTGGATCAGTGGCGAGCCGTTGCCGCCCACCAGGTACCGGGCATCGTCCAGGAAGCGGCGCAGCCGGGCGCGGTAGCGGTCGAGGAGCCCGTCCGGCGCCTGGTCACCGAGGATGCGGCAGAACCAGAGCGGATAGAAGTGCATGGCCCAGCCGTTGTAGTGGTCGTAGTTGCGGTGTGCGCCGCCGGAGAGCCCGTCGGAGTACCAGCCGTCGCCCGCGTACCAGTCCTCGGTGAGTTCGATGGTGCGGGTGAGATCGCCGGCCCGCCAGGCGCCGCCCGTGGTGCGGGCGAAGGCCTCGGTGATGGCCTGGAACCAGATCCAGTTGTTCCCCGGCATCGTGTTCCCGGCCATGTCGCCCAGCCAGTCGTGGAGTTGATGCCGTGTACGGTCCGGCAGACGGTCCCAGATCCATGGCCTGGTCTCGTGCAGGGCGATGGCGATCGAAGCCGCCTCCACCTTGGCCTGGTTGGACTCGGCGAAGGTGGGCCAGCGTTCCTCGCTCGCGGGGTCGACGCCCGCGACGATCCCGGCCGCGTACCACTCGGCGAGCCCGTGCGGATCGTGGCCGCGCGCGCCGGCCAGCCGGAACGCGGCCAGCAGGAAGGTACGGGCGAAGCCCTCCAGGCCGTCGCTCCAGGAGCCGTTGACACTGGCCGTACCGGGCAGTCCGATCAGCGCGTGACGTTCCGAGGCGTACGGGCGGACCGCGAGCAGGAGCCGGTCGGCGAGCCGTTCCCAGTCCGCCCTGGTGGAGGGGGCCGGGGCCGTGGGGGGTGTGGAGTGCGGCATCAGTGGAGACTCTCCCAGTATTTCTCGTATTCGGCCCGCATCCGGTCGCCGCCCTCGCGGCGCCAGGTCCGCAGTGTGTCGTCCCACGACGACAGCGGATCCCGGCCCTGCATGATGCCCTTGAGGGCGTCGTCGATCCGCTTCTGGAGGCCGCCGCTGGAGGTGACGGCCGTTTCGGAGTACAGCCCCTCGGACGGGTTCTTCACCAGGATGTCCACGGCACGCTTCTGGAACGCGTGCTGCTGCGGGACGACCTCCGGGCGCTCGGGGAAGTACAGCGACTGCGGGGCGTCCGTGACGAAGATCGTCGGCACGGACGTCTCGACGGTCCCGGTCGGGGTCAGCAGCGGGTCGGGTCCTTTGAGCGTGTGGTTGACGCCCTCGACTCCGTACTTGCGCAGCTTGTAGGCGTCGGTGCCGAAGGGCGCCGCCAACGCGTCGCAGAGGCGCAGCAGTTGACGGATGCGCGCGCGGGGTGCCTTCTTGAAGACGAGCGTGGCGAAGCTGGCGTCGCCGGCCCAGTGGGTGCCGGGCCCGCCGTCGAAGCCGGGCGCGAGCATCCCGTCGATCGCGAAGCCTTCCGTGTTCTGCGCGTACTGCCGGTAGAAGTCGTTCCAGCCGGCGTTGCCGTCGTAGTGCAGCGCGATCTGGCCGCTGCCGAACCAGTCCTTGAACTTGCCGAGGACGGTGTAGGCGTCGGGGTGCAGCAGTTGGTCCCGGGTCAGCCGGCGTACGGCGTCCAGGGCCTGCTTGATCTCCTCGGTCTCCAGCCAGGAGGTGAAGCGCCCGCGCTCCTCGCGCCATTTGTTGGGGCCGCCCACCATCTCCATCATGAAGTAGAGCGTGGTCATCGGGTCGCCCAGCGCGTAACGGCTGTGACGCGGCTCGGACAGATCCGCGCACAGCTTCCTGAACTCGGCGAAGCTGCCCGGGTTCGGATCGAGTGACTTCGCCTTGACCCGGTCGGCCCGGTAGTACATCAACGAGCCGGTGTTGGCGCGCGGCATGGGCAGCCCGTAGATGCCGCCGTTGTAGACCGTCGAACGCCAGGACTGCGAAGGGATGTTGGCGAGGTACGGATACTCGCGGACCGCCGGGCCCGACAGATGCTCGGAGAGGTCCTGGAAGAGGGCGTTGAACATGGCGGGACGCTGGGTCGCGGAGGGCAGCACCGCCATGGCGTCGGGCAGGTCACCGCCCGCGATGACCACGGAGAACTTGTTGGGATAGTCCCCGACCGGGACGATCTCCATCGACAGCCCGGTGCCCAGGCCCTCGTCGAGGGCCCGCCAGTAGGTGTTGCGGTCGGGCGGAGGAGGCACGGGATTGAAGATCAGTGTCATGACCGAGACGTCCGGGCCCCTGGCCGGCGGGCCGTCCGGGAAGGCGCGGGCGGGACGCTCCGGATAATGCAGATAGCCGTTGAGTACGCCCTCGGGAGTACCGGCAAGGGGCGCGGCGACGCCTCGGTACGGGATGTACTCGGGCAGCCGGACCCGCGCGTTGTCGGCGAGCGGGAGCGGTGGCCCGCCGTCACCGCATCCGGCGAGGGCCAGCCCGGCGGCGGCGCCGAGCGAGCCGCGCAGCAGATTCCTGCGCGTGAGATACGAGCCCATGTCAGGCCTCTCCTCTGTTGACATCAAGGGCCGAGTGCGACAGCGGCCCGCGGGGTCAGCCCTTGACGGCGCCGATCATCACGCCCTTCGTCAGATGGCGCTGCAGGAAGGGATAGACGATCACGATGGGGACGATGGAGAGCACGAGGATCGCCGCCTGGAGGGCCTGCGAGGGGGGCAGCACCGAGCCCGCGGCCGATGCCTGGCCGGCGCCGATCGCCGAGTTGTTGACGACGTAGGTGCGCAGGACGAGCTGCATGGGCCATTTCGCCGACTCGTTCATATAGAGCATCGCGTTGAAGAACGCGTTCCAGTACGACACCGCGTAGAACAGGCCCACCACGGCGATCGCGGCACGCGAGAGGGGCACCACGACACGGCGCAGGATCTGGGCCGCGTTGGCGCCGTCGATCCGGGCGGCATCGGTGAGTTCGCCGGGGATGCTCATGAAGAACGACCGCAGCACGATCACATTGAACGCGCTGACCATGGTGGGCAGGATCAGTGACCAGTAGCTGTTGATCAGATGCAACTGCTTGATCAGCAGATAGCTGGGGATCACACCGGGCGCGAACAGCATCGAGAACAACAGGGTCATGAGCACGGGCTTGTGGCCGAAGGAGCCCGGCCGGCTCAGCCCGTAGGCGAGGGTGACGCTGGACAGCAGGCTCAGCGCCGTACCGACCGCCGTGACACCGACGCTCACCAGCAGGGCCCGTGACACCAGGCCGCCCTGGAGGATGGCGCGATAGGCGTCGAAGCTGGGATGGTCCGGCCACAGTACGAACCCGCCCGCCTCGTTGACCTGCTGGGTGTCGGCGAGCGAGGTCGCGATGATGGAGAAGAACGGGACGGCGACCAGCAGGCAGCAGATCAGCAGCAGCAGGGATTTGACGGCACGCCAGGGCGGCGAGGCGGGGGTCCGACCGGGGATCGCGCTGTCGACGCGTTTGCGGCGCGGGGTCTTCGGAGCGCTGGTGACGGCCCGGCCGGGTGGGGCGGACCGGTCGGTGGTGGCGGTCTGTGCGGCGTTCATTTGCGGTAGATCCCTTCCTCGCCGAAGAAGTGGGCGAGCCGGTTCGCGCCGAGTACGAGGACCACCCCGACCATGCCCTTGACCAGGCCCACAGCGGCTGACACGCCCCATTGGCCCGCCAGCAGACCGTTGTTGTAGACGTAGGTGTCGAGGACCTCGCTGGATTCGAGCCCCACACCGGTCTGCTGGAGGATGATCTGCTCGAAGCCGACGCTGAGCGCGTCACCGAGCCGGAGGATGAGCAGCAGGACCACGAGCCCGCGCAGGGCCGGCAGGGTCACATGCCAGGTCTGGCGCCAGCGGCCCGCGCCGTCGACCGCCGCCGCCTCGTAGAGGTTGTTGTCGACGCGGGAGAGCGCCGCGAGGAACAGGATCGTGCCCCAGCCGGTGTCCTTCCAGATCACCTGGGACGTGAGCAGCGTCTTGAACAGCTCGGGATCGCCGATGATGTTCCAGGTGCCCAGCTCCTGGGCGCGCAGGAAGACATTGAGCAGACCGCCGTTGCCGAGCATCTGCTGGAACACGGCGACGACGACCACCCACGACAGGAAGTGCGGCAGATACAGGATGTTCTGCACGGCCTTCTTGACCCGCTCGCTCACCAGGCTGTTGAGCGCCAGCGCGAGCAGGATGGGCGCGGGGAAGACGAACACCACCTGGATCAGCAGCAGTTGAACGGTGTTGTTCAGCGCGTGGAGGAACGCGGCGTCGCCGTTGACCAGGACGCGGAAGTTGTCCAGCCCCGTCCAGGCGCTGTGCCAGATCCCGATGAACGGCTGGTAGTCCTGGAACGCGATCACATTGCCGAGCAGCGGCACATAGTGGAACAGCAGGACCACGAAGATGCCGGGCACCGTGAACCAGAACAGCGACCGGTCGCGACGTGCGGACCGTGTGGACATGGACTGCCCTTCGCAAGGGTGGGTTGAGCGAGCGGCGTGCCGACCATGACAATCCATTGGTTTGTCTTACGTCAATGCTTCGTGCGCGTAAAAATCTCTCGCGCAGCGCTCCGGTGATCGTTCTTACGGTGCAGCTCAACCAGCAGGAAGCGGTTTCTTTTCGGCCCTCTGGCTGCGGCTTCTCGACGCACGGTGTGTCCCGGGACGCTCGTCGCGGGCTCCAGAAATTGGCAACTTAGTACTTTTGCAGTTGAGGGGGCGGGTGTTTGGATGTCGCCATGCGTGACATGGACGAGATGAGCAAGCCCGTGCTCAGTGACCGGGACCGTGAGGCCCTGCGAGCCTGGGCCCGCGGCGGTCCCGAGCGGTCCGTTCGCGCCCGTATCGTGTTGGACGCCGAGGCGGGTCTCAGCGTCTCCGGCAGCGCGCGGGCCCTGGGCATCTCCCGCCCCACGGTGACCACATGGCGCAAGCGGTACGCCGCAGAGGGACTGGCGGGTCTGGAGCACCGCCCGCGCAGCGGCCGCCCGCCGCAGGTCGACGAGGCCGATGTCGTCGCCGCGACGCTCGCGGGACCGCCCGCCCCGGCCCGTACCTGGTCGGCCCGCGCACTCGCGGACCGCCTCGGCATCTCGCACACCACACTGACCGGGGTATGGCGCCGGTGGCAGGTCGGACCGGGCGAAGGCAGCCTGCCGACCGTGCCCGCCGACCCCGCCCTGCCCTGCGCGCGGGCCGAACTGCTCGCTGTGTGGGCGAGGGGCGACAGGGCGGTCCTGGTCATCGGCGAGGCCCCCGCGGCGGAGGGGCAGCGCGGCCGGGCCACCGACGCCGACGAGCGACGCGCGCGCCACGCCGCCCTCGCCGCGCAACTCGACCGCGTACGGGACACGGAACCGCCGCGGGCCGGGCCGTCCGCGACCGCTGCCCACGCCCACGCGGTGCCCCCGGGCGGCGTCCCCGCGCCCCGTGACCAGGGCCCCGGAGCCCTGATCGCCACCACCGCCGCGCGCCACCCCCGCCGTACGCTGCACGTCATCGCCTGGGGCGACGAAGCGGCGTACCGCGCGACCACGGACGGGCATCAGGACCACGACGCTCCGCACGAGGCCAACTGGCACCGGGCCGACTCCACCATGAGCTGGTCCGCCACCGCCTGTACGGTCGCCCTCGCCGAACTCGCCCAGTTCCCGGGCCGGTTCAGACCGGTTCTGCACGCGCTGACCGAGGCCGCGCGGGCGTACGCGGACGCGCCGGACGACTCCGCCTTCAGCTGGCAGCGGTCGGAGACCCGCGCGGGGCGGACCCCGCCCCGCCCCGTCCCCCGCGCGTTCAACCAGCTCGCGCTCGGCTCGTACAACGAGAAGCTGGTCATCGAGAGCATCCGCGAGGCCGGGGCGCTCAGCCGGGTCGAGATCGCCGAGCAGACCGGACTCACGCCCCAGGCGGTGTCCCGGATCACCCGCAACCTGCTGACCGCCGGGCTGCTCGCCGAGGACGGCCGGCAGTCGGCCGGCGCCGGCAAACCGAGGGTGCCGCTCCGGCTGAGGCCCGACGCCGCGTCCGCCATCGGGGTCCATCTCGACCCCGAGATGATCAGCGTGGTGGCCGTCGACCTGTGCGGCGGCATCCTCGACCGTCGGCAGATGCACCTGTTCGAGCGGCGCGACCCCGGCTGGTGCCTTGAGCACATGACGCGGCTGGCCCTGGAGTCCGCGGCGGTGGCCCGTCAGGCGTCGGAGGCCCTGCTCGGGGTGGGGGTCGCCGTGCCGGGGCCGGTCGACGCGCGCGCCGGGATCGTCCTCGACCCGCCGCTGTTCGACGGCTGGGAACAGGTGGAGCTCAAGGCGGAGCTGATCGAGCGGCTGGGCACGGCGGTGATCGTGGAGAAGGACGCGACCGCCGCGGCGATCGGTGAACGCTGGCTGGGCGCGGCCGACCGCGCGGGGGACTTCGTCTATCTCTACCTCGGCGCCGGCGCCGGGAGCGGTGCCTTCCTCAACGGCGATGTGTACCGAGGCACGACGGGCAACGCGGGCGAGATGGGCGAACTCTGCGCCATCAGAGCCGGGTTGCTCACCGACGAGGGCGGCCCCCGCATGGTCGCGGAGTGCGCCCCGATGTCGGCGGTCGTCGAACAGGCCGGGGAGGCGGGCCTGATGGTGCCGCGGGGCGACGGCGCGTACGACTGGGTCTGCGAAGCGGCCGCGCGTGGTGACGACCGGGCCGTCACGGTGCTGGAGAACGTGGCGAGGACGGTCGCCCTGGGAGCGGTCGGCATCATCGACCTCCTCGACGTGGAGCTGCTCGTCGTGGGCGGACCGGCCGTCCTGCCGTCCGTCGCCGACCTCTATCTGGGCCAGATCTCCGCCGCCGTCAACCGCTTCCCGGTCGCACGGCGGGTACGCGATGTGCATGTCGCCCAGTCACGCCCGAACCAGGCGGCGGAGGTCGGCGCCGCGTCCAGTGTGTTCCACTCGGCCTTCACCCCCCGTCTGAGCCCGCGCGGCCGTTCGGCGCGGGGAGCGTCGGCGCACGGCTGAGCCGGGGAGCGTCAACGCACGGCTGGGTCAGAGTCATTGACGTATGGCAATCCAATGGATTTACATAGGCGCCTCCCCCCAACCCAAGGGTGCCTCATGCACAGACGCCGAAATCTCGTCCTGAGACTGACCCTCGTCCTCTCCCTCCTGACGGCGGGCCTGTGGTGGTCGGCGACCGCCCTGACCCCCACGGCGCACGCCGCAGCGAACCCGACCGTGAAGAACCGGGTGTACGCCGGCTACCAGGGCTGGTTCAACGCGCCCGGTGACGGCTCGCCGCTCAACGCCTGGCGGCACTGGGCCGGTTCGCAGCCCTCGCCCGGCAACCAGTCCTTCGAGGTCTATCCCGACATGAGCGCCTACCCGGCCTCGGCCCGCTACACCACCGGGTACGCGCCGCTGGGCAATGGCCAGAGCCCCACACTGTTCTCGTCCTACCCGACCGCCGTCGTCGACCAGCACTTCAGCTGGATGCGGCAGTACGGCATCGACGGCGCCGCCCTCCAGCGCTTCGGCAGCGACATCGCCGCTCCCGCCGCGCCGGGAGCGGTGAACCGCAACTCCATCGCCACCAAGGCCCGTGACGCCGCGGAGAAGTACGGCCGTGGCTTCTACGTCGAGTACGACATCAGCGGACTGACCGACGCCAACGTCGAGCAGGTCCTCACGCGCGACTGGACCGACGTCATCACCGGCACGCTCGGCCTCACCGGCTCACCGGCGTACGCCAAGGAGGGCGGCAAGCCCGTCGTCGAGCTGTGGGGCTTCGGCTTCCTCAACCGGCCGGGCACCGCCGCGCAGGCCCAGCGCATCGTGAACTGGTTCAAGGACCAGGGCCTGTACGTCATCGGCGGTGTGCCGCGCGGCTGGCGCACCGACACGGACGCCAAGCCCGGATTCGGCCCGGTGTACCGGTCGTTCGA
Source organism: Streptomyces sp. NPDC039430 (assembly GCF_055639435.1). NCBI lineage: Bacteria > Bacillati > Actinomycetota > Actinomycetes > Kitasatosporales > Streptomycetaceae > Streptomyces > Streptomyces sp. NPDC039430. Next base: position 173,536 of record NZ_JBVKAK010000006.1, on the reverse strand, counting down.
CATGCTCTCGCCCTGGATGGTCGGCAGCACGGCCGACACGACCCCCCAGCTGACGGCCGACCGCGACGCGCTCAACGCGACCGGTCAGGACTACCAGCCCGTCATCTACCCCGGCTTCGCCTGGTCCAACTGGAAGGACGCCCCGCGCAACCAGATCCCGCGCAAGAACGGCGACTACCTGTGGCAGCAGGCCGCCAACGTCCGCAAGGCCGGAGTCCCGCAGGCGTTCATCGCGATGTTCGACGAGTACGACGAGGGCACCGCGATCGCGCCCGCCGCCGAGGACTCCTCGATGATCCCGGCCAACCAGTACTTTCAGACGACCAGTTCGGACGGGAAGTACGTGTCCTCGGACTTCTACCTGCGGCTCGCGGGCAAGGCGACTCGCATGATCACGGGCCAGGACCCGCTGGTCACGCAGGTACCGATCCCGCTGACGACCGGCCCCACCTTCTTCCGTACCAGTGTGGAGAAGGACACGGACGCCATACCGACCTGGACCGACACCCCGGTGCCCGGCGGCACGTCGAACGTGACCGGTCCCGGCGGCAGCGGCTCGCCCGTCCTCGGCGTGGTGACCGGTGAGGACCACCGGCTCGGGCAGTCGGCGCTCCGGATCCAGGGCAGCACCGCCACGACCGCGCACGCCTACGCGTACTTCCAGGCGTTCGACGTGGACATCCCGGTGACCGCGGCGACGAAGCTGTCGTACGAGTTCCTGCCGAAGGACGCGGGCGGACGGAACGTCGCGGTGGACTTCCTGATGACCGACGGCTCCACACTGCGCGACAGTGCCGCGACCACGACGGGCGGCACCGATATGCATCCGGCGGCGCCGAAGGGCAGTGCCGGCGCCTGGACGAAGATCCAGAGCGATGTCGGTCCCGCGCTTGCGGGCAGGACGATCGACAAGATCCTGGTGGGCTTCGACCGCCAGGGGACGTCCGGCGGCTTCCACGCGTACATCGACGACCTCACGGTCTTCAACGGCTGAGCGGCTGACGGGCCGAGCGGCTGCCGGACTGACCGGCTGCCGGACTGACCGGCTGAACGCATACGGGTGCCCCGCGCGCGGATCGCACGCGGGGCACCCGGGCCGTTCGCATCAGGCGATGCGAAGCGACATCAGGCGACGACGTTGCCGTCGTGCAGCTTGCGGATGTCGTTCGCGTCGTAGCCGAGGTCCGCCAGCACCTCGTCCGTGTGCTCGCCGAGCAGCGGCGCGCCCTTGATGTCGGGCTTGAAGCCGGAGAACTTGACCGGGCTGCCGATGGTCAGGTACGTGCCGCGCTCCTTCTGCTCGACCTCGACGATCGTGCCGCTCCTGCGCATGTCGGGGTCCTCGGCCAGCTCCTTCATGCTGAGCACGGGGGCGCAGGGCACCTCCCACTCGCGCAGGATGTCGACCGCCTCGTACTTGGTCTTGTCGGCCAGCCACTTCTCGATCTCGCCGAAGATCTCCATGATGCGCGGCTGGCGGGCCCGGGCGGTCGTGTAGTCCGGGTCCTCGACCCACTCGGGGTGGCCGATGGCCTCAGCGGTGCGCTTCCAGTTCTGCTCCTGGATCGTGAAGTAGATGTAGGCGTTGGGGTCGGTCTCCCAGCCCTTGCACTTCAGGATCCAGCCCGGCTGGCCGCCGCCGCCGGCGTTGCCGCCGCGCGGCACCGCGTCGCCGAACTCGCCGTGCGGGTACTGGGGGTACTCCTCCAGGTAGCCGACCTTCTCCAGGCGCTGCTGGTCACGGAGCTTGACCCGGGTGAGGTTGAGCACGGCGTCCTGCATGGACACCGAGACCTTCTGGCCCAGACCGGTCGCGTTGCGCTGGATGATCGCGGTCAGCAGACCGATCAGCAGGTGCATACCGGTGTTGCTGTCACCGAGGGCCGAACCGCTGATGGTCGGCGGTCCGTCCCAGAAACCTGTGGTGGACGCGGCGCCACCGGCCGCCTGCGCGACGTTCTCGTAGACCTTCAGGTCGTTCCACGACGATTCGTCGTTGAAGCCCTTGACCGAGCCGAAGATCAGACGGGGGTTCAGCTCGTGGATGTGCTCCCAGCTGAGACCCATACGGTCCATGGCGCCCGGCGCGAAGTTCTCGACCAGGATGTCCGACTCGCGGATCAGCTTCTCCATGACCTCCTTGCCCTCGGGGGTCTTGGTGTTGATGGCCAGCGAGCGCTTGTTGCTGTTCAGCATGGTGAAGTACAGCGCGTCGAGGTCGGGGATGTCCCGCAGCTGATTGCGGGTCACGTCGCCGCCCTGGGGGCGCTCGACCTTGATGACGTCGGCGCCGAACCAGGCGAGCATCTGGGTACACGCGGGACCGGCCTGGACCCCGGTGAAGTCGATCACCTTGATTCCGGCGAGCGGCTTGTCACTCATGGTGGCTTCCTTCTCGTGAATGATCTCGGTACGGAGGGTGTGGTGTGCGGGGGAGTGCGGTGAGCCGGTCGCTCACTTCTTCGCCGGCGTGATGTTGCCGACGGTGATGCCCTTCGGGTTGAGATGCGCGATGTGACCGCTCTCGGTGCCGGCCGACGGGTCGATCGCGCAGTCGATGAGCGCCGGGCCGCCCGAGGCCAGCGCCTCGGTGAGGGCCGCCGTGACCTCGGCGGGCGTGGTCGCGCGGTAGCCCTTGCCGCCGAACGCCTCGATCATCTTGTCGTGGCGCGCCTGGAGCATCAGGGTCGTCGGGGACGGGTCGTTCTCCAGCGGGTTGACGTCGTCACCGCGGTAGACGCCGCCGTTGTTCATGATGACGGTGACCACGGGGAGTTGGTAACGGCAGATCGTCTCCAGCTCCATGCCGCTGAACCCGAAGGCGCTGTCGCCCTCCACGGCCACCACCGGCTGACCGCTCTCGACGGCCGCGGCGATCGCGTAGCCCATGCCGATGCCCATGACCCCCCACGTTCCGCTGTCGAGGCGGTGGCGCGGCACATGCATGTCGATCACATTGCGGGCGATGTCCAGCGCGTTGGCGCCCTCGTTGACGAGGTAGGCCTCCGGGTTCTGGTGCAGGACATCACGTACGGCCTTCAGCGCGCCCATGAACTGCATCGGGTGCGGGTCGGCCTTGAGACGCTCCGCCATCTTGGCGACGTTCTGCGCGGAGCGCGCTCCCAGCTCCTCGCGCCAGGCGGCGGGGGCCGTGATCTGACCGGGCTTGGTCCGCTCGGCGAGCGCGTCGAGCACCGACTCGATGTCTCCGACGAGCGGGGCCGCGATGGGCTGGTTGCTGTCCAGCTCCTTGGGCTCGATGTCCACTTGGATGAACTTCGCGTCGGGGTTCCACTGCGGAGCCTCGCCGTGGTTGAGCAGCCAGTTCAGACGCGCGCCCATGAGGACGACGACATCGGCCTTCTTCAGCGCCAGCGAACGGGCGGTGGCCGCGGACTGCGGGTGGTTGTCGGGCAGCAGGCCCTTCGCCATCGACATCGGCACGTACGGAATGCCGGTGGACTCGATGAAGTCCCGGATCTTCTCGTCCGCCTGCGCGTACGCGGCGCCCTTGCCCAGCACGACCAGCGGCCGCCGCGCACCCGCCAGGATCTCGACCGCGCGGTCCACCGCCTCGGGCGCGGGCAGCTGGCGCGGCGCCGGGTCGACGAGACGGCTCAGCGTCCTCGCGCCCTTCTCCTTGTCCATGATGGAGCCGAGCACCGCGGCCGGGATGTCGAGGTACACGCCGCCGGGGCGGCCGGAGATGGCGGTGCGCAGCGCGCGGGCGATACCGCGGCCGATGTCCTCCACCCGGCTCACGCGGTACGCGGCCTTGACGAACGGCTGCGCGGCGGCGAGCTGGTCCATCTCCTCGTAGTCGCCCTGCTTCAGGTCCACGAGGTGGCGCTCGCTCGAACCCGATATCTGCACCATCGGGAAACAGTTCGTGGTGGCGTTCGCGAGCGCCACCAGCCCGTTGAGGAAGCCCGGCGCGGACACGGTCAGCGCCACGCCCGGCCGCTTCGTGAGGTATCCGGCCGCCGCCGCCGCGTGGCCGGCGTTGCTCTCGTGACGGAAGCCGATGTAGCGGATGCCCTGCGCCTGCGCGAGGCGGGCCAGATCGGTGATCGGGATACCGACCAAACCGTAGATGGTGTCCACATCGTTCAGCTTGAGCGCGTCGACGACCAGGTGATACCCGTCGGTGAGCTCGGCCTGAGCGTCGGCGGTCGCCGCGTTCTCCTGTGCGGAAGGGGCGGTCATGGTCCGAGGTCCTCCTTGGGCAGTCATGCCTGATCGGCTTCTCGTCCCACCTTCCGCAGCACGCATCCGCACGTCCAAGACCTATCGGCGACCAGCCGATAAACAGCATTTATCGATCAAGGATCGCCGCAGGTCAGCACCGTGCCGACACCCCCCGCGAAGCCCTTGATAGATCCTCGCTATCGGTTGTTCACCAGCGGGTATTGGACGCCCGCCGCGCGCCCGCGCAAGCTCGCAGACGACAGCTTCATCGGACCTGGTGCGAGGAGGTGTGCACATGGCCGTTCCGACCGAGGCATCGGTGCGCGACGCGGGCCCGTACCGGCCGCCGGCGCTCACCGGCCTCATCGATCTCCTCGACCGGCACGCGCGCGACCGTCCCCGCTCCCGGGCGCTCGTCGTCAGCGGGGACCGCGTACCGCTGTCCTACGGCGGTCTCGCCGCCCTGGCCGGTGACCTCGCCGTCCGGCTCGGCCGCGCGGGGCTGCGCCGCGGTGACGTGGTCGGCCTCGTCTCCGCCAACACCGCTGAGTTCGTCGTCGCGTTGCTGGGCGCCGCACGGGCCGGACTGGTGGTCGCCCCGGTCGATCCCGCGCTGCCCCCGGCACAGCTGACCGACCGGTTCGAGGCGCTGGGGGCGCGGGCGGTCCTCCTCGGCCCGGCCGCGGCCGGCACCGAGCCCGCCGCCCCGGCCGGGGTCCCCGTCTGGCCCCTGCGCGTGGACATCTCCCACGCCGGGACGGCGACGGCCGCGCTCGACACCGGCGCGGGCGCGCCGCCGCCCGCGCGGGGCGCGGCGCGCGAACTCTCCGACCGCGACGCGCTCGTGCTGTTCACCGCGGGCACCACCGGGCGGCCCAAGATGGTGCCGCTGACCCACCTCAACGTGGCCGCGTCCGTACGGGACATCTGCGCCACCTACGAACTGGGCCCCGGCGACGCGACGGTCGCCGTGATGCCCTTCTTCCACGGTCACGGGCTCTTCGCCGCGCTCCTCGCCTCCCTCGCCAGCGGCGGATGCGTGCTGCTGCCCGAGCGGGGACGCTTCACGGCGCACACGTTCTGGGACGACGTACGGGCCGTGTCCGCCAGCTGGTTCACCGCGGTCCCGACCATCCACGAGATCCTCCTCGACCGGTCGGCGGCCGAGTACCCGGGCCCGCGGGCCGCGCCCCTGAAGTTCGTCCGCAGTTGCAGCGCGCCCCTGAACACGGCCACGCAGCGGGCGCTGGAGCGCACGTTCGGCGCGCCGCTGCTGTCCGCGTACGGTATGACCGAGTCCACCCACCAGACGACCAGCGAGCCGCTGCCGGACCGTGGTTATCTGAAGCAGGGCTCCGTCGGCTCTTCGACCGGAGCGCGGCTTCGTGTCGTCGACCCGCACGGACGCACCTGCCCGTCCGGCACCCAGGGCGAGGTGTGGGTGCACGGCCCCACCGTCGCCCGCGGCTATCTCGGCGACCCGGCCGAGACGGCGCGCGCCTTCACCGACGGGTGGTTCCGCACCGGTGACCTGGGCACCCTGGACGCGGACGGCTATCTGTTCCTCACCGGGCACATCAAGAACCTCATCAACCGCGGCGGCGAGAAGATCTCCTCCGAGCACGTCGAGGACGTCCTCGCCGGGTGCCCCGGCGTCGCCGAGGCGGCCGTCTTCCCGATCCCCGACGCGCATGACGGGCAGCGGGTCGGCGCCGCCGTGGTCGTACGCGAGGGCGAGAACCTCGGCTCCGAGCAGATCCTGCGCTACTGCCGCGACCGTCTCTCCGGCGTGGAGGTACCGGACCGGCTCGATGTCGTGGCCGCGCTTCCGCACACCGCCAAGGGCGGGCTCGACCGGCGGGCGGTGGCGGGCCGGTACGCGCACTGACGGCGCGGGGCGCCGGCCCCGGATCCGTCCGGGCACCGTCCGGGACCCGGGATCTGTGCGGACACTGCCCGGCCCGTCCTGGTCGGTTGTGGCCGGACCACCGCATGTCGTCGGACTGCCGGTTGTGGCCGGACCACCGCATGTCGTCGGACTGCCGGTTGTGGCCGGACCACCGCATGTCGTCGGACTGCCGGACGTGGTCGGGCTACCGGACGTGGTGCTCCGGCTCGGTCGGCAGCGGCTGGTCGAAGAACGCGTCCAGCGACAGACCCGTCGCCGCGTTCACGAACGCCCGCGCGGCGATCGAACCGGGCGTCGCCGCGTGGATCGCGACCGAGACCTGCGCCCTGGCGTCCGGGGCGACCAGGCGGACGGCCCGTGTCCTGCCGATCACCGGCATCGCGCGCAGCCACGTGTGCGGCACGATGCTCGCCCACTCGCCGACCCCCACATGCGCGTACAGCGAGGCCACCGAGTCCGTCTCCACCTGCGGGGTCACCACGACCCCGCTCTCCGCGAACACACTGTCGATCAGCTGACGGATCCTCATGTCGGGTGTCAGCAGCGCGAGTGGCAGCTGCGCCGCCTCCGCCCAGGTCATGGTGTGGGTCTGGGGCATCAGCTGGTCGCCCGACGCGAGCAGTACGTACCGCTCCTGGTACAGCGGCACGACCTGAAGGCTCTCCCCGTCCTCGGGCGCGAAGTGCGAGATCGCGGCGTCCAGTTCGAATTCGCGCAGCTGGCGCAGGAGTGTTTTCGCCGACAGCCGGGAGCGCACCTGCACCTTCGCCAGCGGGTGCGCGCCGCAGAAGGCGGCCACGGGCAGTGACAGGGTCGTCGACGCCGTGGGCTCCGTCCCCAGCCGCAGCGTGCCGGTGATGCCCGACTGCACGGCGGCCACCTCGGCCTTGAACGCGTCCTGTTCCGCGAGGATCCGCTTGGCCCACACGACGAGCCGTTCGCCCTCCGGGGTGAGGCCCTCGTAGTTGTGCCCCCGGTTGATCAGTGTGACGTTCAGTTCCCGTTCCAGCTTGGCGATGGCCGCCGAGAGCGCCGGCTGTGACACGTAGCAGGACTCCGCGGCCCGCGCGAAGTGCCTCTCCCTGGCCACGGCCACGAAATACTCCAGCTGCCGGAACAGCATCGGCGACTCCTCCCTGCCCGTGGATCCCTGCCCGCGGATCGTGACGGCACCGGGCCGCGACCTCTCCGGCTCCGGCGACGCCTTCACTCATCCTACTTATCAACCGTTCAATGACCGGCCAACTCGTCATCTCCGGATGCCGCGGAAACCGCTGTCGGCGGCGTACGGGCGTCGCCGGCGGGCGCCGGCCCCATCACATCCGTACATGGCGCTCGATGTCCTCCCGGAACGCGGTGAGCGCCTGATCGGTGAGGGTGGGCCGGGTCTCGGCGATGGCCGCCAGATAGTCGTCCGTACTGGCCGGCGCGCCCCGGCGGTCGACTATCTCCCGTTCGAACGCGGCGTGGGCGCCCTTGCGGGCGGCGAACTCGATGTCGGCGGGGGTGAACATCTCGCTGGCCGCGACCAGCCGCCCCAGGTCCACCTTCTCGCCGGCGGGGCCGAGATAGCGCCGCCAGATCGCCTCCCGGGCGACCGGATCGGGCGGACCGACGGGGATGACGTAGTCGAACCGGCCGGGGCGCAGAAACGCCGGATCGAGGGACCGGACGGAGTTGGTGGCGCAGATCAGCAGCCGGTCGTCGTGGTCACGGAAGCCGGGGATCAGCTTCAGCAGCTCGTTGGTGACCCCGTGCCCGGGATCGACGGCCAGACCGGAGCGGGCGGCGGCGATCTCCTCGACCTCGTCGATGAACAGCAGTACGGTCTCCAGCTCGGCCAGATCGGCGAAGGCCTCCCGCAGCGAGGTGGCCAGGCCCCCCGCACCGGCCGCCGCGAGCCGGGAGGGGAAGAGTTCCACGAACGGCCAGTCCAGCCGGGAGGCGACGGCCTTGGCGAAGGTGGTCTTGCCGGTGCCCGGCGGTCCGAAGAGGATGACCGCCTTCGGCGGCGTCACCCCGTACCGGTCGGCCAGAGCGGGCTCGGTCAGGGGCAGTACGATCCGCCGCTCGATCGTCTCCTTCTCCCGCGCCATTCCGGCGAGGGCGTCCCAGAGCCCCTGCGGCATCACCCTCCCGCCAAGTTCGGTGAGCAGCCCCGCGTCACCCGCGCCGAGGTGCTCGACCTTCTCGTAGAAGACGAGCCCCTCGCGCGTCCGGTAGCCGGAGTTCAGCAGCGCGGTGTCCCCGGTGGCGCCCGGGGCGAGGAGCGCGCCGATCCGGCGTACCCCGTGGACGCGCAGGCGCCGCTCCAGCTCGGCGATGAGGGCGCTGCCGATCCCGCGGTGACGCCACGCCGCGGCGAGCGCCACCAGTGTGATCCAGGCCCGCTCGCCCTGGGTCCGCGCCACCGCCATCCCCACCAGGTCGTCGCCGACCACGGCGACCACGGCGGGCTCACCGGTCCTGGCCGCCGCCATGACCTCGGAAACGGGGAAGACGGGCGGCGCGTCGTCCTGCCGGTCCTGGTCCCAGATCTGGATCGCGTTGTCCAGATCGTCGTCGTGGAAGTCACGCAGTCGCCACGTCGGCATCATCCGCCACCTCGCCGGCGGGCCGCCGCACGCCTCGGGGGCGACCCCGGTCATGTGCTGCCGGACGGCAGCCATGGTCCTGACCGTCCTCATTGTCCGCGCAGGGCGGGCACCCGGCGAACGGGACGCGTGGCCGCGCCGCGCCCCGCGGCTCAGGCGTCGGCGGACGAGGCGGCGGCCTGCGGCGCGGTCGTGGCACCGGGGCGGCCGGGCAGCAGCGGAGAGGCGGCCAGCATGACCAGGGTGACCGCGCACACGAACCAGTAGGCGCCCTGGAACCCACCGGTCCCGGCGCCGCCGTCGGCCGCGGCGTCACCGCCGGCGGCCGCCAGGATCAAGGCGACGCAGGCGACCCCGAGCGCTCCGCCCAGCTGGTTGAAGTTGTAGACGACGGAACTGCCCTGTGGCACCTTCTCCTGCGGCAGCGTCCGGTACAGCGACCCCATGGTCGGCGCGCCGACGCAGCCCAGGCCCAGGCCGACGGTGAACGCGGCGAGCACCGACCACACTTCACCGCCGTCCGCGCCGATACGGGTGAGACCGTACGCGGCGAGCGCCGCCACGACCGCACCGGCTCGTACCAGTCCGCGCGCTCCCAGCCGGTCGCTCAGGCGTCCGGCCAGAGGCATGGCGAGCGCCGATCCGAGACCCAGCGGCGCGACCAGCAGCCCGGCCGCGCGGGCGCCGTGCCCGTGCGACACCTGGTAGGAGAGCGGCAGGGTGAACAGGACCGCGAACGTGGCCAGTCCGACGAGTCCCTGCACGGTCACGCTCGCGGCGAAACCGCGGCCGGCGAACAGCCGGATGTCGATCAGCGGTTCGGTACGGCGGACTCGCAGCGCGTGGATCACGTACCCGACGAGGAGCACGGCGCCGAGGACCAGGGGGATGAGCACGGAGGGAGCCGTGAACCGGGCGCGCTCGCCCGCCTCCGTGAGGGCGAACAGGACCGCCGCGAACCCGGGAGCCATCAGCAGGGCGCCGACGATGTCGAGCCGAGGCCCGGACCCGCGCGCGACGGGCGGTCCGGCCGGGATCACCCGCAGGGCGAGCGCGACCGCCAGGATCCCGATGGGCAGGTTGATGAAGAACATCGAGCGCCAGTCCATGGATTCGAGCACGACCCCGCCCAGTACGGGACCGAGCACCGGCCCGAGCGACAGGACCACGCCCATCATGCCCATCACGCGCCCCGCCCGGCCGGGGCCCGCCGCTCGCGCCAGGATCACCAGGACCAGCGGGTCGACGACACCGGCGCCGACCCCCTGGACGACCCGGAAGGCGACCAGACTCCCCACGTTCCAGGCGAGCGCGGAGGCGAGCGAGCCGACGAGGAACAGCGCCAGTCCGAACAGCCAGAGCCTTCTGACGCCGAACCGGCCGACCGCCCAGCTCGTGACGGGGATGGTGACCGTGAGCGCGAGCAGATAGCCGGTCGTCGCCCAACTGACGGCGCTCAGCGAGGTGTTGAACTCGCCGGCGAGGGTATCGGCCGCGACCGTGACCATCGTGCTGTCGAGGATCCCCATGATCCCGCCCAGCAGAGTCACCCCGATGAGCCGTAACAGTCCGGGATCGAGGCGGTCGGGACGGTCATCTTCGACGTGAGACGTCACTTTCCCGCTCCATTGAGAGTGAATAGCCAATATTTTTGAACCATGCGGTTCAACATAACGACCTGCCCAGTCCAGTGGCAACCAGCCAGACCAGAAGATTGAACCGATCGGTTCATGTACTGCTGCGACCCGGTACGATGACGGGGTGAACGGAGTCAGGACCTCGGACGCGGGCGGGCGTGAGGCGCCGCGCGGGCGCGTCGACAAGCGGCAGGCCATCCTCGAAGCCGCGTTCAGGACGTTCGCCCGCGAGGGGTACGGACAGTCCTGCGTACGGGAGATCGCCGCCGAGGCGGGCGTGGCCAAGCCGACCATCTACAACCACTTCGGGGACAAGGAGACGCTGTTCCGCGAGGCGATGCTGGCCGCCGTCGGCCGTACGAGCGGCGCGGGGCTCGCCGCGCTCGACCGGCTGCGGGAGCCCGACGGGGATATGCGCCCGCTGCTGGAGGAAACCGGTCACCGCATCCTGAAGAACCACTGCGACCCGGAGTCCCGGGCGCTGCGCCGGCTGCTGAACGCCGAAGCGGCCCGGTTCCCCGACCTGTTGGAGACCGTCCAGCGCGAGGGCGCACAGCGCCTCCACGACGCGCTCGCCGACCGCCTGGCGCGTTTCGCGCTCTCCGGGCGGCTGGGCACCGGCGACCCCGACCTGGCGGCCGAACAGTTCCTCGCGCTGCTCACGGGCCCGCTGGAGCTGCGCACGCGGCTGGGCACCCGCGAGGTGTCCGACGCCGAGCTGCGCACCGTGGCGCGGGCCGCGGTCGATACGTTCCTGCGCGCCTACGCTCCCCGCGCCGTGGACGCTCCGTAGTCCCTTCGGAGACAGCGCGCGGTGTTCTGACGGGCCACATGGGGTAAATATCGACCAAAGGGGCCTGTCTGGGCGAAGTCGTCATCTTGTTTCACGGTCCGCGGAGGGCCCCGGTCGTCCGAGCACCTGAAGGGCAGCGGCCCGACGGGGAGAGTGGGCATATGGATGACGCGCGCGGCGTGGTCTCCGGGGAAGCATGGGACGCGTCCCCGATGGGCGGGGGGTGGGCCACGGCTGCGGTCGACGCGAAGGGTGTGATCGCGCGGTGGAGCCCCGGCGCCGAGGCGCTGCTTGGTTTCCGGGCCGCCGAAACCGTGGGCCACGCGGCCGGGGCGCTGCTCTCGGCCGATCCGCCCGACTCCGCCCGCCGGGCGCTGGCCGGCGGGGAGCCGTGGAGCGGCAGGGTGACGGCGCGCCACCGGGACGGCGGCCGACGCGAGGTGCAGCTGCTCGCGTTCCCGCTGCGCACCGGCGAGGAGAGCACCCGCTGGCTGCTGGCCGCCGCCGTGGCGTCACCGGACCCCGGTCACGAAGAGGCCCTGATGCGGCAGGCGTTCACCGAGTCCGGGGTGCCGATCGCGATCTACGGCACGGACCTGCGGCTGCTGCACGCCAACGAGGAACTGTGCCGGGTCATCGGCCGCACGGAGGACGACATGCGGGCGCGGGGGACCGGCTTCCTGCCCGAGAGCCATACCAACGCCGAGGTCGTGCGGGCGCTGCGGACGGTGCTGCGCACGGGCGAGCCGGTGGACGCCCGGACGTTCCACCGGGCGTCGATCGACAAACGTGATCGCGCCTGGGCGCTCTCCCTCGCCCCGCTCAAGGACCGGGACGGCCATGTGACCGCCGTCGTGCTCACCGGATTCGAGATCAGCGAGGAGTACTGGGCCCGCGAGGGCCTCGCCCTGCTGAACGAGGCCGGCATGCGGATCGGCACCACCCTGGACGTGACGCGCACCGCGGAGGAGCTTGCCAGTACGCCCGTGCCCCGGTTCGCGGACTTCATCAGCGTCGATCTGCTCGACTCGGTGCTGCGCGGGGACGAGCCCGCCCCCGGCCCCCTCTCCGGCGTGGTCCCGATGCGCAGGGTCGCGCACGAGTCCGCCCACGGACGGGAGGCTCCGGAGGCCGCACTCCGTGTCGGAGAGGCCGCGCGCTACCCGGAGGCGTCGCCGCCCGCCCGCTGCCTGGCCACCGGCCGGGCCGTGCTCACCGGCCCGTGGGACCCCGACTACCGCGCCTGGATGGCCGAGCGCGCGCGGGACGGGCTGCCCGACCTCCGCGTCCACTCGCTGGTCGCGGCGCCGCTGGTCGCCCGTGGAAGCACCCTGGGCGTGGCCCTCTTCTCCCGCCGGCTGCGCGCGACGACCTTCGCCGAGGACGATCTGACCCTCGCCCAGCAGCTGGTGGGCCGCGCCGCCGTCAGTATCGACAACGCCCGCCGCTACACCCGCGAGCGCGGCACCGCCGAGACCCTTCAGCGCAGCCTGCTGCCGCGCGGGCTGTCCCCGCAGTCGGCCGTCGAGGTCGCCACCCGCTATCTGCCCGCCGACTCCCAGTACGGCGTGGGCGGCGACTGGTTCGACGTCATCCCGCTCTCCGGCTCCCGGGTGGCACTCGTCGTCGGCGATGTCGTCGGACACGGCATCCACGCCTCCGCCACCATGGGACGGCTGCGCACGGCCGTCCGTACCCTCGCGGACATCGATCTGCCCCCGGACGAACTCCTCACCCATCTCGACGACGTGGTGGGCCGGCTCGCCTCGGAGAGCAGTGATCCGGTCACCGACGCGGACATCGGCGCCAGCTGTCTGTACGCGGTGTACGACCCGGTCTCCCGCCGCCTCTGCGCCGCCAGGGCCGGCCATCCGCCGCCCGCCCTGGCCACCCCCGACGGCACGGTCAGCCTGCTCGAACTGCCCAGCGGCCCACCCCTGGGCCTGGGCGATCTGCCTTTCGAATCGGCCGGGTTCGAGATCCCGGAGGGCAGCACGCTCGTCCTGTACACCGACGGTCTGATCGAGGACCGCACGCATGACATCACCGCCGGCGTCAACGGGCTGTGCGAGATCCTGACCCATCCCTCGCCCTCGCTGGAGACCACCTGCGACACCGTGCTCCGTACGCTGCTCTCGCCGCGCCCCGTGGACGATGTGGCCCTGCTCGTCGCCCGCACCCACGTCCTCGACGCCAGCCAGGTGGTCACCTGGAACCTGCCCGCGGAGCCCGCGCTGGTCGCCGACGCCCGCGACCACGCGATCAGCCAACTCGTCGCCTGGGGGCTGGAAGAGCTGAGCTTCACCACCGAGCTGGTGGTCAGCGAGCTGTTCACCAACGCCATCCTGCACGGCGCGGGCCCGGTCCAGCTGCGGCTGATCCGTGACCGCGCGCTCACCTGCGAGGTCTCCGACACCAGCACCACGGCGCCGCATCTGCGCCGGGCCCGGGTCTACGACGAGGGCGGCCGCGGCCTGCTGCTGGTCGCCCAGCTCACCGACCGCTGGGGCACCCGCCAGATTCCGAGCGGCAAGGCCATCTGGGCGGAAATGGCGCTTCCCACGGGGTGACCGGCGGCGGAGCCGGAGCGCGCCCGCCCGGGAACCGGCACGGACCCGCCCCGTACCGGACGTACCGCACGCGTGCGGCGCGTACCGGTCCGCGCATCGGGGACGTGCCGTCCGTCCCCGTACGGCGGACGCGGCGTCCGTACCGGCTCCCGGTCCGCCGGCGTCAGCCTTCCAGCGCCGCCGAGACGACGCTCCTGGCCTCCTCCTGCACCCGGCCGAGGTGGTCGGGCCCCTGGAAGGACTCGGCGTAGATCTTGTAGACGTCCTCGGTGCCCGAGGGGCGCGCGGCGAACCAGGCGTTCTCCGTCGTCACCTTGATGCCGCCGATGGGCGCGCCATTGCCGGGCGCCTCGGTGAGCACCGCCGTGACCCGCTCCCCGGCGAGGGTGTCGGCCGTGACCTGCTCGGGCGAGAGCCGGGCCAGGACCGCCTTCTCCGCCGGGGTGGCCGGGGCGTCGATACGGGCGTAGGCGGGCTCGCCGAAGCGGCCGGTCAGCGTCGCGTAGTGCTCGGAGGGCGTCCTGCCGGTGACCGCGAGGATCTCGGAGGCCAGGAGGGCCAGGATGATGCCGTCCTTGTCGGTGGTCCACACCGAGCCGTCGCGGCGCAGGAAGGACGCCCCGGCCGACTCCTCGCCGCCGAAGCCGAGCGAGCCGCCGATCAGCCCGTCCACGAACCACTTGAAACCGACGGGCACTTCGACCAGCTGACGGCCGAGGTCCGCGGCGACCCGGTCGATCATCCCGGACGAGACGAGCGTCTTGCCGATGCCCGCCCCCGCGGGCCACCGCTCACGGTGCGCGTAGAGATAGGCGATGGCGGCGGCGAGATAGTGATTGGGGTTCATCAGCCCGGCGTCCGGGGTGACGATGCCGTGCCGGTCGGAGTCGGCGTCATTGCCGGTGGCGATCTGGTACGCGTCGCGCCGGTCGATCAGCGAGGCCATGGCGTACGGCGACGAGCAGTCCATCCGGATCCTGCCGTCCCAGTCCAGCGTCATGAACCGCCAGGTGGGGTCGGTCAGCGGATTGACCACGGTCAGATCGAGCCGGTGCTCCTCGGCGATCCGGCCCCAGTACGCCACCGACGCGCCGCCCAGCGGGTCCGCGCCGATGCGTACGCCCGCGGCACGCACCGCGTCCAGATCGAGCACGGCCGGCAGATCCGCCACATACGTGCCGAGGAAGTCGTAGCGCCCGGTGGTGGGCGCGGCCAGCGCGCGCGCATAGGGCAGTCGCCGTACGTCCTTCAGACCGCCCGCGATGATCTCGTTGGCCCGGTCCTGGATCCAGTTGGTCGCGTCGGAGCCGGCCGGGCCGCCGTTGGGCGGGTTGTACTTGAACCCGCCGTCGGCGGGCGGGTTGTGGGACGGCGTGACGACCACACCGTCCGCCGGACCGGAGGAACGGCCGCGGTTATGGGTGAGGATGGCGTGCGACACGGCGGGCGTGGGGGTGTAGCCGTCGGCGGAGTCGATCAGCACGGTCACGTCGTTCGCGGCGAACACCTCGACGGCGGTCACCCGGGCCGGCTCGGAGAGCGCGTGGGTGTCGGCGCCGAGGAAGAGCGGCCCGTCGGTGTCCTGCCGGGCCCGGTACTCACAGATCGCCTGGCTGGTCGCCGCGATGTGGTCCTCGTTGAACGCGGTGGCCAGCGACGACCCGCGGTGCCCGGAGGTCCCGAACGCCACGCGCTGGCCCGGTTCCCGCGGGTCGGGACGCAGCGCGTAGTACGCGGTGACCAGCCGGGCGACATCGATCAGATCCTCCGGCCGCGCCTGCTGTCCCGCTCGTTCGTGTGCCATCTGCGCACTCCTCCATCTGGGTTGTGACGATCCGCTCGTAGGTTCATCTTCCCGGGTGGCCGCCATGCCAGACGGACGCCCCGCCGCACGCCCGCCCGGTGCGGCCGGGACGACCCGAGTTCCCGGGCGCCACAGGGCTGTTCGATACGATGGCGAACGGCGGCCGCCGCACGTTCCCCGGATCCTCTCCGGCGTCGTACCCACACCGTCGAAGGGGTCGAGGATGGCTACCATCAGGGACGTCGCCCGCCGGGCCGGGGTCGCGCCGAGCACCGTCTCGTATGTCTTCAACGGCTCCCGCAGCATCTCCGAGGAGACGCGCCGGCGGGTGCGGGAGGCCGTGGACGCCCTCGGCTACCACCCCCGGGCCAGCGCGCGGACGCTGCGCAGCAGCCGTACGCAGGTGCTGGCCCTGGCGCTGCCCCGCGCGGCAGGGCTCCAGGACTCCGTGGACGGCCGGTTCGCCATCGACGTCAGCGACGCCGCCAACGCACTCGGCTACGACCTCCTGTTGAGCACGTCCCAGGACAAGGCCGGCGGGCTGCGCAGGGTGGCGCTCAGCGGTCTCGCAGACGCCGCGGTGCTGATGGCCGTCGACATGGAGGACGCGCGGATCGACGTCGTACGGGAACTGGCCTTCCCCGCGGCGCTCATCGGGCGGCCCGCCGACGAGGACGCCCTCCCGTGGACCGATCTGGACTGGGAGGAGGCGGCGGCCCTCGCGGTGGGTGAGCTGGCCGCGGCGGGCCACCGCGAGCTGGTGTACCTGGCGCCCGGCGAACCGGAGGTCAGGGCCCGGCGCAGTTACGCGCTACGAGGGATCGCGGGCGCCCGCCGGGGCGCGCGTACCACCGGCGCCGCCGTCACGGTCGTCCATTCGCTCAACGACCCGGGCAGACTGGCCCATCGGCTCGGCGCGCTGCTCGGGGACCGCGCGGACCGGGGAGCAGGGAAGCGGCCGACCGCGCTGATCGTGCAGCATCCCTCGGCGCACCACCACATCCTGACGTCCATGAACGCGGCCGGTCTCCGGGTGCCCGAGGACCTCACCGTCGTGCTGATCGGCACCCTGCCCGGCGATCCGTCGAGCCACCGGCTGCCCCGGATCGAGCTGCCCGTCGAGACGCTCGCCACCGAGGTCACCCGGCTCGCCGTGGCCGCCGCGACGGCGTTGCGCGAGGCCACCGAACGGGGCGCGGAGGCCAGTACGCGGCTGCTCGCCGCGTCCGTGGGCCAGCTGCTGATACGTCCGGTCCTGCTGCCGGGCACGGACCCCCTCGGCTCGCCCAGGCATCGGGACCAGTAGCCCGCTGAGCGTCCGGGACGCGGGTCGGCGATACGGCTACCAGTCCAGCGTGACCGGCACGAACGGAGCGTCCTCCGGTGCCGCCTTGCGGGCCTCCAGGGCGGTCCTGGCGGGGGCTCCCACCGGTACGCGCAGCGGGGGATCGGGCTGTTCGATCGTGTCGGCGACCGCGGCGGCCACTTCCTCGGGGGTGATGGTCTCGAAGACGGACGTGCCGCGCAGAGGGCCGAACTGTTCGAACAGAGGCGTGTAGGGGTCGTTCTCCCCGAAGAAGGACTTGGCGCGCCCGGCCCCGCCGGAGGAGACGGAGCCCGGCTGGAGGATGCTCACCTTGACGCCGAAGTGGCCCGCCTCGACGGCCAGCGTCTCGGCGAACGCCTCCAGCGCCCACTTACTGGCGGCGTAGGGCCCGATGATCGGCACGACGAGCCGGCCCTGGACGCTGGAGACGAAGACCAGCCGGCCCGCGCCTCGTTCGCGCATGGCGGGCAGCACGCCCTGCACCAGCCGCAGGGGGCCGAAGGTGTTGAGCTGGAAGAGGGCTTCCACCTCGGAGACGGGCACGTTCTCCAGGGGCGCGCGGATCGTCGCGCCGGCGTTGCTGACGAGCACGTCGATCTCCCCGGAGTCACGGAGGGCCTCGTCGACACTCTTCTGATCGGTGACGTCGAGGCGCAGACGCCGGTCGACGGGGAGATCGTCGAGGTCTTCCGGCCGGCGGGCAGTGGCGACGACCCTGTGGCCGCGCGCGGCGAGCTCGGTCGCGATGGCCCGGCCGATGCCCCTGGAGGCGCCGGTGATGAGAACGGACGTCATGTCGGTCTCCTGTCTGGGTGGCGCGGCGGAAGCGGTGGCGCCCGGCGCGGCCGATCGCCCGGCTTCCGTGGAGTGCGGGGTGACGAGAGCCGCTGCCGCGGACACCCCCCGCCACGTTAGTTCGATTTTCGAATCTACTGTCACGCGTTACAGTACCAGAGTGAGTCAGAAATTCGAATCGACGAAGCCGGTGGCGCCGCGCGACTGTCCCATCGCCGACGCGCTCAGAGTCGTCGGGGAGCGCTGGAGCCTGCTCGTTGTCCGGGAGCTGGCTTTCGGCGTCCACAGGTTCAAGGAGATCCAGGCCAATACCGGCGCCCCGCGGGAGACCCTCGCACTGCGGCTGCGCGGGCTTGAGGAGGTGGGGATCATCGAACGCCGCCGGTACTGCGACCGCCCGCCGCGGGACGAGTACCTGCTCACCGGCGTCGGCCGGGACCTCTTCCCCGTCCTCACCGAACTGCGCGTATGGGGTGAGCGCCACGCGACCCCCGCGCGCGCGTCCACCCGCGAGGGACTGGACGGCTGAACGGCACCGGGGCCGGACCCCGGTGAAACACGGCAGACAGGGCGCGGCCGGCCGCACGGTCCCGTAGTTGACGGGGCGTCACCTCAGCGGTCGCGCGGCCGGCGGCGCCCTTGTCGCCTTTTCGGCGAGCGCCTAGCATCGCCGCATCGGACCATCGAATCGATTCGACCGCGCGACGCGGCCCACCTCCGCCGCACACCTCGCCCCCGCCGCACCTCCCGCCGCCCGGACCCAAGAGCCCGCCGCCCGGACCCAAGAGCAAGAGCAGGAGCAGGATCACTGATGAAGTTCACCGACGGTCACTGGCAGCTGCGCGCCGGTGTCACCGCCCACTACGCGGTCTCCGTGGCCGACGCCGTGGTCGCCGACGACCGGTTCACGCTCTACGCGCCCGTCACCCGGGTCACCCACCGCGGCGACACACTCAACGGCCCGCTCCTGACCGTCGAGTGCTGGTCCCCCGCGGAGGGTGTGATCGGCGTCCGCTGCACCCACCACGGCGGAGGGGGCGGACGGCGCCCGGAGTTCGCGCTCGCGTCCGGGCAGGACGGCCCGCCGGCCAAGGTCGTCAGAGAGGGCTCGGCGATCGAGCTCGTCTCCGGTGAACTCTCCCTGCGGACCGACACCGCCGCGCCCTGGCAGCTAAAGTTCACCGCCGGCGGGGAGGTCCTGACCTCGATCGGCCGACGCGGCACCGGTTTCGCGACCGACGCCGAGGACCGGCACTTCATGCTCGCGCAGCTGTCGCTGGGCGTCGGCGAGGGCGTGTACGGGCTCGGTGAGCGGTTCACCCCGTTCACCAGGAACGGCCAGAGCGCCGACATGTGGCAGGCGGACGGCGGCACCAGCAGCGAGCAGGCGTACAAGAACGTCCCGTTCCATCTCAGCGACCGCGGCTACGGCGTCTTCGTCAACCACCCCGGCCGGGTGTCGTACGAGCTGGGCTCGGAGGCCGTCGGACAGGTCCAGTTCAGCGTCGAGGACCAGACCCTGGAGTTCTTCGTCGTCCACGGCCCGGCTCCCCGGGACGTCCTCGCCCGCTACACCGCGCTCACCGGCCGTCCCGCGCTGCCCCCGGCCTGGTCGTTCGGCCTGTGGCTGTCCACCTCCTTCACCACCTCGTACGACGAGGCGACGGTGCACCGCTTCGTCCGGGGGATGGCCGACTCCGGGATCCCGCTCAGCGTCTTCCACTTCGACTGCTTCTGGATGCGCGAGTACCAGTGGAGCGACTTCGTCTGGGACCCGGAGGTCTTCCCCGATCCCGAGGGGATGCTCGCCCGCCTCAAGGAACGCGGACTGCGCGTCTGCGTCTGGATCAATCCCTATATCGCCCAGAAGTCCCCGCTGTTCGCGGAGGGGATGGCCGGGAACCATCTGCTGAAGAGGCCCGACGGCTCCGTCTGGCAGTGGGACAACTGGCAGCCCGGCATGGCGCTGGCCGACTTCACGAGTCCGGCCGCCCGCGACTGGTACGCGGGGAAGCTGCGGCTCCTGCTCGGCCAGGGGGTGGACTGCTTCAAGACCGACTTCGGCGAACGCGTCCCCACCGATGTGGTGTGGTACGACGGCGCGGATCCGGAGCGTATGCACAACTACTACACACAGCTGTACAACGAGACCGTCTTCGGGCTGCTGCGCGAAGAGCGCGGCGAGGGCGAGGCCGTCGTCTTCGCGCGCTCCGCGACCGCGGGCGGACAGCGGCTGCCGGTGCACTGGGGCGGCGACTGCGAGTCGACCTTCGAGGCGATGGCCGAGTCGCTGCGCGGGGGACTGTCGCTGGGGCTGTCCGGCTTCGGCTTCTGGAGCCATGACATCGGCGGGTTCGAGGGCACCCCGACGCCCGCGCTCTTCAAGCGCTGGGTGCAGTTCGGACTGCTGTCCTCGCACAGCCGGCTGCACGGCAGCAAGTCGTACCGGGTGCCGTGGGACTACGGCGAGGAGGCCGTCGCCGTCACCCGCGCCTTCACCCGGCTCAAGCACCGGCTGATGCCCTACCTGTACCGTGCCGCGGTCCAGGCCAGGGACACCGGTACGCCGGTGATGCGCGCCATGCTGCTGGAATTCCCCGACGACCCCGCCTGCCGCGCGCTGGACCGGCAGTACATGCTCGGCGACGATCTGCTCGTGGCACCGGTCTTCACCGAGGACGGCACGGTCGAGTACTACGTACCGGCGGGCACATGGACCCACGTCCTCACCGGCGCGCGGGTGACGGGCCCCGGCTGGCGGCGCGAGACGCATGGCTTCGACACCCTGCCGCTGCTGGCGAGGCCCGGCGCGGTGATTCCGTTGGGCGCGGTGGACGAGGGGCCGGAGTACGCGTGGGCGGACGGCGTGACGCTGTGCGTGTACGCGGCGATGGACGGACCGGGCGCGGGGAGCGGACCAGGTGTGGCGGACGGACCTCGCCCTGTGGTGGGCGGACCGGGTCTGGTGGGCGGTACGTCGGAGACCGTCACCGCCGTCCCCACCCAAGACGGCTCCGGCGACGCGGCGGTCTTCACCGTCCGGCGCTCCGGCGCCGAGGTCGTCGTCGAGACGGAGAGCGAGCTGCCCTGGAACGTACTGCTCGTGGGGGCCGCCGCCTCCGGCGACGCGGTCCCCGATCCGCTCGGCGCGCGCCATCACTGCCCGGCGGGCACCCGCCGGCTGGCGGTCCGGTACCAGCCCGGGTGAGTCCCGGGGCGGGCCGCGCGCCGGGAACCGGGCGCGGCCGGCGCGACGCGGGGCGGTGCCACCGGCCATGAGCCGGCGACACCGCCCCCGACGGGCCCCGCCCGGTACGTTCAGCGGGGCCTGTCCGTGTCTGCGTCAGCAACTGAGATTGCCGCCTGTGCCCACTCCGAGAATCTGAGTGAAGCTCGTGTAGTTGTTGATACGGCTCTGCACCTGGCCGGGGTTTCCGCCATTGCATTCGATACTGCCGTTGATGCTGCGAATGGTCTCGCCGAATCCGGCGCCATTCACCATCGCGTTGTGCGGCGTCATGGTTCCGGGACCGCTCTGGGTGTTCCAGTACCAGAGCCCGGTCTTCCACGCCACGGCCGAGTCGTTCTGTACGAGATCCGGGTTGTTCAGCAGATCGATGCCGAGCGCGTCACCCGCGGCCTTGTAGTTGAAGTTCCAGCTGAGCTGAATCGGTCCGCGCCCGTAGTACTTGTCGTTTCCGGCCGGGCAGCCATAGGGCTGCGACGCGTCGCAATAGTGCGGATAATTCGCGGTGTTCTGCTCCACGATATGGACCAGGCCACCGGTCTCGTGGCTGACATTCGCCAGGAACGCCGCGGCTTCCTGCTTCCGCACGGTGTCGCTTCCCGTACCGGCGAAGCCCGGATAGGCGCTCAGCGCGGCGGTCAGACCGCTGTACGTGTAGAACGGATTCCGGTTCGGGAACATCTGGTTGAACTGGCCCTCGCTGACGACGAAATCGGCCGCCGCCCGCTGGGTCTGGGCCGGCTGCGCCACGGAGGAGGGCGCGAGGGAGAGCAGGGAGAGCGCGGCGGCCGCGGCCGTCGCGGTGAGCAGCCCGATGAGGCGCTGACGCATGAGTGACTCACTCTCTGATCCGGCCGCCGAACGCGTGGCGGCCCATGCGTATGTGGTGGGGGGTGGTGGGACGGTCGGCGGACACGGGCGAGCCCCGAGTGGGGTGTCAGGGGCTCGCCCGGGGTACGGGGAGCTTCGCTCAGCCGCCGACGTTCACATCGATGCAGGCGTAGAAGGCGTTCGTGGTGTCGGCGACATTCCAGACCGCCAGTACCTTCTGCTTCCCGGACAGGCCGCCGAAGTTCACCTGATGCGTCACGGTCGCGCCGGGCTGCGCGCCATTGTCGTTGAACTCGGCTATCTTCTGCCCGCTCGCGAAGTACTGCCAGGTGCTGGTGGAATGACGCGCGGTCAGCTTCCACTGGAACGACGTGCTGTTGCCGACGGGAGTGACGGTCCAGCCCTTGGAGTCGTCGTCGAGATCGGAGAACCGCGAGTTCCCGCCGCTGCAACTGGTGAGCCCCTTGGGCCCTTCCACGCTCTGCGGCTCATACTTGATGTCACCGCAGCTGACGGTTCCCGCGGCGCACTGCGCCTGCCGGCTCGGCGGCGTGGAGATATATCCATGGGCGCTCGCGGAACTCGCGGGAAGGCTCACGGCGAGAACCGGAGCGACGACGGCTCCGAGTACGGCGGCCAGTTTCCTTTTCGTGTGCATGGGGTCTCCTTCACTTCAGGTCTTCCCGCACGGCCACCGGGTTCGTGGGGGAATCCGGAAACGGCGGGCCGGCCTCTCGAGTGTGGGGCCAAGAGGCGCGAAGGGCGGTGGTGGATTCCGTCCGCGGACACGGTGCGATTGACGTTGCATCCGGAAAGGTCTCGACCACTTGGACTAGACCATACAGGTCGACGTGCCCCCGTCAAGAGGGTTGCGAGAAAGGTCAGTTGAGGCGGCTGGGAGGCGGGGCGCGCCGGGCAAAAGCCAAGAACGGTGATATTTCTGACGAGACGTATAAAATGCCTGCATTTGCCAGGTTTCGCCGATGTTCACGCCCTCTGGGGGGACGCATGACTTCGCAGAGCGGTACGGAAGTGAAGGACCCCGGACGACGGATCAGAGCCGGCCGGCTACGGCGGCTGGGGGAGTGGTGCGCCCGGCACTTCATCACCGTCATCGCGCTCTGGCTCATCGCGCTCGGCGGGCTGTACGGACTCAACAGCGCGTTCGGCGGCACCTACTCCGACAACTTCTCGCTTCCCGGTACGCAGTCGGACGACGGCGCGCGGGTGCTCGGCCGGCATGTCCCGGGGGCGGGCGGCATCGGCGCCCAGGTGGTGCTGTACGACGCGCGGCGCCCGCTGAGCGGTGTCCGGAGCCCGATCGACCAGGCGGTCGGCTCGCTCAGGACGCTCCCGCACGTCCTGTCCGTCACGAGCCCGCTGTCCTCGGGGCCCGCCGCGCCGCCCGCCGGGGCGCTGGCTCCCGACGGCAGGACCGGCTACATCGGCATCCAGTTCAACGCCAACCCCACCTCGTTCGGGAGCGCGTACCTCCGCGGGGTCGACGCGGCGGTCGAGCCGCTCCGTGCCGCCGGTGTGCAGGTCGAGTACGGGGGGCTGCTCGGTGAACTGGCCCGGCCCGTCCCCGCCGATCTGACCAGCGAGGCCATCGGATTCGCGGTGGCGGTGATCGTCCTGCTGATCGGCTTCGGCAGTATCCTCGCCGCCGCGATTCCGCTGGTCACCGCGCTGGTCGGGGTCATCGTCGGGGTGAGCTGCCTGGGCCTGATCGCCGCGGCCACCACCTTCGCGAGCGTCTCGCCGACCCTGGCCACCATGATCGGTCTGGGCGTCGGGATCGACTACGCGCTGTTTCTGATCACCCGTCACCGGCAGCGGCTCATGGACGGGGCCGACCCGGTGGCGGCGGCCGGCCGGGCGGTCTCCACCAGCGGCCGTGCCGTCATCGTCTCGGGCTGCACCGTCATCGTCGCTCTCGCCGGGCTGTATGTGTCGCAGGTCAGCTTCATCGGAAAGCTGGGCGTCGCCGCAGCCGTCACCGTCGTCACGGCCGTCGTCGGCGCCATCACGCTGGTGCCCGCCCTCCTCGGACTCGCCGGGCGCCGAATCGACCGCTACTGGGTCCGCCGGCCGGTCGCGGAGGGCGAACCGGCACCGGCCCCGGACGGCGTGAAGCACGAGGAGCGCGGGGACCACGAGGAACGCGTGAAGCACGAGGAGGGCGGGGGGCGCGGGGAGCGCGGGGAGCACGAGGGACGGACGAAGAGCGCGGGACGCTCGGAGCCGGCCGGCGGGGAGGCGCACGACGGCTGGCACCGGTACGCGCGGCGGGTGGAACGCCGCCCCTGGTGGTTCCTGCTCGCCGGACTGGTGGCGGTGGGCGTGCTCGCGATCCCGCTGTTCTCCATCCGCCTCGGACACATCGACGACGGCGCCGACCCCACCGGCTTCACCGACCGGCGCGCCTACGACCTGATCACGGCGGGCTTCGGACCGGGCGCCAACGGGCCGTTCATCCTCGTCGTCGACCAGAGCGCGGTGCCGGCGGCCGAGCGCCCCGCGCTGGCGTCCCGGCTCGGCAAGGCACTCACCGATGTCCCGGACGCGGCCAGTATCACCCCTCTCCAGCCCAGCGCCGACGGTCAGTTGCTGACAGCCACGGCCATCCCCAGCGGCTCGCCGCAGTCGGCCGGGACCACCACGCTCTTCCACCACCTCAAGAGCGACGTCTTGCCGGGGGCCGTGTCGGGCACCGGCGCCACGACGTATGTGACGGGCACGACCGCGGCCATGGAGGACTTCCTCGATCTCATCACCGCCCGGCTCCCGCTCATCATCGGCGTCGTCGTCGCCCTGGCGTTCCTCATCATCCTGATCGTGTTCCGCGGCCTGCTGGTGGCTCTCAAGGCCGCCGTGCTCAATCTCCTGTCGATCGCCGCGTCGTACGGTGTGGTGGTCGCCGTCTTCCAATGGGGCTGGGGCGGGCCCTCGTTGGGCATCTCGGGGACGGTGCCGATCGAGAGCTATGTGCCGATGATGATGTTCGCCATCGTCTTCGGGCTGAGCATGGACTACGAGGTGTTCCTGCTCGCGCGCGTCCAGGAGTCATGGCTGCGTACCCATGAGAGCAGGGGAAGTGTGGCGCTCGGTCTGGAGATCACGGCGCGGGTGATCAGCTGCGCCGCGCTCATCATGGTCAGCGTCTTCGCCGCGTTCATCCTGAGCGACAACATCGTCGTGAAGATGCTGGGGCTCGGTCTGGCGGTGAGCGTCCTCATCGACGCCACGATCGTCCGGCTGCTGCTCGTGCCCGCGGTGATGACGCTGCTCGGCAGCAGCGCCTGGTGGCTGCCCCGGTGGCTGGACCGGATCCTGCCCCGGCTGGACAGGGAGGGCGAGGAGGCGACGCCGTACCGCCGGAGTGTGTCCGGCGGGCGTCCGGGGGCCGGAGTCCAGGGCCCGCCGCATTGACCCGCGCGCGCTCATCGGCCCGCCTGGCTCAACTACCCGCCGGGCTCATTGACCCGCCTGGCTCATTGACGTGAGCGCGTCACGGTCGTACGTTCCGGGAACGCTCTGCCCCGTCTGCCCTCGCCCGCGTCGCCGACCACGGAGTGGCCCATGTGGACAACGTTGTCAGCCCGAATGTGTCACCGGATACGTCAGCTGATGGCCCCGACCGTCACCGCGCTCGTGGTGAGCACGCTCGTGGTGGCGGCGCCCCAAGCCGTCGCGGCCACGCCGGCCGCCGCCGCGGTCGTTCCCGCCGCCCCCGCGGCCACGCCGGCCCCTGCCGCTCCCCTCGCTCCCTCGGCCGTCATCTGCAACGCGTTCTGCGACGCCCGCGACCCCGCGCTCGCGCCGGAGGACCGTACGCCCGTCACCACCACACTCTTCTCGCGGGCCATCGCCCTGCACTTCGACGACCACGACGCGATGGGCTGGGCCTCGATCGGCAACGGCGGCCCGGGTGACGAGGTCTGGCTCGACCGGTCCTTCGACGGCGGGCGCACCTGGGGCTCCGGCAGCCGCCTCGGTGCCACCGCCGTGCCCACCGGGCAGCGCGGCTGGCGCACCCTGATGTACAACGTGGACGACTGGAACAACCGTGGCGTCGGCGCCCTGCGCGCCTGCGGCAAGGCCGGCGACCGCACGGAGATCGCGTGCACGCCATGGGCGCGTACGACCTGGAACGCGTACGACCGGCGTACGGCCGCGGCCACCGCGCAGATGCAGTTCTACAACAACGGCACCGGTCTGTTCGACACCACCGGCTGGTGGAACTCCGCCAACGCGCTCACGGCCGTCATCGACAACATCCGGGTCACCGGCATGCCCAGCTACCGGTACGCCATCGCCAACACCTACGAACGTCAGCTGGGCGCGGCGGACGGCCAGTTCCGCAACGACTACATCGACGACACCGGATGGTGGGGGCTGGCCTGGGTCGCCGCGTACGACCTGACCGGCGACAGCCGCTATCTGAACACCGCACGCGCGGACGCCGACCACATGGCCGCGTACTGGGACGGCACCTGCGGAGGCGGTGTGTGGTGGAGTACGGCCAGGACCTACAAGAACGCCATCGCCAACTCCCTCTACATCCAGCTCAACGCGGCGCTCCACAACCGGATCCCGGGCGACACGGCCTATCTGGGCCGGGCCCGCGCCGGCTGGTCATGGTTCCAGGGGACCGGGATGATCAACGGCTCGCGGCTGATGAACGACGGGATCGATCTCGGTACCTGCCGCAACAACAACGGCACCGTCTGGTCGTACAACCAGGGCGTGCTGCTGGGCGCGCTCACCGAGCTGCACCGCGCCACCCAGGACGGCCAACTCCTCACCACCGCACGGCAGCTGGCCGACGCGGCGACGGCCACCCCGTCCCTGCACACCGCGGACGGCATCCTGCGCGATCCCTGCGAGGGCGGGGACTGCGGGGCGGACGGGCCCTCCTTCAAGGGGGCTCATGTGCGCGGGCTCGGCAAGCTCAACGCCACGCTCGCCGACCATCCCTACACGGCGTATCTGAGGAAGCAGGCCGACACCGCGTACGCCCGGGACCGTACTCCGCTCGACCAGTACGGGCTGCGATGGAGCGGTCCGCTCGACCGGGCTGACGGCGCCCGCCAGCACAGCGCGCTCGACCTGCTCAACGCCGCTCCCTGAGGCGCGGCGGACGAGGCTCCGAGGCGGTCCGCGGCCGGCCGCTGCGGATGCGGGATCGCCCGGCAGCGGTGATGGTGGACGTGACCACCGTTCCGAGCGAGGAGCCGAACATGTCGATGCTCGACAAGCTGAAGAGCCTCTTGAAGGGCCATGAGGACCAGGCGCACCAAGGGGTGGAGAAGGCGGGCGACGCGTTCGACCGGAAGACCGGCGACAAGTACAGGGATCAGGTCGACATCGCCCAGAGGAAGCTCGATGAGCAGCTGGGCACGCAGCCCCCGAGGGACGACAGGCCCCCGCACGGGTGACGGTCGGGCCGCCGGCGGGGTCGACAGACAGGCGCGGATCACACCACTGACGCTCACACCACTGACCGACGGTCCCGCACACCGTCGGTCAGTGGTGTGATGTCCCCGGACCTGCCCGGCCAGGACGCGCTTCCGCGGGTCCTGCGGCTCAGCCCCGCTGCTGCTTCCGCTCCAGCGCGGCCCGTACCATCGCCGCCGCGAAGAGGGCCGGATCGGTGTCACCGGCCAGTCGCGCCAGTGCCTTGGGTTCGTCCGGCAGTCCGCGCCTGTGCGCTCCCTGGAGGGCCTTCGCGTCCAGGTACGGGGCGACCTCGGGCCAGACGCCCTGGACCTCGCGCAGGAAGATGTCCACACCGACGGGGCCGAGGCCGGGGACCTGCCGGAGCAGCGACCGCAGGGTGGCGATGTCGCCGCCCGCGGCCTCGCGGAGCCGGCGCAGATCCCCTCCGTACCCTTCGAGCAGCATCTCGGCGCCCACGCCGAGCTGTGTCGCGGTGCGCTCGTCGTAGCGGCGGTAGCCCCCCTCGCCCAGCGCGTCCACCCGCTGCTGCCAGGTGGCGTGCGCCATCCGGCGCGCGTCGCGCAGCCCGGCGTGCGAGAGCGCGCGGGAGGCCGCGACGGCGGTCCCACTGCGGATCCGCGCGCTCAGCAGACAGGAGAGCACGAGCAATTGGTACAGCGGCTGCGGGGTGTTCCGCAGATGGATGCCCGCCTCGTCGGCGTAGGTCCGGCCATGGGTGTCGAGCAGGTCCCGTACGGCCTCACGGGTGCTGGCTGTCGGCACGACGCACCTCCTCCGTCCGGCGGGACGCCGGGGCGGTGCGACCGTGCCCACGGCGTCGTTCAGTGGCCGTTTCCATTGTGACGCGGTCAGGTATCGGACGCATGCGCCGGAGGATCGAACCGGAAGCGCTTTCCGTCCGTGCCATGAATGACATGGGCACGACTTCCGCTACGAGAGGGATCACCCCGTAATGAACAGACCGCAGTTACCCCGACGCGTCCGGCGCTCGGTCGCCGTTGCCGTTCTCGCTCTCTGTTCGGTCCTCGCGGTCCCGACCGCGTCCTCCGCCCTTCCCGCCCCCGCCGTCTCCGCCGCCGCACCGGCAGCCGCCTCCGCCGCCACCACCCCCGTCGTCACCTGGGCGGCGAGCGCGGACCGGCTCGACGCCGCCGTACCCGCGCGCACCCACCGGGTCGTCGTCCACACCAGCGCGGGCGGCAGCGCGCTGCGGATCCGGCTGTCGAACGCCTTCGGCGAGCAGCCGGTGACCTTCGGGCGCGCCTACGTGGGGGTACGGGCCTCGGGCGCGGCTCTGGTGCCCGGCAGCAACCGCGCGCTGTCCTTCCGCGGCGCCGCCTCGGTAACCGTCCCGCCGGGCGGTTCCGTATACAGCGACCCGCTGCCCGGCGCGGTACGGCCGCAGTCCGATCTGGCCATCAGCGTGTACGTGCGGAGCGCGGCCGGAACCGCCACCGGCCACCGGATGGGGCTCCAGACCTCCTACATCGCCCCCGGCGGTGACCACGCTGCCGAGGACACCGCCTCGGCCTTCACCCAGCAGACGGGCTTCCGCTACTACCTCGACGCGGTCGTGGTCGACGCCCCGAGGGGCACCGGGGCCGTCGTCGCGCTCGGCGACTCGATCACGGACGGCGCCATCTCCACCTCCGACGCCAACCGCCGCTGGCCCGACTTCCTCGCGGGCCGGCTCCAGAGCGATCGCCGCACCTCCCTCAAGGGCGTGGCCAACGAGGGGATCTCGGGCAACAAGGTCCTCTCCGACGGCGCGGGCGAGAGCGCGCTGAAGCGGCTCGACCGGGACGTATTGTCACAGAGCGGGCTGCGCACGGTCATCCTGCTCGAAGGCGTCAACGACATCAAGGCGAACCCGGCGCCCACGGCCGCCCAAGTCATCGCCGGATACCGGGAGATCATCGCCCGAACCCACGCGGCCGGTGCCTGCGTGGTGGGCGCGACCGTCATGCCCTACCAGGGCTGGGGCGAGTGGAACGCGGGCGGCGAAGCGGTCCGCCAGGCGGTCAACACCTTCATCCGGGAGAGCGGCGCGTTCGACGGCGTCGCGGACTTCGACGCCGCGGTCAAGGACCCGGCGGCCCCGTCGAAGATCCTGCCCGCGTACGACAGCGGGGACCATCTGCACCCGAACGACGCGGGGATGAAGGTCATGAGCGACGCCGTCGACGTGCGCGGTCTGCGCTGCGGCCGATAGGACACGGCTGTCGCGGTACGAGGGGGCGGAGGCGCGTAACGGCCTCTGCCCCCGGGCCGGTACGAGGGCGTGGAGGCTCAAAGTCCCGACATCGCAAGAGATGTGACGGGTCGTCATCAGAGTGGTTCAGCCGAGCAGCCGCAGCGCCGTGGCCGATCTGCCGAGCCGCACCGTCTGACCCCATGTCAGCTCCAGGGCGTCGCTCTCCATACCGTCGCCGAAGGCCACGAGCCGGTCGGACTCGACGGTGAGCCTGAGCCGTTCCGCCCGGTCGAGCACCCCTTCCACCAGCGCGGTGCCGGTGGTGGGGGAGGGCCACGCCTCCCTTACGTACCAGACCAGTTGGGGATCGGCGGGGCCCGGAACCGGCAGTGCGCTGCCGCGTTCCCGCCGTACGGACCGCAGCCAGCCGGTGGCGCCCGTGCCGGTGCCCACCAGCACCCCGGACGACGCCTGGGCCTCGGCGGGGGCGCTCTCGTCGTCCGGTCCCAGACGGTAACGCGCGGTCTGGTGGTCCGGCCGGCCAAGATAGATCTCGTTGAGCGCGAGCAGCCGTTGGGTGTCGTCGGCGACCGCTTCCACCATGGTCAGCTCGTCGATGGTGCCCCCGCCGGCCTCCGCCGCGCGCAGCAGCCCCGGGGCATCGGCCGCGCGATGGCGCACCAGCACACCGAGGCCCCGGCCGGGGTCCGGGTCGATCCCCACCACCGGCTGGCCCGCCAGATACTTGGCCGCGTTGGCGACCAGCCCGTCCTGGCCCACCACGACCACCACGTCCTCGGGAGCGAAGAGGAACCGGTCCAGGTCCGCGCGCTCCACCCGCGCCTGCCGCCATCGCAGCGGCACCGCGGCCGCCACCTCGGCGAGCGCCCGCCGCGCCCGGTGATGCCGGTCCGCCACCTCCTCGACCGACCGGCCGCGCGAGGAGAGGACGAAGGCGGCCTGGCCATGGGTGCCGTGCCGGCTGAGCAGCTCCTCGTACTCGCTGGTGCGGTACACCAGCACGGCGCGTGGCGCCAGACTCATTCCCGCTCCTCGCCCGGCCGGCCCAGCCTGGCCAGCAGCCCGGTGAGCACGTCGGGGGAGAGGGTGACGCTCTCGATGTGCGGCAGGTTCTCGGCGAGCCGGGTGGCGGCCAGCGCGTGCAGCGTGGCGGCGTCCGTCTCCGCGTGCACCCTGAGCCAGGCGGACTGGGCCCGGGCCCGCGCCTCACCGGTCTCCCGCGCCGCCTCGGCCCCGGCCTTCGCGAGCCGTACGGTGCGCAGCGCCTCGGCCTCCGCGCGTACGGCGTCGGCCGCCGCGCTCTCCTCCGCCTCGCGGCGGGCGTTGGTGCCGTGCTGCTCGACCAACCGCTCTTCTCTGCGGGCCAGTTCGATCCGGCTGGCGAGTTCGTTCTCGGCGATGGCCCGCTCGCGCTCCACGGCCACGGCCCGGCGCTCATAGGTGGCCCGGTCCGCCTCCTGCTGGATCTGCTCGCGTGCGGGGGTGCGCAGCGCGCGCTCCACCTCCGGCTCGGGCCGGATCGCGACGACCCGTACGGCCACCACCTCGATACCGGTCGCGGGCAGCCTGGGCTCCGCCGCGAGCCCCTCGGAGATCCGCTCCCGTACGGCCGCGACGCCGTCCGCCAGCGCCGCCGACAGCGGTGTGCGGGCCAGCACATCGAGGGCGTGCTGCTGCGCGGTCTCGGTCAGCAGGGTGGCGAGCTGCTCCAGCGGAGCGCCGCGCCAGGCGCCGGTGTCCGGATCGATGGAGAAGTCCAGCCGGGCGGCGGCGGTGGCCGGTTCGCTGATCCGGTACGTCACGGTGGACTGCACGGTGACGTCCTGGAAATCGGCGGTACGCGCGTGAAAGGCCATGGCCAACTCGCGGTCGTCCACGGGTACTTCGGAGAGCGCGGCGGTCAACGCCCGACACCAGAAGCTCAGTCCGGGACCGTCGTGGACGAGCCGGCCGCGCCGGTGGTGGCGTACGTGGGCGGTCGGGGCGGAGCGCAGATGACGCCATCCGAGGCGCCGGGTGATGTCGGCCATGGAAGGTACCCCCTCTTTTTCGTCAGCAAGACGATATCGAGACGGTATCGAGTCGACCGTTTATCGTCAAGGTGACGAGAGCGGAGGGGTGGGACAGGCCCTCGGCCGGGCCAGGTCCGCCCCCCGGCTGGGCCAGGTCCCCATACGGCCCATCAACGCCGCACCCTGGTCCGCCGTGCCGCGGAGAGTGGAGTCGTACCGTCGCGAACCGCCCGCCCCCACCCCATGGAGCCCGCCATGACCTGCCACAGCCGAAGCGATCTCGGCCTGCTCGCCCTGCGACTGGGCACCGGCGCGGTGCTCGCCGCGCACGGCACCCAGAAACTGTTCGGCTGGTTCGGCGGAGACGGGATCGAGGCGACGGCCCAGGCGTTCGAGGCGATGGGCTTCCGGCCGGGCAGACCCTGCGCGATCGCCTCCGGGCTCGCCGAGGCCGGCGGCGGCGCGCTGCTGGCACTCGGTCTGGCCGCCCCGGCGGCCGGGGCCGCGGCGGCGGGCGGCATGGCCGGAGCCACATCGGTGCACGCCCCCAACGGATTCTTCGCCCAGTCGGGCGGCTTCGAATACCCGGCCGTCCTCGGCTGGACCGCGGCCTCCATCGGTCTCATGGGCGCGGGCCGCTACTCTCTCGACCGCGTCACCTGCCACGCTCTCGACCGGCCCTGGATGATCCCGGTCGCCTTCGCGACCAGCGCGGCGGCGGCGATCGTGATCATCAAAAGGCGCGCCGCGGCACTGGCGGCCGATCAGCGGGCCGGCAGCGCGGACGCCGCCCCGGCGGAGGGCTGACGCGGCATGGCCTGGCACTGGCCCGCGCCGCCGGATTCACCGGCGTCCGGCACGTATCGGCGGCCACGCTCAACCAGCGGTGCTTCGCGGGCAGGACGGACGGTCCGCGGACGACGAACGGGGACGAGCTGCTGGTGGCGACCGTCTGAGCGTAGGCTGGTGGGGCTTTGTGAGGTGGGGCGGACGAGCGGTGCGCGCGGCGCTCCGACACTCGGTTGATGGAGCCCGGCCGGGGGGATGTCCGCGTGCGCGCGCACCGGGGATCGCGCGCCCCGCGGACCACCGCGCCGGCGCCCGTCCGTCGTCCTCCCCCTCGTCGGTCCGACCAGGGAGGCTGAACCACGCCATGGCAGATCTCAACATCCGCGACAACCGGCCGGGGGGCCGCTTCGAGGCGTACGAGGACGGCGAGGCGGTCGGCGTCATCGCCTACTTCCCGCTGGCCGGCCCACCCGCCGGGCTGGTCGCGGTGCACACCGTCGTGGAGGAGGGGCACGAGGGCAAGGGCATCGCGGGGACGCTGGTGCGGGAGTTCTACGCGATGGCGGCCCGCGAGGGCGTGCCCGTCGTACCGCTGTGCTCGTACGCGGCCAGATGGGCGCAGCGCCATCCCGACGAGGCGCCCGAGGCCCCGGCCGGGACGGTCAGTGCCGCGCGGGAGCAGCTGGAAGCCTCGCCGCGGCGCTGGTAGGCGCGCGCGACACGGGGCCGAAGGCCGTCTAGCATCGCGATCATGCTGGCGCTGCTGCACACTTCACCGGTTCACATCCCGGTCTTCGACGCCCTGCGGGACGCCGACCACCCAGGGCTCGTCCTGCGTCATCTCGTGGACGAGTCCCTGCTCAGCCGGGCCAGGGCCGAGGGCCCGGAAGCCGTCGCCGCCGAAGTCGCGTCGGTGCTCGCCGGCGCCGTCGCCGAGGGGGCGACCGCCGCGCTGTGCACCTGCTCGACCATCGGTGAGGTCGCCGAGCGGGCCGCCCCGGCCGTCGGCGTGCCCGTCCTGCGGGTCGACCGGCCGATGGCCGTGGCCGCCGCGGCGGCCGACCGGGTCGTGGTGGTCGCCGCGCTGGACAGCACCCTGGACGCGACGGCGGCGCTGATCCGGCAGGAAGCGGGGGAGCGGCGCATCGAGATCCGTACGGTACTGGTCGAAGGCGCGTGGGAGCGCTTCGAGGCCGGTGACCGCGACGGCTATCTGAACGCGGTGGCCGCCGCCGTCGACGCCGTCACCGAAGCGGATGTGATCGTGCTCGCCCAGGCGTCGATGGCCGACGCCGCCGAGCGCGCCGCGAGTGGCATCCCGGTGTTCTCCAGCCCGCGTCCGGGGCTCAACGCCGCCGCTGCCGCCGCCGTCGCCATCTGACCCGGGCGCGGGCAACTGCGATCGGATGCGCCGGGGTACGCGTGGATCCGGCGAGCGTGGGCACGCGCTCCGGGAGACATTGGGAACGCACGACGCCCGCACTTCTGGAGGTCCGGCATGACCAGCCCCTTCCCCGATCCCGTACCGCCGGCGCCCACCCCGCCGCCGGGCCCACCGGGGCCGGTGCCGGGGCCCGGCCCGGCACCGGAGCCCGTCCCCTCGCCGCCGAGCCCCGCGCCCATCCCCGAGCCCGACCCCGTACCGCACCCGCCGGGCCCCGACCCCGTACCGGAGCCGGAGCCCTCACCAGGGCCACTGGGTTCGCGGAAGAGCAATCCCCCGCCCTGGACCTAGGCCCTGACCTCGGAGCGGTCGCCGCCCCAGAGCGTGTGGAACGAGCCCTCGCGGTCCGTGCGCCGGTAGGTGTGCGCGCCGAAGAAGTCGCGCTGCCCCTGCGTGAGCGCGGCGGGCAGCCGCTCGGCGCGCAGCGCGTCGTAGTACGAGAGCGCCGCCGCGAACCCCGGCGTCGGCACACCCTGGTGCACGGCCGCGGCGACCACCGCGCGCCAGTCGTCCTGCGCCGCGCCGATCTCCTCGGCGAACTGCTTGTCGGACAGCAGGCTCGGCAGGTCCGGCTGCGTGTCGAACGCCGCGCGGATCCGGTCGAGGAACGCGGCGCGGATGATGCAGCCCGCCCGCCAGATCGCGGCCACCGAACCAAGGTCGATGTCCCAGCCGTACTCCTCGCTGCCCGCCTGGATCTGGTGGAAGCCCTGGGTGTACGACACGATCTTCGACGCGTACAGCGCCTGCTCGACCTGGTCCGCGAAGCGCGCCGCGTCGGCCTCGCCGAGCGGAGCCGTCGTCGGGCCGGGCAGCGTGCGGGACGCCTCGCGCAGCGCGGCGTGTCCCGACAGCGAGCGGGCGAAGACCGCCTCGGCGATGCCGGACACCGGAACGCCCAGGTCGAGGGCGATCTGCACCGTCCAGCGGCCGGTGCCCTTCTGCTCGGCCTGGTCGGTCACGATGTCCACGAACGGCTTGCCGGTCGCCTCGTCCGTGTGGGCGAGCACCTCCGCCGTGATCTCGATCAGATACGAGTCGAGCCGGCCGGTGTTCCACGACCGGAAGGTCTCCGCGATCTTCGCGGGGGAGTAGCCGGCCACGGACCGCAGCAGGTGGTACGCCTCGGCGATCAGCTGCATATCGGCGTACTCGATGCCGTTGTGCACCATCTTCACGAAGTGGCCCGCGCCGTCGGGGCCGATATGGGCCACGCACGGCGCGCCGTCGGGGGCCTTCGCGGCGATCCGCTCCAGCAGCGGGCCGAGCGACGCGTACGACTCGGCGGATCCGCCCGGCATGATGCTCGGCCCGTGCAGCGCGCCCTCCTCACCGCCCGAGATGCCCACACCCACGAAGTGGATGCCGCGTTCGCGCAGTTCCCGCTCCCGGCGCCGGGTGTCCGCGAAGTGGGCGTTGCCGCCGTCGATGATGACGTCGCCCTCCTCCAGCAGCGGGGCGAACTCCTCGATCACGGCGTCCGTCGGTTCGCCGGCCTTCACCATGATGACCAGACGCCTCGGCCGCTCCAGCGCCGCGACGAAGTCCGCCGCGGACTCGGCGGCGACGAAGGTGCCCTCGTCACCGAACTCGTCCACCAGGGCCCGTGTCTTCGACGCGGTGCGGTTGTGCACGGCGACGGTGAAGCCGTTGCGGGCGAAGTTACGGGCGAGGTTGCGGCCCATCACCGCGAGCCCCGTGACGCCGATCTGGGCAGTACCACTCATGCGTGCGCTCCTGGATATCCGTCGGATGTGCCGTGCCGCGCCAGTACGTCCCGCCGGGGAGGGATACGCACCGCCGCAGACGGTCGTTCACCAATCGTCAAGCCGCCCGGGTGCTTCCGCATTCCGGGCTTGTCGCATCGTGCCGTGTCCGGTGCGTGAGCGGCAACAAGGGCCGCTCCCGGGATCGTTCGCGGAGTATTGACACCCATTCAGCGGCGGCGTAACACTGACACGGCCTTGGAGAGCGCTCTCCCGCAGTGATTCCAAGCGGCATGGAGGTCCGCATGGCCGACAGACTCCGCACCACCGCCCTGATGTCCGCGTTACTCGTCGCCACCGCACTGGCTCTGGTGGCTTTCGGGTTGTCCGCGATTCCGGACACCGCCAACGCCGGCACCACCCCGCGCGCGGCCGACCGGCCGGCCGCGGCGGGACAGGCGGCGACGGCCGCCCACGCCGGGCACAAGATGGCCCCCGCCGCCCCCGTACCGTCGGGCGATGATCCCGACGGGGACGGCTACATACCGGCGAACCCGCCCGTGACCGGCGTGGAGCCGTCCACCCAGATCCCCCCGCACCGCTACTTCCACGAGTTCCAGGCGAACTGCTCGGTCACGCACACCAGGCCGGATGACCCGATCGTGTACCCCGGCCAGCCCGGCAAGTCGCACGACCACACGTTCATGGGCAACACCACGACCGACGCGAACAGCACCACGGCCTCGCTGAGCGGCGGCGGCACGGCGTGCAAGGCGCCGGGCGACAAATCCGCGTACTGGATGCCGACCCTGTTCAAGGGGGACACGGCGGTCCGGCCGGTCGGTCCGCAGACCATCTACTACAAGTCGGGCGTCACCGACTACCGCACGGTGCGGCCGTTCCCCAAGGGGCTGCGCTTCGTCGTCGGCAGCCCGACGCAGTCGGCCGCGGAATTCCGCAACCACCCGGGCTGGGTGGAGGGCTGGGAGTGCGGGGAGCAGTACAACAACACCGAGATCCCGGCGTCCTGCCCGACGGCCCGGGACGTTCAGCTCAACCTCCGCTTCCAGGCCCCGAGTTGCTGGGACGGAAAGTATCTGGACACCCCGAACCACCAGAGCCATATGGCCTATCCGGTCGCGCAGGGCGCCAACCAGGACGTCTGCCCCGCCTCGCATCCGGTGGCTCTGCCGATGGTCGAGTTCAAGATGGCCTGGCCCGTCAACGGCGATATGTCGCAGGTCAGGCTGGCCAGTGGTACGGGGCACTCGTTCCACTACGACTTCTTCAACGCGTGGGACGACGCGACGCTGAACGCGCTGGTCCAGCACTGCGTCGTGGGCGGACTCCAGTGTGACGCCCGCGGCTACGACCAGACCCATCCCGAGGCGGGGGCCGCGCTCGACGCGGACTACGAACTGCCCTGACCGGTGCGCTCTCCCCGGTGGGTGCCGCGCACCCACTGGGGAGAGCGCTCTCCCGCGTCCGTTCCCACGCCGCACCCGCACCCGCCCCCCACATCCCGAGGAGACACCACCTCATGCACCCACCCGCCGTACACGCCGTACACAGGCCGGCCGGCCGAGCCCGCCGGTTCGCCCCGCTCGCCGTCGCCGCGCTCTTCGCCGCCTGCGCGGTGGCCCTCCCCGCCCCCGCCGCGCACGCCGCGGGCAGCGTCGTCAAGGTCACCGGATCACAGGGCTCCTGGCAGCTGACCGTCGACGGAGCGCCCTATCAGGTCAAGGGCCTGACCTGGGGTCCCGCGGTGGCCGACGCCGCGCGGTACATGCCCGACGTGAAATCGATGGGCGCCAACACTGTACGCACCTGGGGCACCGACGCCACCAGCAAACCGCTGCTCGACACGGCGGCGGCCAATGGAGTCAAGGTCATCGCCGGCTTCTGGCTTCAGCCCGGCGGCGGTCCCGGCAGCGGCGGCTGTGTCGACTACCTGACGGACACCACCTACAAGAACAACATGCTCGCGGAGTTCCCCCGGTGGGTGGAGACCTACAAGGACCACCCCGGCGTCCTGATGTGGAACGTCGGCAACGAGTCCGTCCTCGGACTCCAGAACTGCTACGGCGGTACCGCGCTGGAGCGGCAGCGCGACGCCTACACCTCTTTCGTCAACGAGATCGCGAAGAAGATCCACGCGGTCGACCCCAATCACCCCGTGACCTCGACGGACGCCTGGACCGGCGCCTGGCCGTACTACCAGCGCAACGCGCCCGACCTCGATCTGTACGCGGTGAACTCCTACGGCGATGTCTGCAACATCCGCAAGACCTGGGAGGACGGCGGTTACACCAAGCCCTATATCGTCACCGAGGGCGGTCCCGCCGGTGAGTGGGAAGTCCCCGACGACGCCAACGGTGTGCCCGACGAGCCCGCCGACACCGCCAAGGCCGGCGGCTACACCAAGGCGTGGGGCTGTATCACCGGTCATCAGGGCGTGGCGCTCGGCGCGACGCTCTTCCACTACGGTACCGAGTACGACTTCGGCGGCGTCTGGTTCAATCTGCTCCCCGCGGGCCAGAAGCGGCTCTCGTACTACGCGGTGAAGCGGGCCTACGGGGGCAGCACCTCCGCCGACAACACCCCGCCGGTGATCTCCTCGATGGCGGTCGACGGCGCCGCCTCGGTCCCGGCCGGCCGGGAGTTCACCGTACGGACGTCGGTCTCGGACCCGGACGGCGACCCGCTCACGTACCAGCTGCTGCTGGGCAGCAAGTACCTCGACAACTCGGGCCAGTTGACGGACACCCGGTTCACCGACGCGGGCAACGGCACCTTCAAGGTGACCGCGCCCGGCCGGCTCGGGGTGTGGAAGGTCTATGTCAAGGTGTCCGACGGCAAGGGCAATGTCGGTATCGAGACGAAGTCCTTCAAGGTGGTGCCGCCGCCGGTCGACGGGACCAATCTCGCCCAGGGCAGGCCGGCCACGGCCTCCTCGTCCCAGCCGGGCGGCACCGGCTGCCCCTGCCCCGCGGGCAACGCCGTCGACGGCTCGTTCGACACCCGCTGGGCCAGCGACTGGAGCGACCCGCAGTGGATCCAGGTCGACCTCGGGCGCACAACGGCGTTCCGGCACGTCCAGCTGGCCTGGGAAGCCGCGTACGCCAAGGGCTACACCCTCCAGACCTCCGACAACGGTCAGGACTGGGCCACGCTGAGGACCGTCACGGACGGCGACGGCGGGATCGATGACCACGACGTCGCCGGGAACGCCCGCTATGTGCGGGTCAACTCGACCGTACGGGGCACCCCTTGGGGCTACTCGCTCTATGAGTTCGGGGTGTTCGGCTGACGACGCCGACCTCGCGGAACCTCGCGGCGGGCCACGGGACTCCCGTGGCCCGCCGCGAAATGTTTAGCGGGCGGTTTTGCGTATACGGGCGCCGCTCGCGGGTAAAAAATCGACCGCGTCGGGCAGCGATCGGGCACGGGCGGAGCCTCATTCGGGCAGTGATCCGTGCAACACCGACCTTGCTACCCGTGATGACCAGCGCAAAGCTTCTTGACGAAACGGGCATGAACGGACACAGTCGGTGCAGCGAAGAAGCTGGTCGCAGCGGGTCCCTTGCTTGTACAAACGACCCATGAGCCCGAACGGGTGCTGAGCCGCAGCAAAGCAGGGAAGTGTGTCACCGTGGACACCGACGAACGACGAAGAGAAATTCTTGAGATCGCCCGGCGTGACGGGTCAGTGGAAGTCAGCGCACTGGCCACGAAACTCCGGGTGGCGAAGGAGACCGTCCGGCGTGATCTGCACGCCCTGGAAGGTCATGGACTGGTACGGCGTACCCACGGCGGGGCCTACCCGGTGGAGAGCGCCGGCTTCGAAACGACTCTCGCGGTACGGACCACCCGGCTCGTACCCCAGAAGTCACGGATCGCGGCGGCCGCCGCGGATCTCCTGGGAGACGCGGAAACGGTCTTCGTCGACGAGGGTTTCACCCCTCAGCTCGTCGCCGAGGCGCTGCCGCGGGACCGGCAGCTGACCGTCGTCACCGCCTCCCTCGCCGTGGCGACCGCGCTCGCCGAGGCCGAGAAGATCGCCGTACTGCTGCTCGGCGGGCGGGTACGCGGCTCCACCATGGCCACGGTCGATCACTGGACCACCAGAATGCTCTCCGACTTCGTCATCGACCTGGCGTACGTCGGAGCGAACGGCATCTCCCGCGAGTACGGCCTCACCACCCCCGATCCGGCCGTCAGCGAGGTGAAGGCCCAGGCGATGCGCAGCGCCCGCCGCCGGGTCTTCGCGGGGATCCACACCAAGTTCGGCGCCGTCAGCTTCTGCCGCTTCGCGGAGGTCGGCGACTTCGAGTCGATCGTGACGGACGCGGGTCTGCCGTCGGCCGAGGCGCAGCGCTACTCACTGCTGGGCCCGCAGGTCATCCGCGTCTGAACCAGCAGGCATCACCCCCTCTTCATTCCGCCCTCTTCCATCGGTCCGTTCCCCGGTCCGGAGGCGGGGCAGAGCCGTCCCGAAACCCCTCTCATAACGATGATCAGGAGAAATCTCATGCCCCTCCAGCAACGACGACGCGACCTCCGCGTGCGTGTGGGTGCGAGCGCGGCCCTGGTGGCCCTTCTCGCGGGGTGCAGCGGCGCGGGCGGCGCCTCTTCGTCCGGCGGGGGTGACACCCTCAACGTGCTCATGGTGAACAACCCGCAGATGGTCGAGTTGCAGAAGCTCACCGCGGACAACTTCACCAAGGACACCGGGATCAAGGTCAACTTCACGGTGCTCCCGGAGAACGACGTCCGCGACAAGATCACCCAGGACTTCTCCAACCAGGCCGGCCAGTACGACGTCGCCACCATCAGCAACTTCGAGGTGCCGTTCTTCGCGAAGAACGGCTGGCTGCACTCGCTCGACGAGTACACCGCCAAGGACAAGGCGTTCGACCAGGGCGACATCCTCAAGCCCCTCCAGGAGTCCCTCACCGCGGAGGACGGCAAGCTCTACGGCCAGCCCTTCTACGGCGAGTCGTCCTTCCTGATGTACCGCAAGGACGTCTTCGAGGCGAAGAACCTGACGATGCCCGCGAAGCCCACCTGGCAGCAGGTCGCCGACCTCGCCGCCAAGGCGGACGGCGCGGAGGCGGGCATGAAGGGCATCTGTCTGCGCGGGCTGCCCGGCTGGGGCGAGGTCATCGCCCCGCTCACCACCGTCGTCAACACCATGGGCGGCACCTGGTTCACCAAGGACTGGGAGGCGCAGCTCACCTCCCCGGAGTTCACCAAGGCCACCCAGTTCTATGTCGACCTGGTGCGCAAGCACGGTGAGGCGGGCGCGCCCCAGGCCGGCTACGCCGAGTGCCTGAACAACATGACGCAGGGCAAGTCGGCCATGTGGTACGACGCCACCGCCGGCGCCGGCTCGCTGGAGGCCAAGGGATCCCCCGTCAAGGGCAAGATCGGCTACGTACCCGCGCCGGTCGACAAGACGGAGAGCTCCGGCTGGCTGTACACCTGGGCCTGGGGCATGCAGAAGGCGTCCACCAAGACCGAGAACGCGTGGAAGTTCATCTCCTGGGCGTCCAGCAAGGAGTACGAGAACCTCGTCGGCGAGAAGATCGGCTGGTCCAACGTGCCCGCCGGCAAGCGCGCCTCCACGTACGCCAACCCGGACTACCTGAAGGAGGCGGCGGCCTTCGCCGATGTCACCAAGCAGGCCATCGCCAACGCCAACCCGCGTGACCCGGGCACCCAGCCGCGTCCGACGGTCGGCATCCAGTTCGTCGACATCCCCGAGTTCACGGACCTCGGCACCAAGGTCTCGCAGGAGATCAGCGCGGCCATCGCCGGCAAGAAGTCGGTCGCCGAGGCGCTCAAGAACTCGCAGGCGCTCGCCGAGAAGGTAGGCAAGGACCAGAAGTGAGTACCTCCGTCAGCACCCCCCCACTCTCCCCGGCCGGTGCCAAGCGCCCCTCGGCGCCCGGGCGCGCCGGCCGGGGGGCCTCGGGCCGGGCCCGCGCCTGGGCCACCCGTGCCCCGTTGCTGCCCGCCCTGATCTTCCTGATCGCGGTCACCCAGTTGCCGTTCGTGGCGACGCTGGTGATCTCACTCTTCGACTGGAACTCGCTCGCCCCCGACGACCGCAGCTTCGCCGGGCTCTCCAACTACGGTTCCGTCTTCACCGACGCCAGTCTGCGCGAGTCGGTCTTCACCACCGTGCTGCTCACCGCGACCGTGGTGATCGTCAGTGTGGTCCTCGGACTGCTGCTGGCCCTGCTGCTCGACCGTAAGTTCATCGGACGCGGCTTCGTCCGTACGCTGCTCATCACGCCGTTCCTGCTGGTGCCCGTGTCGGCCGCGCTGCTGTGGAAGCACGTGCTCTACAACCCCGAGTACGGCCTGCTGAACGGCGGGTGGGCGTGGTTCACCGGACTCTTCGGAGTCGCCGACCCCGCCCAGCCCGACTGGATCTCCGACATGCCGCTGCTGGCGGTCGAGGCATCCCTGATCTGGCAGTGGACGCCGTTCATGATGCTCATCCTGCTCGCCGGACTGCAGAGCAGGCCCACCGAGATCATGGAGGCCGCGAAGCTGGACGGCGCGACCGGCTGGCAGATGTTCCGCTTCCTGACGGTGCCGCATCTGCGCCGCTATCTGGAACTGGGCGTCCTGCTCGGGTCGATCTACATCGTGCAGAACTTCGACGCCGTGTTCACGCTCACCTCGGGCGGGCTCGGCACCGCGAACCTCCCGTACACCATCTACCAGACCTTCTACCAGGCTCACGAGTACGGACTGGCCTCGGCCGCCGGAGTCGTCGTCGTGATCGGCACCATCGTGATCGCGACCTTCGCCCTGCGCGTCGTCTCGTCCCTCTTCAGTGAGGAGGCGAACCGGGCATGAGCACACTCTCCGTACCGAACGCCACCGCGGCGTCCCGACCCCGCGTCGACAAGTACGCCCCCGCCGCCCGGCGGGCCAGGCGGCGCTCCGCCGGACTCGGGCTGCTGGCCTGGATCGTCGGCATCGCCTTCTGTCTGCCGGCGCTGTGGATGCTGCTGACCTCCTTCCACTCGGAGACGGACGCGGCGACCAACCCGCCGTCCATCGGCGCGCCGCTCACACTCGACAGCTACCGGGTGTTCTTCGGCGAGGGAGGCGGCGCCAGCCCCTGGCCGCCGCTGATCAACTCCCTGACGGCGTCGCTGTTCTCCACGCTGTTCGTGCTGGTGCTCGCGCTTCCGGCGGCGTACGCGCTCTCCATCAAGCGGGTGGAGAAGTGGACGGACGTCATGTTCTTCTTCCTCTCCACGAAGATGCTGCCCGTCGTCGCCGGACTGCTGCCGGTGTACCTCTTCGCCAAGAACGTCGGCATGCTGGACAACATCTGGCTGCTCGTCATCCTCTACACCTCGATGAATCTGCCGATCGCGGTGTGGATGATGCAGTCCTTCCTCGCGGATGTGCCGGTCTCCATCATCGAGGCCGCACAGGTGGACGGCGCCCGGCTGCCCACGGTGCTGATGCGGGTGGTGGCGCCGGTGGCCGCGCCCGGTATCGCGGCGACCTCGCTGATCTGCTTCATCTTCAGCTGGAACGAGCTGCTCTTCGCCAGAGTGCTCACCGGTGTGACGGCTCAGACCGCACCCGTATTCCTGACGGGCTTCGTCACCAGCCAGGGGCTCTTCCTCGCCCAGCTGTGCGCCGCGTCCGTCGTTGTGTCCCTGCCGGTTCTCGCCGCAGGTTTCGCCGCCCAGGACAAGTTGGTCCAGGGCCTTTCTCTTGGAGCTGTTAAGTAATGAGGGCAGCGATCGTCGAAGCCGTCGGCAAGGTCTCCGTCACGACGGTTCCCGACCCCACCCCCGGCCCCCGGGATGTGGTTGTCGCCGTCGCCGCGTGCGGGATCTGCGGTACCGATCTGCACATTCTCCAGGGTGAGTTCGCGCCCACCCTGCCCATCGTGCCCGGCCATGAGTTCGCCGGGGAGATCGTGGAGATCGGCTCCGAGGTCACCGAACTGTCCGTGGGTGACAAGGTCGCTGTCGACCCGTCGCTGTACTGCAACGAATGCCGGTACTGCCGCTCCGGCCGGGGCAATCTGTGCGACCGGTGGAACGCGATCGGCGTCAGCAAGCCCGGTGGGGCGGCCGAGTTCGCCGTCGCGCCGGTGGCCAACTGCGTCAAGCTGCCCGACCACA
This sequence comes from Streptomyces sp. NPDC039430, assembly GCF_055639435.1. Taxonomy (NCBI): domain Bacteria; kingdom Bacillati; phylum Actinomycetota; class Actinomycetes; order Kitasatosporales; family Streptomycetaceae; genus Streptomyces; species Streptomyces sp. NPDC039430. The sequence goes on along the minus strand of NZ_JBVKAK010000006.1, from coordinate 130,044 downwards.
TCGATGTGAAGGACGCGGCGCTGATCGAGCCGCTGTCCTGCGCGGTCCGCGGCTATGACGTGCTCCGCTCCACCCTCGGCGCCGATGTGCTGATCTACGGGTCCGGCACCATGGGCCTGATGATGCTGGAGCTGGCCAAGCGCACCGGCGCCGCCGGGGTCGATGTCCTGGACATCAACCCGGAGCGGCTGGCGACCGCAGGCAAGCTCGGCTGCTCGCGCACCGGCGCCTCGGCGGAGGAGTTCGACCGGCCGGACGGCTGGGATGTCGTGATCGACGCCACCGGCAGCGCGGGCGCCATCCAGGACGGCCTGGGCCGGGTCGCCAAGGGCGGTACGTTCCTCCAGTTCGGCGTCGCCGACTACGCGACGACCGCGGTCATCGAGCCGTACCGCATCTACAACAAGGAGATCACGATCACCGGCTCCATGGCGGTGCTGCACAGCTACGAGCGGGCCGCCGCGCTCTTCGCCACCGGTGTCCTCGACCCCGCGGTCTTCATCAGCGACCGGCTGCCGCTGGAGCAGTACCCGCAGGCGATCGACCGGTTCAAGGCGGGCCAGGGCCGCAAGATCGTGGTCCAGCCGTGAGTGAGGGGCCTGAGGCCGGCTCCGGCGCCGTCCTGGTGATGGGTGAGGCGCTGATCGACCTCGTACCGGTCCCCGACGAGCCGGAGCTCAACCGGGCCCAGCCCGGCGGCGCGCCCGCCAATGTCGCCGCGGGGCTGGCCAGGCTCGGCACGCCCAGCTGGTTCGCCGGCGCCCTCGGCGGCGACGGCTTCGCCCGGATGATCGAACGGCGGCTCGTCTCGGCCGGTACGGAACTGGGCCTGTGCGCGCGCTCGGAGCTGCCCACGACGCTCGCGGTCGCCGACCCGGGCCCGGACGGCACGAGCTACCACTTCCATCTCCAGGACACCGCGACCTTCCGGCTGCCCGACCACTCCGCGGTGGTGGACCGGTTCGCCGCGGTGTACGTGGGCGGGGTCGCGGCGGTCGTCGAACCGGCGGCCGGGGCGGTCGCGGCCACCGCGCGCGCGGGCGCCGAACGGTCCCTGCTGGTGGTCGACCCCAATGTGCGCGAGGACCGGACCATCGACCCGGAGCTGAGCGTACGGCGGCTGCGTGAGCTGTGCGCGCTGGCGCATGTCGTCAAGGCGAGCGACGAGGATCTCGCGCGCCTGTGGCCGGACACCGACCCCGACGAGACCTGCCGGCGGCTGGCGGGGGAGGGCCGGCTCGTGATCCTCACCCGCGGCGCCCGGGGCAGCACGGCCTACGCGGGCTCCGCGGAACCGGTCTCCGTGCCCGCGGTGCCCGTCGAGGTGGTCAACACCATCGGCGCCGGCGACGCTTTCATGGCGGGCGTCCTCACCTGGCTGAGCGCCGGCGGCGCCCACCGCGAGGGCGGGGTGGCCGGGCTGCCGCGCGAACGGGTGGAGGAGATGCTCGTCCTCGCGTCCCGGGTGGCGGCCTCGGTCTGCGCCCAGACCGGTACGGAACCCTCGCTGCCCGACGACGACCTCGGCTGACCTCTCCGGGTACGTCCGTAACGGCCGGAGCCGCCACCCCGTCGGTAAGGGGTGGCGGCTCCGGCCTTCGCCGCTGGGTGTCCGGGGTCAGGCGGCCTCGCGGCCCCGGGCGTTCGCCGCGCGGATGATGTCCGCGTAGCGGTGGCCGCTGCCCTTGATGGTGCGCCGCTGCGTCTCGTAGTCCACATGGACCAGACCGAACCGCTTGTCGTAGCCGTACGCCCACTCGAAGTTGTCCATCAGCGACCAGGCGAAGTACCCGGCGAGCGGGGCGCCCTTCGCCACCGCCCGCGCGCAGGCGGCCAGATGCTCCTCCAGATACCGGGCCCGCTCGGGGTCGTCGACCGTGCCGTCCGCCGCGACGGTGTCGGGGAACGCCGCGCCGTTCTCGGTGACATAGACACGGCGCGCGCCGTACTCCTCGGTGAGCCGCAGCAGCAGCTGCTCCAGACCGTCGGCGTGCACCTCCCAGCCCATATGGGTGTGGCGCGCGTCCGGTACGTCGACCTGCTTGGCGAACGGGGCGGCCCCGGTCGGGTCGTCCCGCACGATCTGGCGGAAGTAGTAGTTCAGCCCCAGCCAGTCCAGCGGCGCCGCGATGGTCTCCAGATCGCCGGGGCGCGCGGGCAGCTCCACGCCGTACAGCTCCAGCATGTCCTGCGGATAGCCGCGGCCGTGGATCGGGTCGAGCCACCAGCGGTTGGTGTGGCCGTCGGCCCGTACCGCCGCCGCGCGGTCGGCCTCGCTGTCGCTGGCAGGCTCGATGGGGCTGAGGTTGTTGACGATACCGACCCGGGCGTCCGAGGACGCCGCGCGGAGCGCCTGCACCGCCAGGCCGTGTCCGAGGTGGAGATGGAACGAGGTGCGTACGGCCGCGGTGAGATCGGTGATCCCCGGCGCCATCGTGCCTTCGAGATGCCCGATCCAGGACGAGCACAGCGGCTCGTTGAGGGTCGCCCAGTCCTTGACCCGGTCGCCCAGCCGCTCGGCGACGACGGACGCGTACCGTGCGAAGTGCTCGGCGGTGTCCCGTACCGGCCAGCCGCCCCGGTCCTGGAGCGCCTGCGGCAGATCCCAGTGGTAGAGCGTGGCGAACGGCGTGATGCCGGCCTCCAGCAGGCCGTCCACCAGCCGGTCGTAGAAGTCCAGGCCGGCCCTGTTCACCGGTCCGTCGCCGCCGGGGACGATCCGCGGCCAGGCGAGCGAGAAGCGGTACGCGTCCACGCCGAGCCGCTTCATCAGCCCGATGTCCTCGGGGACCCGGTGGTAGTGGTCACAGGCCACATCGCCGTTGTCGTCGTTGTCGATCGTGCCCGGGGTGTGCGAGAACGTGTCCCAGATGGAGGGGGCACGGCCGTCCTCGGCCACGGCTCCCTCGATCTGGTACGCGGCGGTGGCGACGCCCCAGGTGAAATCGTGGGGAAGGGCGTTGAGGTCGTTCACGGACTGCCTTTCTGGAGGGGTCACTTCACGGCGCCCGCGGTCAGGCCGGCGACGAGGTAGCGCTGGAGAAGAAGGAACCCGACGACCACCGGCACGCTGACGACCAGCGAAGCCGCCATGATCTGGTTCCAGTAGACGTCGTTCTGGGTGGCGTAGCCCTGGAGACCGACGGCGAGCGTCCTGGTGGTGTCGTTGGTCATGACGGAGGCGAAGAGGACTTCGCCCCACGCCGTCATGAACGCGTAGACCGCGACGGCGACGATCCCGGGGACCGCGGCGGGCACCACCACCCGGAACAGGGCGCGGATCGGTCCGCAGCCGTCCACCATGGCGGCCTCGTCCAGTTCCCTCGGGATGGAGTCGAAGTAGCCGATCAGCATCCAGATCGAGAACGGCAGCGAGAACGTGAGATAGGTGAGGATCAGACCGCCGCGCGAGCCGTAGAGCTCGACACCCGTGCTGTTCCCGATGTTGACGAAGATCAGGAACAGCGGGAGCAGGAAGAGGATGCCGGGGAACATCTGGGTGGAGAGCACCGTGACGGTGAAGACACGCTTGCCGCGGAAGCGGTAGCGGCTCACCGCGTACGCGGCGAACACCGCGATCACCACGGACAGCACGGTCGCCGAGCCCGCCACGATCAGCGAGTTCACGAAGTACTTGGCGAGCGGGACGGTCTTCCAGATGTCGAAGTACGGGCGGATCGTCAGGTTCGTCGGGAACCACTGGAACTTGCCGGCGACGTCCTGGAGCGGCTTGAGCGAGCTGCTGACCATCACATAGACGGGCAGCAGCGCGAAGGCCGCCAGCACCGTCAGCACGACACGGCGTGTCCAGATGAACGACCGCGGCGGTGCGATGGGAGACCTGGGCCGGGAGCTAGGCATCCGAGCCCCTCCTTCCCCGGGAGGTGACGAACAGATAGACCGCCGTGACCAGCAGCAGGAAGAGCAGCAGCAGGACGGACATCGCGGAGCCGGAACCGAAGTTCCAGGTGACGAACGACGACTGGTAGATATGGATCGAGATCAGATCCGCCGCTTCCGGCGCCGACTTGCCGAACAGCACATACGGCGTGTTGAAGTCGTTGAACGTCCACAGGAACAGCACCAGCACCAGCACCTGGTTGACCGGGCGCAGCGACGGCAGCGTGATCTTGCGGATCTGCTGCCAGATGCCCGCTCCGTCGATGGAGGCGGCCTCGTAGAGATCACGCGGGATGTTCTGGAGAGCGGCCATCAGCATCAGGAACGCGAAGGGCCAGGACTTCCAGAGCGAGACGACGACCAGCGCGATGAAGCTGTTGTTGCCGATCAGCCAGAACGACGGCTTGTCGGTGAGGCCGAGCTGGTCGTGCAGGATGTGATTGATGATGCCGTTGTCGTGCTGGAACATGAACGCCCAGGTGATCACCGCCGCGTACACGGGCAGGGCGTACGGGACGAGGAAGATCGTCCGCAGAATGCTCCGGCCGCGGAAGTTCTCCTGGAGCATGATCGCCGCCGTCACACCGAACAGCCAGGACAGCCCGACCGAGAGCACGGTGAAGGCGCAGGTCACCAGGAAGGAGTGGAGCAGCGCCTGACCGATCGGGGCGTCGAAATCGATGGCGATCTTGTAGTTGTCGAGACCGGCGAAGGGGGAGTTGCCCCAGTTCCGGATGAAGAACTGGGTGAGCTGCCGGAAGCTCACCCAGATCCCGATCACCATCGGGATGATGTGGATGAGCAGTTCGAGCACGACGGCGGGCAGCAGCAGGAGGTAGGGCAGACCGCCCTGACGGATCCGGTCGGGGATGCGCGGAAGACGACGTCGTCCGCGCACACCCCCACCGTCCGTCTTCTCCGTATCGCCCGCCTTGTGCCCACTGCTGGGTGTCACGGTGGCGGTCATGGGGAGAGCCTCACTGCGTCATCTGCTGCTGGGCCTTGGTCAGGGCGGCCTTGACGGATTCGGTGGTCACCGGCTTGCCCGCCGCGGCGTCGGCGAACAGCCCCTTGACGGCCGTACCGACGGTCGTCTCGAACTGCGACTCGTTCGCGACCTGGGGGAGCGGCGCGGCGCTGGTGGCCAGCGTGTCGCGCAGGACCTTCACGTCAGAGGCGGAGAACGCCGGGTCCTGCTGCGCGGCCTTGACGGGCGGGACCGAGCCGTAGGTCTTGTTCAGCAGCGTCTGCTCGGCGTCGCTCGTCATGAACTTCACGAACTTCTTTGCGCCGTCGATGTTCTTGGTGTTGTTGAACACCGCGATGTTGATGCCGGCGACCATGGAGTTGATGTTCTGGCCGGTGCCGGGGGCGCCGGAGGCGACGGGAACGGGCGCCACGCCCCAGTCCTCGGGCTTCATGCCCTGGGAGGCGAAGGTCGAGGCCGCGGCCTGCCACAGGACCATGGCCGTCTTGCCCTTGGCGAAGTCCTGGAGGGACTGGTTCTGGGCGTACTCCGCGTTGCCCGGAGCGATGATCTTGTCCTTGGCCATGAAGTCGACGTACTGCTTCACGGCGGCGACGGCGCCGTCGGAGGTGAACGTCGCCTTGCCGTCCTTGTCGAAGAAGTCGGCTCCGTGCTGCTTACCGAGGGCGAAGACCTGGTGGATGTTGTTCGAGAGGTTGGAGCCCTCGGCGCCGAGCGCCCACTTGCCGTCCTTGGAGATCTTCTTGCCGTCGGCGATCAACTGGTCCCAGGTGGCCGGGGGCTGCGAGATCCCGGCGTCGGCGAACATCTTCTTGTTGTAGTAGAGCGCGTACGCCAGCGAGTACAGCGGCACGGCGGAGGGGTCCTGGCCCTCCGCGCCGGCCGAGGCGACCGCCGAGTCGACGAACCGGTCCCGGCCGCCGATCGCGTCGAAGTTCTTCTGGTCCCAGGGCAGCAGCGCGCCGGTGGCCTGGAGCGAGGCCGACCAGGTGTTGCCGATGTTCAGCACGTCGGGGCCCTGTCCCGAGGTGGTGGCGGCGAGGATCCGGTTGAGCAGGTCGGCCCAGGGGACCACTTCCAGCTTGACCTTGATCCCGGTTTCCTTCTCGAACTTCTTCAGTTCGGGGGTGAGTATCTTCTTGTCCGCCTCGATGCTGGGCCCCTGGTTGGACGCCCAGTAGGTGAGGGTCTTCGGTGACTCGTTGCTGCCGCCGTCGGACGAGGAGCCTCCGCCGCAACCGGCGACGGCGGTGAGGGTACTGGCGAGGGCGATGGCTGCTGCGGCTCTGACTTTGCGCATGAGAGGTGGCCCCTTTCCGGGGATGGCTGCGTTCGAGAGTCGAACGGCCTCCATGACTTAATTTATGACGTGATTTAAGAGGTGAGAGAAGGTCGCGTCAAGGCCTGTGACCGGGGTATGTTGCGTCCACGGAAGGAGCAACATGGCAGAACGCAACAGACGGACGGTGCGTGACCTGCGCCGGGGGAACCGTGCCCGGGTTGTGCAACGGTTGTATTTCGACGGTCCGCTGAGCCGCCAGGAGCTCGGACCCGCCACCGGACTGAGTTCAGGTTCCATCAGCAACGTCGTTGCGGAACTGGCCGCCGAGGGCCTCCTGGAAGAAGCCGGCGTCGTCGATTCCGACGGCGGCCGTCCCCGGACCCTGCTGCGGGTCGCCCCCGGCGGCGGCCTGCTCATCGGCATCGACCTGGGGGAGACCAGGGTCCGCGTCGAGCTGTTCGATCTGTCGCTCACCGAACTCGCCCGCACCGACCGGCTGCTGGGCCCCGCCCGGCACGGCTACGACGTCGAACGCATCGTGAACCACATCCGTATCGGTGTCGCCGATGTGCTGCGCGACGCCGGGGCCGACCCGGAACGGCTCCTCGGTATCGGCATCGGAGTCCCCGGCATCATCGAGCGCGGCGGGCCGGCCGGAGCCACGGTCCACGGCCCCACCATCGGCTGGCACGCGGTGCCCTTCGAGAAGCTGCTCCGCGCCGTCCTCGACGTGCCCTCCGAAGTGCCGCTGTTCATCGACAACGGCGCCAAGACCCTCGGCCAGGCCGAGATGTGGTTCGGCGGCGGCCGGGGAGCGGGCACCGCCGCCATCGCGCTCATCGGCTCCGGCATCGGCGCGAGCGTCATCCACGGCGGCGCCCTGATCGAGGAGAGCGGCCGGGGCAGCGCCCTCGAATGGGGCCACACCACCGTGCGGATGCGCGGCCGCCGCTGCCGCTGCGGCTCCATCGGCTGTCTGGAGGCGTACGCCGGAGCGGAGGCGCTGCGCGAACGCTGGTACGAGGCGGGCGGCTCGCTCCCCGAGGACGCGGACGACGAGACCGCGCTCGCCGCCCTGCTGGTCGCGGCCTTCCCCGGGCCCGGAGGCCCCCCGCCCGACCCGCTGGCCGTCTCGCTCCTGGACGACACCGCCGAATGCCTGGGCGCGGCCGTCGGCGATCTGATCAATCTGTTCCTGCCCGAGCGGATCCTGCTCGGCGGCTGGGCCGGGCTGCTCATCGGGCCGCGCCTGCTGCCCGCGATCCGGCGCCACGCGGAGCAGTACGCGCTCGGCCACGCGGCGGCGCGCACCACGATCGAGCTGGGCGAACTGGGTCCTGACGCGGTCACGGTCGGCGCGGCCACGCTGCCGCTCGCCGCGTTCCTCGCACGGGGCGGGAGCCGCCCGAGCGTTCCCGGTCAGGCGGGGCCGGCGGAGCCGGGCGGGGTGGCGGCACAACAGCGCTGGCGGCGCGCCCCGGCGCCGTCCGCCCCGGTGCCCGCTTCCGCGCCCGCTTCTTCCTCGTCGCCCGCTTCCTCCGCGACGTCCGCCACACCGGGGGAGCTTCCCTGACGGGTGCGGCCCCGATCCGGAACCGGGTCCGGCGGGGGCTGTACGCGGAACCTCAGGCCGATCCGCGTACCACCAGCGACGGTTCGAAGATCACCGACGTCACCGCACGGTCCGGCCCGGCCAGCCGGTCGAGCAGCAGCCGGGCCATCTCCGCCGTCATCTCCTCCACCGGCTGCCTGACGGTGGTCAGCGGCGGCCTGCACGCGACGGCCGCGCTGCTGTCGTCGAACCCGATCACCGCCACGTCCTCGGGCACCCGCCTGCCGTGCTCCCGCAGGACATGGCAGGCACCCACCGCCATCAGGTCGTTCGCCGCGAACACCCCGTCCAGATCGGGGTGTTCGGCCAGCAGCCGGGCCATGGCCGCCTCACCGCTCTCCTGGGTGAACCGGCCCTCGGCCAGGGGGACGTACGGCTGCCCCGCGCGCGCCATCGTGTCGCGGAAACCCGCCAGCCTGTCCTGCCCGGCGGGCACGTCCAGCGGACCGGTGATCGTGGCGATCCGGCGGCAGCCGCGCGCCAGCAGATGTTCGGCGGCCAGTCGCGCGCCGTCCTGGTGGGCGAGATCGACATAGCTGATGCGGGTGGGCCGGGAGGGGCGCGCGTACAGAACGGCGGGCAGCCCGGCGTCCGTGATCAGGGCCGGCAGCGGATCGTCGGCATGCGTCGACACGACGAGGGCGCCGTCGGCGCTGCCCTGACGGAGATACGAGACGACCTCGTCGCGGGCGCGCGAGGTCTCGGCGAACATCAGGACCGGATACATCCCGCGCGGGCGCAGGTAGCTGACGATCCCCGTCACCACCCGGCCGAAGAACGGGTCGGCGAAGACCTGGGCGGTGAAGGAGGATCCGGCCCCGCCATCGGGCTCGTCGCCGTGCCGCGCGCCGCCCGCGGCGCCCGCCGGTCCGGCGCGGTACGGGCCGGTGGCCTCGTCCCGCGGAGACGGATCGTCTCCCGCGCCCGAGACCACCAGGGCGATCGCGTCCGTACGACGGGTGACCAGCGAACGGGCCGCGCGGTTGGGGGTGTAGCCGGTCGCGGCCACCGCCTGCCGTACCGACTCCTGTATCACCGGGTCGACATTGCGGACTCCGTTGACGACCCGTGAGACCGTGGCGCGGGAGACGCCGGCCGCTCGCGCCACATCCTCCAGCGTGGGTGAACCGGCCGGTCTCGGGTCTTCCGTCATGCCCCCATTTATAGCATCAGCGGAGAGCGCTCTCCGTGGCCGTCCCCGCCGTGCGCTCCGGCGGCGCGGACGCCGTGATCACCGTGCTGAGCGGCAGGTCTCCGGCCGACCGGCCGCCGCTCAGCAGCAGTTCGCCCGGTACGGGCTCCCGGCGGTGACGCTCCGCCGACCAGCGCTCCGTCGCCCGGCCCGCCACCCGTACCACCGCGACGACGTCCTCGCCCGGGTCCGCGACGACCGCCGCGTAGCCGGCGAGCCGCCGAACCCCCGGCTCCCCTGCGGACGGGGGCCCGGCCAGATAGAGCTGGACCACCTCGCGGCCCCGCCCGCGGCCCGTGTTGCGCAGCCGTACCCGTACGTCGAAGGGCTCGCCCGCGATCACCTCGTCCGGTGCCTCCATCGCCCCGTACGTCCACTCGGTGTAGCCCAGGCCGTGGCCGAACCAGTGGGCGGGAGAGGTCCCCGAGCGCAGCCAGGCGCGGTAGCCGATGTACGGGCCCTCGGTGTAGGGGAGCCGGCCCCCTTCCGGGCGGGTGCGCAGGACGGGCACGTCCTCCTCGGCCGCCGCCCAGGTGGTGGGCAGCCGGCCCCCCGGCTCGGCGCGGCCGAACAGTACGTCGGCCAGCCCGTCCCCGGCCTCCTGCCCCGGGAACCAGGCGAGCAGCAGCGCGGGCACCTCCGCGCGCCAGGGGAGCGCCACGGGGCCGCCCGCGTTCAGGATCACGACCGTACGGGGATTGGCGCGGACGACGGCCCGTACCAACTCGTCCTGGCCGTCCGGCAGCGCGAGTGTGTCACGGTCGCGGCCCTCCGACTCGCTCTCCTCGGTGGTACCCACGACGACCACGGCGACGTCCGCGTCCCGGGCCGAGGCGACGGCCGTGGCGAGCGCCGTCGCGGCGTCGCCCGGCGGCGGGGCGGCGGCCAGGATCGTCGCCACACCGGTACCGGGCGCGAGTCCGCGCTCCACGACCACCTCCACCTCCTCGCCGGCGGCCAGCGCGGTACGCACGGACCGGTACGGCGGGGCGACATGGACCCGGGTCGGATCGTCCGAGTCCGGCGGGAAGGCGCCGGACAGCAGGGTCCGGCCCGCGACGGAGAGGGACAGCGGTCCCCAGCCGCCGACCGCGAGCGTCCAATCGCCGCCCTGACGGGGCCGGATCAGGGCCCGGATCTCGACGGTCTCCGCGCCCGCCACCCTGGCCGGTTCCACGATCCGTCCCGACAGCCGGTGCTCCGCGTGGAGTTCGGCACCGTCCGCGTCCAGCAGCCGTACCAGCACGCCCGGTTCACCACTGGCCGGATCGCGGGTGGACAGCCCGTCGGCCCGTACGGGGTCCAGCGGCCGGGGCAGCGCGCCCGGGGGAAGGCCGGGGGCGTACGCCACCTCGGCGGTCGCGTCCAGAGCCGCGCGGATACCGTCCAGCGGGGAGACCAGTGAGGCGGGGAACACCTCGGCGCTGCCGCCGCCCTGGATCCGTACCGCGGCGGCATGTGCCCCGATGACCGCGACGGAGCGCAGCCGCGCGGGGTCCAGGGGCAGCAACTCCCCTTCGTTGCGCAGCAGGACGGCGCCCGCGGCGACCGCCCGGCGCAGCAGCGCACGCGAAGGAGCCCCCGGCGCGACGGACGGGGGCTTCGCGGGCCGCGGCCCCAGGGCGCCCACCCGGTCGGCCAGCCGCAGCAGCCGCCGCACCTTGTCGTCGATCCGTTCCCCGGGAACGAGCCCCCGCTCCACGGCGGCGCGCAGCCCGTCGGCCCACGGACCGTCGGGGCCGGGCATCGCCAGGTCCTGCGCGGCGCGGGCCGTGTCGAGCAGGGAGCGCACCGCGCCCCAGTCGGAGACCACCGGCCCGGCGAAGCCCCACTCGCTCTTGAGCGGTCGCTCCAGCAGCGGCGCCGCCGCCATCGTGACGCCATTGACCTGGTTGTACGCGGACATCACCGCCCGGACACCGGCCTCCACGGCGGCCTCGAAGGGAGCGAGATAGACCTCGCGCAGCGTCTGTTCGTCCACGCGCACATCCACGGTGAGCCGGTCGGTCTCCGCGTCGTTGGCGACGAAGTGCTTGGCGGTGGCCGCGACTCCGCCGGCCTGGACGCCGCGGATGAGCGCGGCGCCGGTGCGCCCCGTCAGCAGCGGGTCCTCGGAGAAGCACTCGAAGTGCCGTCCGCCCAGCGGTGACCGGTGCAGATTGAGGGTGGGCGCCAGCAGGACGTCCACGCCCTTGCGCCGGGCCTCGGCGGCGAGCAGGCCGCCCAGCTCCGCGACCAGTCCGTCGTCCCAGGCTGCGGCGAGCGCGGTGGGGGAGGGCAGGACGAGCGAGGTGTCCCGTTCGTCCCAGGCGTCTCCCCGTACCCCCGCGGGCCCGTCGGAGAAGGTGAGCGCCCGCAGCCCGATGGCCGGTTCGGCGTGGGTGCGCCAGGTGCTCGCGCCTGTCAGCAGACGCACCTTCTGACCGAGATCCAGCTTCTCCAGCAGATGGCCGATCTCCTCGTCGGTCAGGCCCGCCCTGTCCGTACCGGCTCCGTTCCCGCCGCCGTCGTCCCCGCCGGCCCCGCCCGTGCCCGTCCCGCCCATGCCTGCCCCCTCCGTACGACGGGAGAGCGCTCTCCTGCTCCCCTCGCACAGATTCCCCGGACTCCGGCGGCCCTGTCAACGGCCGCCAATACGCGGCTCCTTGAGACGCGGCCGGGTCCGGGGTGGCACGCTGGGTGCTCAGGGACGGCCGGGGTGTAGTCGAGGCCTTGTCATGGTCTGTGCCGAGCCTCTAAGTTGGCCGCTTGTGACGTGTCCTACAGCCAGTGGGGGAGCCCAGCCATGGCCGCAACCGGTCGGCACCGCCGATACCAGCCGAGCCGTATCAACCGCGCGTCCCTGACTGTCACGGCCGGCGGCGCGGGGATGGCGCTGCCGTTCATCGCGGTGGGCACGGCGCACGCGGCCTCGGTCGATGTCTGGGAGAAGGTCGCGGCCTGCGAGTCGACCAACAACTGGCAGATCAACACCGATAACGGCTATTACGGCGGGCTCCAGTTCACCCAGTCGACCTGGGAGGCGTACGGCGGCGGGAGCTACGCCCCGCGCGCCGACCTCGCGACCAAGGACCAGCAGATCGCCGTCGCGGAGAAGGTGCTCAAGGGGCAGGGCCCCGGCGCCTGGCCCGCCTGCTCGGTCCGCGCGGGACTGACCCGGGGCGGCGACGCGCCGGACATCTCTCCCGACCGGGCCCGCGACGCCTCGAACGCGCCCCGCACGGCGACCCAGAAGACCAGCGGCCCGATTCGCGCGCAGAGCGCGCCCGTCGCGCGTGAGAAGGCGTCGCCCACCTCCGTGCCGACGCAGCGCGAGGGCTACACCGTCGCCCGTGGCGACTCGCTCTCCGAGATCGCCGTCGACGAGTCGGTCAAGGGCGGCTGGCAGCGGCTGTACGAGGAGAACCGCCGGCTCATCGGCAGCGACCCCGATCTGATCTTCCCGGGCCAGAAGCTCGTCCTGCATGTCCAGGCGCCGCCGAAGGGCAGCGCCCCGGCACAGCCCGAGGCGAAGCCCGCCCCGGCCGAGAAGCCGAAGCAGTCGGCGAAGCCCGTCGCCCAGCCCAGGCCCGCCGCCCCGGCGAAGCAGGAGGCGCAGAAGCCCCAGCAGGCCGAGAAGCCCCAGCAGACCGAGAAGCGGAAGCAGGCGGAGAAGCCGAAGGAGACGGAGAAGCGCGAGCAGGCCAAGACGCCCGTCCGCGCCGAGAAGCCCAGGACGGCCGGCGCCACGGCCCCGGTCTCCGCCTCCACCGGCACCCCGTACCGCCAGTCCGGCTCCTGGGCCAGCGGCTATCACACGGGAGTCGACTTCCCGGTCCCCACCGGCACCTCGGTGAAGGCCGTCGCCGCCGGGCGTGTGGTTTCGGCGGGCTGGGAGGGTTCGTACGGCTATCAGGTCGTCATCCGGCACGGAGACGGCAAGTACAGCCAGTACGCGCATCTTTCCGCGCTCAATGTGCGCGAGGGCCAGCAGGTCGGCAGCGGCCAGCGGATCGCGCGGTCAGGGTCCACCGGTAACAGCACCGGACCGCATCTCCACTTCGAGATGCGTACGGGGCCGGGGTACGGCTCCGACATCGACCCCCTCGCCTACCTGCGGGCGCTCGGCGTCAGGATCTGACAGGGCGTCGGTGTCGTCCGGCCTCCGGTCCCATGACGGCGGCCGGGCCGCCGACGCCCCCTCGCCCCGCCCCGCGTGCCGCCGTGCCTCCCGCGTCTGTGCGGCGAGCCGCTCCGTGGTGAGCAGGATCAGCCCGCCCGCCGCGACCACACCGGAGCCGAGCGCCAGGACCGTACCGAGCACGCCGTACCTGAACTGCTCCCCGAACAGCGTGAGTCCCACGGCCGCCGCCACCACCGGATTGACGACGGTCACCGTGGCCAGCGGCGCGGTCAGCCCGGCGCCCCGGTAGGCGGCCTGCGAGAGCAGCGTTCCGCAGACCGCGAGGACCGCGATCACCACCAGGCTCGGCGCCTGTACGGTCGGTGCGTCCGAGGTCCAGTCCACGGCGACGGTCTTGGTGAAGACCGACCCGATGCCGAACGCGGCACCGGCCGCGCCCGCCAGCAGCATGCTCCGTACGACCGGGCGGCCCACCGACTGCGCGACCAGGAAGAGCAGCCCCACGGCTCCGAAGGTCGCGGCCGCCAGCACCAGCCGTTCCACACCGTCCAGCGACCGCGAGTCGGTGCCGTCCGTCAGCGCCAGCAGTCCGGCCAGCCCCACGGACGCCATGACCGCGCCCCGCCAGGCGGTGTGCCCGGCCCTGCGCCCGACGAGGAGCGCCGCCATGGGCAGCGCGAAGACGATCGTGAGCGCACCGAGCGGCTGGACCAGACTGAGCGGCCCGTACGCCAGCGCGACCACATGCAGCACCGCGCCCAGGCCGTTCAGCGCCATCGCGGCCCACCAGACCCCGTGGTGCAGGGGGGCGTACGGCCGGTCGGGGGTGTCCGTCGCGACGCGTTCCTGGAGAATCGCCCCGGCGGCGTAGGCGACCGCCGAGACCAGCGACAGCAGCACGGACAGCGCGAGTGCACTCATGCGCCAACGATCTCCTGTCGGCGTGGTCTCGGCGTCGTCCTGGAGAGGTCATTTCGGCGTACTGCTCTCGTAGTACACAGTGGGGCGGGATGTAGTCCTACGGAGGGGATGGCGGGATATGGACCGGGCGGACGGTACGGACCTGACAGGGCCGGCGGCCCTGGCGCGGGTCGCCGCCGTCGGCGGATTCTTCGCCCTGCGCACGGGAACACCCACCGCCGGCCAGGTGCCACTGGCCCGGGTGTACGAGGGCGACACCGCCCCGCTCACCGCCCGCGTCGACAAGGTCACCGCCCGGCTGCGCGCCCCCGAGCGCAGGATCGGCGCCTCCGTGGCGCAGCTCGGCCTCGCCGCCCGGCTCTGGTCGATCGCGCTCGGCTGCGCCGTACTCGCGGACGCGGTCCCCGATCTGGACCCGCGCCGCCTCCACTGGGACCCGGACCGGACCTCTCCGGACGACCTCCTGCTGACCGGTCCGCGCGCGCTGCCCGGCACCGCCGAGGCCGTGCGCGAGGTGGTGCAGTACGGCCATCTCGTCCCGCTCGCCGAGGCACTGCGGCGTGACGGCCGGATCTCGCCCCGGCTGCTGTGGGGCAACGCGGGCTCCGCGCTGGCCGGAGCCGTACGGGAACTGACCGTCTGGGCGGAGGGGAACGGCAGGCCGGAGGCGGCGGCACGGGCCGGGACGCTGGCCGCGGAGCTGTTCGCCCACCCCGACCTGCGCGCCACGGGCGGTCCGGTGGCCGGATCGTTCCGCCGGCGCAGCTGCTGCCTTCACTACCGGTGCCCGTCGGGCGGGCTGTGCGGGGACTGCGTCTTCGACCGGCCGCCCCGGCGGTCTTCCGCGCCGGCGGTTTCCGGGTGACCATGACAGGGCTGCGATCGCCGGGCGAGGACGGGGGGATGGCGTGAGACTCGGACTGCTCACCCGCGAGTATCCGCCGGATGTCTACGGCGGTGCCGGCGTCCATGTGGAGTTCCTGGCACGCGAGCTGCGCTCCCTGACCGAGCTGGAGGTGCACTGCTGGGGCGGCGACGGCACGGAAGGCGCGGCCGGGGTGGTACGCCACCGGGCCGCCGCGGGACTCGACGGAGCCAATGACGCGCTGCGCACCTTCTCGGTGGACCTGGCGATGGCCGCCGCCCTGGAGGGCCGCGAACTGGTCCACTCCCACACCTGGTACGCCAATCTCGCCGGCCATGTCGCCAAGCTGCTGTACGGCATCCCGCATGTGATGACCGCGCACTCCCTGGAGCCGCTGCGCCCCTGGAAGGCCGAGCAGCTCGGTGGCGGTTACGCCCTCTCCAGCTGGGCCGAGCGCACGGCCGTCGAGGGCGCGGACGCCGTCATCGCCGTCTCCCGGGGCATGCGTGACGACATCCTCGCCTGCTATCCCTCGCTCGACCCGGACAGGGTGCGGGTCGTCCACAACGGCATCGACACCCGCCTCTACCGCCCGGACCCGGGGACCGCCGTACTGGACCGGATCGGCATCGACCCGGACCGCCCCTTCGTGCTCTTCGTCGGCCGTATCACCCGCCAGAAGGGCGTCCCGCATCTGCTGCGCGCCGCCCGCGCCCTGGACCCCGGCGCCCAGCTCGTGCTGTGCGCGGGCGCCCCGGACACCCCCGAGATCGGCGCGGAGTTCCGTGAGCTGGTCGAGGAGCTGGGCCGGACACGCGACGGTGTGCACTGGATCCCCGAGATGCTGCCGCGCCCCGAGGTGATCCAACTCCTCACCCACGCGGCGGTGTTCGCCTGTCCCTCGGTGTACGAGCCGCTCGGGATCGTCAATCTGGAGGCGATGGCGTGCGGGACGGCCGTGGTCGCCTCGGCGGTCGGCGGAATCCCCGAGGTCGTGGACGACGGGGGTACGGGCCTGCTCGTGCCGTACGACGAACGCCATCCGGAAGCCTTCGAGTCGGGGCTCACCGAAGCGCTCAACCGCGTGCTCGACGATCCGGAGTCGGCGGCCCGGATGGGAGCCGCGGGCCGGCGGCGCGCGGTACGGGAGTTCGGCTGGGACCAGGTGGCCCGCCGTACGTACGCGGTGTACGAGGAACTGCTCACGTCGCGGTAACCACGGCCACGTGGGGAACAGGCACAGATACAGATACCCAGCAGGTCCGGACAAAGGGAGCGGCCATGCGCGGTGGACCTTCGGTGCTCGGGATCGTACTGGCGGGCGGTGAGGGCAAGCGCCTGCTGCCGCTCACCGCCGACCGGGCCAAACCCGCGGTGACCTTCGGCGGTACGTACCGCCTCGTCGACTTCGTCCTCTCGAATCTCGTGAACGCCGACATCCTGCGCATCTGCGTGCTCACGCAGTACAAGTCGCACTCCCTGGACCGCCATGTCAGCACCACCTGGCGGATGTCCAGCCTCCTCGGCAACTATGTGACCCCGGTCCCCGCCCAGCAGCGGCTCGGACCGCGCTGGTATCTGGGCAGCGCCGACGCGATCCTCCAGTCCCTCAACCTCGTCCACGACGAACAGCCGGACTACATAGCGGTGTTCGGCGCCGACCATGTGTACCGGATGGACCCGCGGCAGATGCTCGGGCAGCACATCGAGAACGGCGCGGGCGTCACCGTCGCCGGCATCAGGGTGCCGCGCGCCGAGGCCGCGTCCTTCGGCGTCATCACGCCCGCGGCGGACGGCACGCAGGTGCGGGGCTTCCTGGAGAAGCCGGCCGACCCGCCCGGCCTGCCGGGCGACCCGGAGCGGGTGTTCGCCTCGATGGGCAACTACCTCTTCACCACGAAGGTCCTGGTCGACGCGCTGCACCGGGACGCCGAGGACGAGAACTCCGTACACGACATGGGCGGTTCTATCCTGCCCATGCTCACCGAGCGGGGCATGGCGCAGGTCTATGACTTCCAGGGCAACCACGTACCGGGCGAATCACCGCGCGAGCACGGCTACTGGCGGGACGTGGGCACGCTCGACTCGTACTACGACGCGCACATGGACCTGATCTCGCAGCACCCCGCCTTCGACCTCGACAACCGCCGCTGGCCCATCTACACGCACTCCGGCCAGCTCCCGCCCGCGCGCTTCGTGTCGGGCGGCATCGCGAGCGAGTCCGTCGTCGGCCCCGGCTGCGTCATCCGGGGCCAGGTCACCCGCTCCGTGCTCTCCCCGGGCGTGGTGGTGGCGGAGGGCGCGGTGGTGCAGGGGTCCGTGCTGCACCACAACGTACGGGTGGGGCGTGGGGCGGTGGTGCGCGGCGCGATCCTCGACAAGAACGTGGACGTACCACCCGGCGCGACGATCGGCGTCAACCCGGACCGCGACCGGGAGCTGTACACGGTCTCCAGGAACGGGATCATCGCGCTGGGCAAGGGGCAGACGGTCGCCTGACGCCCGCCGCCCGTCCCGTGGCCCCGCGGGAGGAGGCCGGACGCGCCCGCGCCCCGGTGAGCGGAGACCGGACGCGCCTCCTTCCCGCTCGCCGGTCGCGTCACAGCATCCGGCGTCTGCGGCCCAGCCAGGTCTGCGCGATCACCACCACCGCGAGGAACGCCCCGCTGACCACCTGCTGGTACGCGGAGTCGAGCGAGCCGATCTGGTTGATCACGTTCTGGATGACCTTCAGCAGCAGTACGCCGACGAGCGAACCGCTGATGAAGCCGAAGCCGCCGGTCAGCAGCGTGCCGCCGATGACGACGGCGGAGATCGCCTCCAGCTCCATTCCCGCACCGAGAATGGTCACGCCCGACACCAGCCAGGCCGCGTTGAGCGCGCCGGCCAGGCCCGCGCAGAGACCGGAGAGGGCGTAGACGGCGATCTTCGTACGGGCCACCGGCGCGCCCATAAGCGCCGCCGCGTCCTCGTTGCCGCCCACCGCGTACACATACTGTCCGAAGCGGCTCCGGCGCAGTGCGATCGCGCCCAGCACGAAGAGTGCCGCGGTGATCCATACCGGCAGGCCGATCCCGAGCAGCTTGTCCTGGCCGAGGCGGGCGAAGAAGGAGTGCTCGTCCACCAGATAGGTCTTCGAGCCCTCGTCGGTGACCGACAGCAGGACACCGCGCGCCAGCAGCATCGCCGCCAGGGTCACGATGAACGGCGCGAGCCGGGCCCGTGCGATCAGCAACCCGTTGACCAGTCCGATCAGTCCGCACACCGCGAGCGGCAGAAGCAGCGCGACCGCCGTGCCGTACTGCGAGCCCCACGCGGCGAGCACCCCGCCGAGCGCGAACAGTGAGCCCACCGAGAGATCGATCCCGCCGGTGATGATGACGAAGGTCATGCCGAGGGCGACGACGGCGAGGAAGGCCGAGGAGACCGCCATGTTCTCCAGGTTGTCGCCCGTCAGGAAGGTGTCGAAGCCGATCGAGGCGGCGACGGCCACCAGGACGAGGGTGACGAGCGCGCCGTGCTGCTGGGCGAGCGCGCTGAGCCGTTCGGCCCGGCTCGCGCCGAGCGGTTCCTCCTCCAGTGGAGGGAGTCCCCGCTCCCTGGGTCCGGTCCCGGTCCGCACAGTGGTCACCGCTTCCCCCGTTCCCGTGCCGCGTAGACCGCGAGCACGATCACCACGGCCTGGGCGATCTGCGTCCAGGACGGCGGCAGATCGTGCTTGATGAGCGTGGCGGTCAGCAACTGGATCAGTACGGCGCCCGCCACCGTGCCGCCGATCCTGATCCGGCCCCCGCTCAGCGGCGTACCGCCCACCACCACCGCGGTGATCGCGGACAGCTCCATCAGCGTGCCGAGCGACGTCGGGTCACTCGCCTGGAGCCGCGCCGTGGCCAGCACCCCCGCGATCGCGGCGAGCACACCCGAGCAGATGTAGACGACGATCAGCACCCTGCGCACCGGGAGCCCGGCGAGCTTCGCCGCCGGCCGGCTGTCGCCGATCGCGAGCAGCTGCCGGCCGAAGGTCGTGCGCCGTACGGTGAAGGCGACGGCGAGCGCCAGTACGGCCGCGATCAGCACCACATACGGGATGCCGAGCAGATCCCCGGAGCCCAGCGAGGCCATCGTCGGGTCCCGTACGTCCTTGAGCTGGGGGAGCAGCACCAGCGCGACGCCGCGCCCCGCGACCATCAGCGCCAGGGTCGCCACGATCGGCTGCACCCCGATGAACGCGATCAGCGAGCCGTTGGCGAGTCCCACGGCGGCCCCGCCGATGACCGCCACGATCAGCGCGATCCACGGCCCGTACCCCAGGTAGAGGGAGAGCAGGGACGTTGACAGCGCCATCACCGAGCCGACGGAGAGATCGACGCCCTCGCTGCCGATGGCCAGTGCCATGCCGAGCGCCACGATGAGGACGGGCGCGACCTGCACGGCCTGGGTACGGAAGTTCTCCGCGGACAGGAAGTGCGGGGTGAAGAGCGCGTTGGCCAGCAGCAGGACGGCCACGCCCGCGTACACGCCGTACTCCTGAAGGAGCGTCAGCAGCCGTGCGCGGTCGAGCGGTACGCGCCTGGGCGCCGCCAGGTCAGTCATCGCGGGCTCCCCCCTGTGAGGCGATGGCGTGCAGCAGCCGGTCCTCCGTCACATCGGTTCCGGTCAGCTCCGCCACCACGGCGCCGTCCTTGAGGACCACGACCCGGTCGGATCCCTCGATCAGCTCTTCCATGTCGGACGAGATCAGCAGCACCCCGAGCCCCTCGCCGGCGAGTTCGTCGATCAGCCGCTGCACCTCGGCCTTGGCCCCGACGTCGATGCCCCGGGTCGGCTCGTCCAGCAGCAGTACCTTGGGCCGCATCGCGAGCCAGCGGGCGAGGAGCACCTTCTGCTGATTGCCCCCGGACAGCTCGCCGACCTTCTGGTGCGGTCCCGACGCCTTGATCCGCAGCCGCTTCATGAAGGTGTCCACCACCCGGTCGATCCGGGCGTCGTCGACCAGGCCGAAGCGGGAGAGTCCCGGCAGCGCGGCCAGGGCGATGTTCTCCCGTACGGAGAGCCCGGGAACGATCCCCTCGGCCTTGCGGTCCTCGGGCAGCAGGCTGATGCCCGCCCGGATCGCGGCGGGAGTGGAGCCGGTACGCACCGGCTCGCCCGCCACCAGCACGCGGCCCGAGTCGGGCGGCAGCGCCCCGGCGATGGCCTTCGCGGTCTCGCTGCGGCCCGAACCGAGCAGCCCGCCGAGTCCCACCACCTCGCCTGGCCGCACCCGCACCGACACCCCGTCCAGCTGGTGACGGACCGTCAGATCCAGTGCTTCGAGGACGGGTTCGGTGCCGGTGTCGTGCCCGCCGGTGAATCTGGTGAGCCCCTCGCCGCGCACCTCGCCCATCTCGCGTCCCAGCATCAGCGACACCAGCCGCAGCCGGTCGAGATCCGCGATCGGACCCGTGTGGACCCGCTTGCCGTCGCGCAGGACGGTGACCGTGTCGCAGACCTCGTACAGCTCGTCCAGCCGGTGGCTGACATACACCACCGCGATGCCGCGGCCCTTGAGCATCCTGATCACCTCGAACAGGGTGCGGACCTCGCGCGGTTCGAGCGAGGAGGTGGGCTCGTCCATGATGACCACCCGCGCGTCGACCGAGACGGCCCGCGCCAGCGCCACCATCTGCTGGGCGCCGACGCCGAGCGTGCGCAGGGGCCGCCGTACGTCGACGCGCAGCCCGAGCGCCCGCAGCGCCTCGTCCGCCTCCCGGTGCATCCGGCCGAAGTCGATCAGCCCGAGCCCGCCGCGGGGCTCGCGCCCCAGGAAGAGGTTGCGGGCCACGCTCATCAGCGGGACGAGATTGACCTCCTGGTAGATGGTGGAGATCCCGGCGTGCTGCGCCTCCAGCGGGGTGGCGAACCGCACCGGCTCGCCCCGGAAGAGGATCTCGCCCTCGTCCGGCCGGTACACGCCCGTGAGCAGCTTGATGAGGGTGGACTTGCCGGCGCCGTTCTCACCGATCAGCGCGTGGACCTCGCCGGGGCCGACGGCGAAGTCCACGCCGTCCAGGGCCCGCGCGCCGGGGAAGGTCTTCGACAGTCCGGTCACCGACAGCACGTCAGTAGGCCTTGCCCAGATCGGCGGCGGCGTTCTTCTCGGTGTACGCGCTGTCCTGGATGACGATGTCCTGGGCGACCTCCTCGCCCTTGGTGAACGCGTCGAGGGTCTGGAAGGCCAGCGGCCCGAAGCGCGGGTTGGACTCGATGACCCCGGAGATCCAGCCGTCCACGATGCCCTGCACGGCGTTGCGGGTGCCGTCGACCGTCACGATCTTGACGGCGCCCGCCTTCTTGCCCGCGCTCTTCAGGGCGTTGACGGCGCCGAGGCCCATCTCGTCGTTCTCGGCGTAGATCCCGGTGATGTCCGGGTTCGACTGGATGAGCTGCTCGGTGACCTGCTGGCCCTTCTCCCGCGCGAACTCACCCGTCTGCTCGAACACCACTTCCAGGCCGGGGGCCTTGGCCGCGATCTGGTCCTTGAACCCGCTCGTGCGCTCGGTGGTGACATTGTTTCCGGCTGCCCCGAGCAGGATCGCGACCTTGCCCTTGCCGCCGGTCGCCTCGATCATCCGGTCCGCGGCGCGCTTGCCCTGCTCGACGAAGTCCGAGCCGATGAAGCTCACATAGTCCTTGCAGGGGGTCGCGTTGATCTTCCGGTCGATGGTGACGATCGGGATCTTCTTGGCGGCCGCCGAACGCAGCACAGGACCCCAGCCGTCGGAGTTCAGCGGGGCGATCACCAGCAGGTCCGCGCCCTTGGCGATCAGGTCCTGGACATCGCTGATCTGCTTGGAGAACTGCGTCTGCGCGTTGGCGGTCAGCAGTTTGACGCCCCGCCTCTCCGCCTCGGCCTTGATGGAGGCGGTCTCCGCGATCCGGAAGGGGTTGGCCTCCTTCTCGGACTGGGAGAAGCCGACGGTCGCGCCGGCGAGATCCGTCTTCTCGCCGCCGAACCGCTCGATGGTGCAGGTCTTGGAGCCTCCGGCGCCGGGCGAGGCGACCAGCTGGCCCGGTTCCGCCCCGGCGGAGGCGCTCTTGTCGCCGGAGGCGTCGTCCTCGGACTTCGCGCAGCCGGTGAGCGCGAGCGTGGCGGCCAGGCTCGCGGCCAGAACGGTCGTGGTGGTGGTACGGCGGACGACGGACGGCTTCATGGCGGAACCCCATCTCGGCGCGGCCCCGGCGCGCAGGGCGCTCACGGGAGGTCAACTCGTACAGAGGTGCTGTGCGTTGAGATCGTTCGGAAGGGTTTTTACATCGTTGTACGGAGCCTGTAAACCCTTCGCGCGATAACGGCGGAGAACACCCGGAGCGCCGCGGTCACCCGCCGCCGACCGTGCTCTCCCGCTCCACCAGCCTGAAATCGGCCCGGAGTTCACGCGCGCGCGTGCTCCCGGGGGGCCTGGCCCCGCCCGGCGTCTCCGGGTCGTCCGCGACGCTCGCCGTCTCCCGCAGCCGCGCCACCAGCGACTGCACGGCGAGCCGGGCGATGGTCTGCTTGTCGGGCGAGATCGTGGTCAGCGTCACCGTGCCGTAGCGGCCCTCGGTGATGTCGTCGAATCCCACCACCGCGACATCGCCGGGGACCCGCAGCCCCCGTTCCGACAGCACCCGCATCGCGCCGATGGCGATCAGGTCGTTGTACGCGAAGACCGCGTCCGGCAGCACCCCGGAGTCCAGCAGCCGCGCCATCGCCGCCGCGCCGTCCGCGTGGTCCCAGCCCCCGGTCGGGGCGATCATCGAGTCCGGAGCCGGCAGCCCCGCCTCGGTCAGCTCCGCGCGCCAGCCGCGCAGCCGGAGATGCGAGGGCTCGTTGACCCGGTCGGTCCGCGCGCCCAGGAAGGCGATCCTCGACCGGCCCACGGCGAGCAGATGCCGTATCGCCGTCCTGGCCGCCGCGACATTGTCGATCGCGATGTGGTCGTACGGCAGGTCGTACTCCCGCTCGCCGAGCAGCACGAGCGGCGCGTCGTGGTCGCGGGCGAGCAGATCCTCCCGTTCCAGCTCGATGGGGCTCAGGATCAGCCCGTCGATGACCTGTGCCCGGAACCCCTGGCTGACCAGGATCTCCTGCTCCCGGCGGCCTCCGGTGTGGTCGAGCAGCACGGTGTACTCGTGCTCGGCGGCCACGTCGATGACCGCGCCCGCCAGCTCGGCGAAGTACGGGTTGCCCAGCTCGGGCACCGCCAGCGCGAGGATGCCCGTACGGCCCTTGCGCAGGTGACGGGCCGTCAGATTCGGCCGGTAGCCCAGCTCGTCGATCGCCCGCTGCACCCTGGCCCGCATCGCCGGGGTGACATGACGGTAGTTGTTGACCACATTCGAGACGGTCTTGATGGAGACGCCCGCTCGTTCCGCGACGTCCTTGAGGCTGACGGACACCCGCACTTCCCCTCCGGGGCGGCGCCCGCGGGCCCGCCCCCTGCCCTGTTCGTACATCGATGGAAATGGCATCGGCCCGCGCTGTGTCCTGACCCTGGACAGCGGGCGGAACGGCATGCTGTCATGCCAACTGCCGTTCCTTCCAACGTTGTACAGACTGTCGCAACGAGCCGCCACCCCAGTGTCCCTCCCGGTGGTGCCCGCCCCGTCACGACGTCCGGCACGCGCCCGACGCCGCTTCCCGACGGACGGACACCGCCGGTCGCGGCACTGGCCACAAGGAGGACATGTGCGCATCCGAAGAAAACTGGCTCTCCTGCTCGCCTCCGTCCTGGGCTTCGCGGGACTCACCGCGGTCCCCGCCGCCTCGGCCGCCGACGACCCGGTCGAGGCCCATGGGCTCAAGGGCGAGTACTACACCCAGTCCGCCCCCGGGGCCTTCGACTTCCACGAACTCAAGGCCACCGGGTTCGACCCGTCCATCGACTTCGGCAATCTGGAACCGCGGCTGACGGCCGCCACCGGACAGGCCGACGACGTCACCGTGCGCTGGACCGGGAAGATCGTTCCGGCCACCACCGGCGCGCACACCTTCTCGATGACCGGCGACAACGGATTCCGGCTCTGGATCGACGGCCGGATCGCCATCGACCACTGGGTCGACGACTGGGAGAAGGAGCAGACCTCCCCGTCCCTCGAACTCACCGCGGACCGGGCCTACGACATCAAGGTCGAGTACTTCGAGCACTACGGAGGCTCCAACCTCCACCTGAGGTGGACCGAGCCCGGTGGCAGCAAGCGGCCGGTGCCCCAGTCCGCGTTCCGGCTGCCCGACGGCTTCGCCTACGACGGCGCCACCGCCGCCACCGTCCTGCCGGACGGCCGTACCCTGCGGCTCGACTTCGTCCAGAAGCTGGCCGCCCCGCCCGCCGGACTCGCCTCGCATCTCAGCGCGGTCATCGGCGGCGCGGCCTGGCCGCTGGGGAGCGTGCGGAGCGACCCCGGGGACGCCAGGAGGCTGCTGGTCACCCTGAAGGAACCGGTCGTCGGCAAGGGCGGATCCGCGGATCTGCGCTACGACGGCGCGGGCGGGCTCGCCGCCCAACAGGGCAAGCCCGTCGCGGCCTTCTGGAGCAGCGGGCCCAACACCTCGGAGTACCAGCTCTCCACCCCCTGGGCCAAGGACGTACGCCCCGGGAACGCGCTCCCCGAGTACCCCAGGCCGCAGCTGACCCGCGACGCCTGGCAGAACCTCAACGGACAGTGGCAGTTCGCCGCCGCCGAGAAGGGCGAGCGCCCGCCGGTCGGCACCACACTGCGCGAGCGGATCCTCGTCCCGTACCCCGTGGAGTCACAGCTCTCCGGGATCGAACGGCACGAGGACCGCATGTGGTACCGCCGCACCTTCACCGTGCCGCCGAACTGGCGGATAGGCCAGGACAAGCGGCTGAACCTCAACTTCGACGCCGTCGACTGGCAGGCCGAGGTATACGTCAACGGCACCAAAGTGACCGAGCACAAGGGCGGTTACGACCGGTTCAGCGCCGATGTCACCGACGCGCTCAAGCCCGGCCGCACCCAGGAACTGATCGTCGGCGTCTACGACCCGACGGACGCGGCGGGCGGCGAGAACCCGCCCATGGGCAAGCAGCGCCTGGACCCGAGCGGCATCTGGTACACCCCGTCCTCCGGTATCTGGCAGACCGTCTGGATGGAACCGGTCGCCGCCGACCACGTCGGCTCGCTGGGGCTCACCCCCGACGTCGCGGGCGAGAAGCTCGCCGTCGAGGTGCGCGGGATCCGGGACGGTGTGCCGGTCACGGCCACCGCGTACGAAGGAAAGCGCAAGGTCGGCACGGTCACCGGCCGCGCCGGAAGCACCCTGAGCGTGCCGGTCCGCGACCCGCGTCTGTGGTCGCCCGACGATCCGTATCTCTACCGGCTGGAGGTGACGGCCGGAAAGGACAAGGTCGGCAGCTACTTCGGGATGCGTTCCCTCACGGTCGAGAAGGTCGACGGAGCGCCGCGTACGGTGCTCAACGGCAAGCCGACCTTCCTGATGGCCACACTCGACCAGGGCTTCTGGCCCGACGGGCTGCACACCGCGCCGACCGACGAGGCGCTCGCGTACGACCTCAAGATGCACAAGAAGCTCGGCTTCAACTCCGTACGCAAGCACATCAAGGTCGAGCCGGACCGTTGGTTCTACTGGGCGGACCGGCTCGGACTGCTCGTCTGGCAGGACATGCCGGCGATGAACACCATCACGCCGAACGCCGCGTCCCGCGCCCAGTACGAGCACGAGATGAAGAAGATGATCGACCAGCACAGCAGCAGCCCCTCGGTGGTCATGTGGGTCACCTTCAACGAGGGCTGGGGCCAGTACGACCAGGCGCGGATCGCCGACCAGGCCAAGGCGTGGGACCCGAGCCGGCTGGTGAACAACATGAGCGGGGTCAACTGCTGCGGCGCGGTCGACGGCGGCAACGGCGACATCGCCGACGCTCACGGCTATCCGAGCCCGCAACTGCCCGCGCCCGACGGGAAACGGGCGCTGGTCAGCGGGGAGTACGGCGGACTGGGACTCGCGGTGCCCGGCCACGCCTGGCCGGTGCAGCACACCTATGTGGGCGTCGACCAGGCCGCCTACACCGACGAGTATCTGGCCCAGCTCGGCAATGTCCGCAAGCTCGCCTGCCAGGGGAGCAACGGCGCGGTCTACACCCAGATCAGCGATGTGGAGGGAGAGCTGAACGGACTGCTCACCTACGACCGCAAGGTGATGAAGCCCGACGTCCAACGGCTCAAGGCAGCGCACGACGCGCTGATCCGTGACGCCTCGGACCCGGCGTCGATGGAGTGCGCCACCTCCTGATCCGAGGAGTACGCACGTCCTGATCCGGCCCCGACCCCGGTCCGCCCGTATGCCGGGCGGACCGGGGTTCGCCGCCGCCGGGCCGCCCGCACGCCCGGCCCTCGCGAAGCACGCACGCCCGGCCCCCGTGAATACCGTGTGACCTCGGGAATAGGCTGACCGGTGATCCACCTTGAATCTGCTGTCACCGCGTCCGACGTGGGCGGAGGCGGCGACGGAAGCCACCGGCCAGAGCGAGGAGCCTTCATGCCCAGGGCCACGTCCAAGGCGTACGTCTTCACCCGGCACGGCGGTCCGGAGGCGGAGACCTTCGTCGACCGGCCGACACCGAGCCCCGGCCCCGGCCAGCTGCTGGTGGCCGTACGCGCGGCGGGCGTGAACCCCGTCGACTGGAAGCTGCGCGCCGGCTACCGCAGGCCCGGCGCGCCGCCCGCCTCGCTGCCCGAGACACTGGGCAGTGAGGCCTCCGGCGTGGTCGAGGAGGTCGGCGAGGGCGTCGAGGGCTTCGCCGTCGGTGACGCGGTCTTCGGCTCCACCCTCACCGGCGGATACGCGGAGTACACCCTGCTGCCGGCCGGGATCACCGCGCACAAGCCGGACGCGCTGTCGTTCACGGACGCGGCCGTCCTGCCCGTCGCGGCGGCGACCGCGTACGACGCCGTACGCCAGGCCGATCTGCCGTCCGGCGCCACCCTGCTGGTCACCGGCGCCGGCGGGGGTGTGGGCGTGGCCGCCGTCCAGCTCGCACGCGCCTCGGGACTGCGTGTCATCGGCACCGCGAGCGCGGGCAAGAAGGAGTTCGCCGAGTCCCTGGGCGCCGTGCACGTCGAGCCGGGACCCGACCTCGCCGCGCGCGTACGGGCCGTGGCGCCCGACGGCGTGGACGCCGTCCTCGACCTCGTCGGCGGCGACGATCTCAAGGCCGTGGCCGAGCTGCTCGTGGACCGCACGAAACTGTTCAGCGTGGCGGACAAGGCGACGGTTCCCCAGCTGGGCGGCGCGGTGGTCGTACGGCAGCGGACGGCCGCGGTCCTCGACGAGGTCGCGAGGCTCGCGGTGAGCGGCGCCCTGCGGCCGTTCGTGACCCGTACCTTCCCGCTGGAGCGGGCGGACGAGGCGCTGCGCGCGGTCGAGGCCGGGCACGTCCAGGGGAAGATCGTGATCGAGGTGGGCGCGTGACCGGCACGCCGGGGGCCATATCCCGTCCGCCCGCTCCCCGTGCGCCGGAGCCGTCCCCGGCCGTGCCGGGCCACCCGCTGGACCATCCCGCGCTGGCCTCGCTCACCGGACCGCACGCGCACTTCGCCGAGCGGCGCGGCCGGCTGCTGCGCTATCCGCCCGACGTCTCGCCGTGGCTGGCGCTGCCCGACGACCCCGACGCCGCGGACTGGGCCGACGCCGCCGCGCTCGCGGGCCCCGGCGGCTCGCTGGCGCTCGCCGGCTACCGGGTGCCGCCGCCCGACGACTGGGAGATCACCTTCAGCGCCGACGGAGTACAGCTCGTCGGCACGGACATCAGGACCGCACCGGACGAGGAGGCCGTACTCCTCGGCCCCGCCGATGTGCCGGAGATCCTCGACCTGGTCGAGCGCACCCAGCCGGGCCCGTTCCTGGCGCGCACCATCGAGATGGGCACGTATCTCGGCATCCGCCGCGAAGGGGCGCTGGCGGCGATGGCGGGGGAGCGGCTGCACCCGCCGGGCTGGACGGAGATCAGCGCCGTCTGCACCGACCCCGCGTTCCGGGGCCAGGGCCTGGCGGCCCGCCTCGTCCTCGCGGTCGCCGACGCCATCCGCGCCCGCGGTGAGCAGCCGTTCCTGCACGCGGCGGCCTCCAACACGAACGCCATCCGGCTGTACGAGACGCTCGGCTTCCGGCTGCGCCGGACGACGAGGTTCCTCGGGGTCCGTGTCCCGGCCGGTGAGTCCCGGAGCGTCGAGGCCGGCGGCGGGACCGGCTAAGATAGTGGGATTTTGTTGGCCCCCGGCGCGTCGGTATGCTCCTGACCTGCGGGGATGGCCGCAAACAGCCATGAAAGCCCCATCGGGGACTCCGGCGTACAGGTGAATCCGGTGCCCGGTGTGACGAGTGATCGAGGAACGGCAGCAGCGATGACGGTGACAGAGGACAGCCCGGCGTACGGCGACAGCCGGCCGTATGCCGAGAGCCCGGTGTACGCCGAGAGCCAGGAGTACGGCCCCGGCATCGACCCCGAGCGCATGGCCGTCTGCCTGGCCGTGCTCGACGAACTCGACAAGCTCGACGTCGACCACCCCGACGCGATCGCGGTCCGGCGGGCCACCGCCGGCATCTACCGGACCGTCAAACAGCGCCGCCGCCAGGAGCGCAGGGCGGCCAAGACCGCCCATGACAAGGCCGTCACCGAAGCCACCGCCACCGGCTCCGCCGAGCGCATCGACGACGAGACCCAGGGGCTGCTGCCCTCCTCCTCGGTCAGCGGCGAGATCGCGGGCGTACTCCAGCGCCCGCGCTCCTGCTACATCTGCAAGACCCGCTACACCGAGGTCGACGCCTTCTACCACCAGCTCTGCCAGCCCTGCGCCGCCGAGAACCGGGCCCGCCGCGACGCCCGTACGGACCTCACGGGACGGCGCGCGCTGCTCACCGGCGGCCGGGCGAAGATCGGCATGTACATCGCGCTGCGGCTGCTGCGCG
This sequence comes from Streptomyces sp. NPDC039430, assembly GCF_055639435.1. NCBI lineage: Bacteria > Bacillati > Actinomycetota > Actinomycetes > Kitasatosporales > Streptomycetaceae > Streptomyces > Streptomyces sp. NPDC039430. The sequence goes on along the minus strand of NZ_JBVKAK010000006.1, from coordinate 101,189 downwards.
ACGGCGCCCACACCACCATCACCACCCGATTCCCGGGCGACGCCGTCCGCCGCTTCAAGGCGATGCCGGACAGTGACGAGTGGATCCACCGCCTCAAGATCGTCGGCATCGATCTGCGGGACCCCGCGCAGGTCGTCGCCCTCGCCGACTCCGTCGCCGCCGAGGGCCCGCTGGACATCCTGATCAACAACGCCGCGCAGACGGTACGCCGCTCCCCACAGGCGTACAGCGAGCTGCTGGCCGCCGAGTCCGCGCCGCTGCCCGCGGGCGAACTGCCCGCCTCCCAGGTCATCGGGGCGTTCGGCAGCGGTGCCCAGGCCGTACTGCCCGCCGCCGGCGCCGAGGCGCTGAGCGCCTCCGACGTCACCGGGCTCGCGCTCGTCGGCGGCTCCGCCACGCTCGCCAGGATCGAGGCGGGCACGGCGATCGACGCCGGGGGCCTGGTGCCCGATCTGCACGACACCAACAGCTGGGTCCAGACGGTCTCCGAGGTCGACGCGGTCGAGCTGCTCGAAGTCCAGTTGTGCAATTCCACCGCGCCCTTCATCCTGATCAGCAGGCTGCGTCCGGCGATGGCCGCGGCCGAGGCGGCCCGTGCCTACGTGGTGAACGTCTCCGCGATGGAGGGAGTCTTCAGCCGTGGATACAAGGGCGCGGGTCATCCGCACACCAACATGGCCAAGGCCGCGCTGAACATGCTGACCCGTACCAGCGCCCAGGAGATGTTCGAGAGCGACGGCATCCTGATGACCGCCGTCGACACGGGATGGATCACCGACGAGCGCCCGCATCCGGACAAGATGCGCCTGGCCGACGAGGGGTTCCACGCCCCGCTCGACCTGATCGACGGCGCGGCCCGGGTGTACGACCCGATCGTCCGGGGCGAGAGCGGCGAGGACCTGTACGGCTGCTTCCTCAAGGACTACGCCCCCGCCAACTGGTGACGGGGGACCGGCGGCCGGCGGACTCATGGTCCGTCAGGTCACCACTCGGCCCGCCCGTCGGGCCACCACTCGGCCCAGCGGCCCTGGGCCGAGTGGCCGGAATTTCACTCGAATGCGAGCCCTATCGAGCGGGTTGACGCTCATATGGTTACGCTGGAGCGAACGGACGGCCAATCAGGGGATACACCATCCCCACGGCTGTGCTGGGACAGGCCCACTACCAAGGCCGCGGTCCCGTCCGACAACGGCGCCACCGCGACGGAAACGTGTCCTGTTCCAGAGTTACGCGACACAGAGGAGTGCGCGGTGACACCAGATCTCACGACGAAGCACGAGCAGCGTCCGGCGGAGTATGCCGAACGGGTCCGCCGGCCCGAGAAGCTAGGAAACCTCGAAGTATGGGCCAGGTCGGCTCCGATCAGGCTGGCCGGCTACGAGGACGACCTGGCGGAGCCGCACATCCTCCCCGGGATCGACTGACGCACCGGAACGACCGGCAGAACGCCGTATGTCCCGTACCCCCGCACCGGCCGGGGTGCGGGACCACGCATATGCGGCGCCGTCCACCGGCGGCGTAGTGCGCGAGGACCGCGCGCTGCGGGGCCGCGCCATGCCCGCGGTGATCGCTCCCCTGCGCGGACGACCGACCGTGCGCCGGCCATCACGACCCGGCTGACCAGCGGGAACGCCCCTCATCACGCCCGGGACCCGGACACGTCCAAGCGTCGCCACGCGCGTATGCCGCCGCCCGGACGTGCCCGGCTCCCGGGCTTGTCGTCGTTGTTCCCGCTTGCGGGGTGGAGAGGCATCCGGCACACATAAGGGGACATCCATGGAGGAAGAGTCGGGAGATTCTGGTGCGCTCACCCCACCGTCGTCGGTATGTCACGCTCGCCGTGCTGTCCGCGGGGATTCTGATCACGGCCGGCTGTGGCGGGGACGAGGGTGGCGGAGATGTGGCGAGCGCCGAGGAGTTGCTGCTCCAGCCGGCCGCCGATCCGGGCCCCGACCCGTTCACACGGTCCACCGTGAGCCCCGATGCCGTGGTCAGTCCGGCGGTCCGGCCCCCGTCGCCGGATGCCCGGGGCGGGGCGGGCGGGACCGTACGGACGCCACGCGCCCTGCCGGGCTCCACGCCGGGGCTCTACGGCGGCACCTCGGCCGCCAGCTGCGAGGTGGACCGGCAGATCCGTCTCCTCACCCAGGACCGGTCGAAGGCCCGCGCCTTCGCCGAAGGAGTGGGTGTCACCCAGGACTCCGTCCCTCACTACCTGCACGGACTGACCCCTGTCGTGCTGCGGCCCGACATCCGGGTGACGAGCCATGGCTACCGCGAGGGAACGGCCGCAGCCTTCCAGTCCGTACTGCAGGCGGGCACCGCCGTCATGGTGGACAACCGGGGCGTGCCCAGGGTGCGCTGCGCCGATGGCAGCCCCCTGAGCCCGCCGGTCGCGGCCAAGGGCTCCGTGCGGTACCGGGGTGCGAAGTGGAAGGGCTATCAGCCCGAGCGGGTCGTCGTCATCAACCGCACCCCCGAGGCCATCACCAGCCTGATCATCGTCGACCTGGCCTCCAACTCCTGGATGGAGCGGCAGATCGGCACCGAGGGCCGGCGGGACAAGCCGCCCGAGGTGCCGCCGCGGTACGGGCCGGAGGCCGACATCACGGACCCGGACGTGGTGAAGCCGCCCCGGCCGGGCATGCCCGAGGCGCCCGCCGGCGTCGGATCGGCGTCCGGTGACGTCCCGCGCGGCAACGGCGTGGACCGGGGCCGGGGCGTGCCCGACCAGCCGGGGGACGCGCCGCTCGTACCGGACGACGGCGTGATGCCGCCCGACGGACCGGTGGAGCCGGAGCAGGGCGGCGGAGATCTCGCGTTGTCCGACGAGGAGATCCTGACCGGTCCGGACGACCCCGCGCGGGTCCCCGGGGACGAGTTGTCCGCTCCGTCGCCGGACGGTCCGCTGTCGGGCGAGGAACTGGTCGGCCCCGTGACATTCGCCGGCTGACCGAGGGTCCGAGGCCGACGGGACCGCTCGAAGAATCCGACAAATGATGACAGAGTGTCTCCATGGTTGAACGGGAAGCGGGCCCCCTGTCGCTCCCCGACGACTGGCCCGCCCGTCCGCACATCAGTCTGTCCCTCAACCGGATGGGGACCTTCGACTGGCACCTCGACAGCGGGCTCCTGCATCTCGACGATCCCGCCCTCGCGGTCTTCGATCTGCGTCCCGCCGAGTACGACGGCCGGCTGAGCGGCCTGGAGACGCGGTTGTCGCAGAGCGAGAGCAGCCGGCTGGCGGAGGTGGTGGAGCGGGCGCTGCGGGACGGCAGCGCCACCTACGGCGCGTACCTCCGTATCAGGCGACGGGACGGAAGCCCGCGCTGGACGCACACCCAGGGTGCCATCCGCCGTGACCCGGCGGGCCGGCCCTACCGCGTCATCGGCATCGTCCGCGACGCCTCCCAGGAGCTGGCGGACTCGGCCGCGCGACTCGAACTGAGCGCCGTGCGCCGGGTGCGCACGAGCGTCGTCGAGGGCACGGCCACCGCGCTCGCCCACGCCAGGACCGTCCAGGACGTCATCGACGTGCTCAAGGACTCGCACGGCCTGGCACACCTCGGGGCCAGCAGCCTGGTCATGGGGCTGATGGAGGCGGGGCGCATCCACCTGGTCGCCGAGGGCCCCGAGGGCTCCTACGTACCGGGGACGCGGATCACCCGCACCGACGAGCCGTACCCGATGAGCGAGGTCGTCCGCACGCTCGTCCCGCGCTTCATCGAGTCCGCCGAGGAGTTCGCGCGGCGCTACCCCGTGCTGTGGCCGGACATCCGCGGGCTGGGCATCAACGCCGCCGCCTATCTGCCGCTGATCGCCCAGGCGCGGCCCATCGGCGCCCTCGGGCTGCTCTACCGGGAGAAGAGCGGCTTCACCGCCGAGGACCGCAATCTGCTGGTCGCGCTCGGCAGCAGCATCGCCCAGAGCCTCCAGCGCGCCGTCCTCTTCGAGCAGGAACACGATCTCGCCGAGGGGCTCCAGCAGGCGATGCTGCCCCGCCGGATCCCCGCGGTGCCGGGGGCCGAGATCGCGGTCCGCTACCGCTCGGCCCGGCTCGGCCGGGACATCGGCGGCGACTGGTACGACGTGATCCCGCTGCCCGGCGGCCGGGTCGGGGCGGTCATCGGCGACGTACAGGGCCATGACACCCACGCGGCCGCCGTGATGGGGCAGCTGCGCATCGTGCTGCGCGCGTACGCGGCCGAGGGGCACGCGCCGGCCACCGTGATGGCGCGGGCCTCGGTCTTCCTCCATGAGCTGGACACGGACCGCTTCGCGACCTGCACCTACGCGGAGGCCGACCTCGCCACCGGAGTGATCCAGCTGGTCCGGGCCGGCCATGTCGATCCGCTGATCAGGGAAGCCGACGGCAGCTGCCGCAGACTGCCGGTGCCCGGCGGGATGCCGCTCGGCCTCTCCGCGGCCTTCGGCCGGCTCGACTACCCGGTGGAGACGATCGAACTGGACCCAGGACAGGCCCTGTTGCTCTACACCGACGGGCTGGTGGAGCAGCCGGGCGCCGATCTGGACGACGGGCTGCAACTGCTGGCCGCGCTGGTACGGGACGGTCCGCGCGATCTCCAGCTGCTGGCCGACCGGCTCTGCGAGGTGGTGGACGCGCGGGGCGGCGAGGACGATGTCGCCGTGCTGCTGCTGCGCCGCCTGGGCACGCGCGCCCCCCGCTCGGGCGGCCGGCTCCAGCAGCAGGTCGCGCAGCGGGACCCGGAGGGGCTGAGCACCGTACGGCACATGATCCGCGCGGCGGTGGCCGCCTGGGGGGCCAGGGAGCGCTCCGACGAGATCGAACTGGCCGCCGACGAGCTGATCACCAACGCGCTGCTGCACACCGACGGCGGGGCCGTCGTGACCGTACGGGTGGTGTCCGGGGCGGAGCGGCGGATGAGGGTCGAGGTGGAGGACGGTTCGAGCGCCCTCCCGCACCGCCGGGAAGCCGGGGCCTCCGGGGTCTCGGGGCGCGGGCTCCAGCTCGTGGAAGGGCTGGCGGACGAGTGGGGCGTGGAGTCGCGCGGCAGCGGCAAGTGTGTGTGGTGCGACTTCATCGTCCCGGACCGACCGTCACATTGAGCGGTTTTCGTCGTTAATTGTAGGTGACTTGATCGTACTTGACCGTAAGCGGACAAAGGCGAGGGGATGAGCCCGTCGCCGCACCTCGCCTTCTAGGACCTGGGGTTCCCTTGACCACCGAGCTGCTGGCACCTCTCGATCTGGCCTTCTGGCATCTCGAATCCGCGGACCATCCCATGCACCTCGGCGCGCTCGCGGTCTTCACCGCGGTACCCGGCACGGCCGGCGCGGCGGGCGCCCGGGAACTGCTCGCCGCGCGCGCCGCCGCCATTCCCCGGCTCAGGATGCGGGTACGGGACGTCTGGCTGCCGGTCGGCGGCGCGGCCTGGGCGGTGCACAAGGAGTTCGACGTACGCCGCCATGTGCGCCGACTGCCGCTGCCGGAGGGGGAGTTCGCGACGGAGGCGGCGCGGCTGGCCGGGGAGCTGATGGAACGTCCGCTGGAACGCGGCATCCCGCCGTGGGAGATGTACGTCCTGACGACGGAGGACGGCAGTGGCGGCGCCGGTGACAGCCGGGCGGCGGCAGCCGGCCGCCCCTTCGCCGTCCTGGTGAAGCTGCACCACGCGCTGGCCGACGGCATGCGCGCCGTCGCCATCGGCGCCGGCATCTTCGACCAGATCGCCGACGCGCGGGCGGCGGGGGACCGCCGGCCGCGCCCGGTGCCGCCCCGGTCCTGGCTTCCCGGCCCCTGGCAGGTGGCCGGGCTCGCCAGGGGCCGGATCGAGGAGCTGGGCCGCGCGGTCGGCATCGGCGCCTCGGTCGTACGGGCCAGCCGGCTCGACCCGCGCGGTATGCCCGCGCTCACCGCCGGATCCAGCGGGACACGGCGGCTGGCCACCGCCCTGCTCGATCTGGAGGACGTCCAGCGGATCCGCAGGGCCGCGGGCGGCACGGCCAACGACGTCCTCCTCGCGACCGTGACCGGCGCGCTGCGGCGCTGGATGCTCGAACGGGGCGAGCCGCTGCCCGCCACCGCGCCGCGCGCGCTCGTGCCGGTCACCCGGCGCAGGCCGGGCGGTCCGTCCGGGTCGGGCAACCGGCTCTCCGCCTATCTCCTCGGTCTGCCGGTCGCCGAGGCCGACCCGCGGGCCAGGCTCACCGCCGTACGCCTGGGCATGGACCGCAACAAGTCCGGCGGCCCCTCGCGCGGGGCCGGCGCGGTGGCCGTCCTCGCGGACCAACTGCCGCCGCTCGCCCACCGGCTGGGCGCGCCTCTCGCCGGCAGCGCGGCCAGGATGCTCTTCGACATCCTGGTGACGAGCGTCCCGCTGCCGCGCTCCACGCTCTCGCTCGGCGGCTGCCCGCTGCGCGAGGTGTACCCGATGGCGCCGCTCGCCCGTGGCCAGTCCCTGGCGGTGGCGCTGTCCACCTACGGCGGCCGGGTGCATGTGGGGCTGGTCGCCGACGGCAAGGCCGTGCCGGACCTCGACCGGCTGGCGCGCGGGATGACCGAGGAACTACGGGAACTGCTGCGGGTCACCGGGCCGGGCGGCCGGATCCGTTCCGCCGGCCCCGCCCGAGCGGCCCGCACGTAGCTCCGGGCAGCCCCGCACAGGGCCGACAGCGCCCTGCGGAGCCCCGAGAGATCGGACAGCTGGATGCGAACTCCTCGTAAGTAGCTGCTTCAGGGGTGTTGACGCGCCCAGTCATCCGATGAATATTTCATCGTGATCGGCATCTCGGTCGTTCTCGGCATGGGCGGGGCGGCCGGCAGCGGCTACATCGGGAGGCGGCAGCGGTATGCGGCACACCACGCTCGGACACGGAACGGTCGGGGTGACCGGACTGTCCTTCGGGGCGGCCGGGATCGGCAATCTCTACACCCCCGTCGACCCCGAGCAGGCCGCCGCGGCGGTGGACGCCGCCTGGGACGCGGGCATCCGCTACTTCGACACCGCGCCGCACTACGGCCTGGGACTCTCCGAGCGGCGGCTCGGCGAGGCACTGCGCGACCGGCCGCGCGGCGCGTACACCCTCTCCACCAAAGTGGGCCGGCTGCTCGACCCCGTGTCCGGCGCCGGACCCCTCGGCGACGATCTCGCCCACGGCTTCGCCGTACCCGCCACGCACCGCCGCGTCTGGGACTTCAGCGGGGACGGAGTACGCCGCTCCATCGAGGACAGCCTCCGGCGGCTCGGAGTGGACCGGATCGACATCGTCTATCTGCACGATCCCGACGACCACGCGGAAGAAGCCTTCCGGCAGGCGTACCCGGCGCTGGAACGGCTGCGCGACGAAGGCGTCGTCGGGGCGATCGGCGCCGGGATGAACCAGACGGCGATGCTCACCCGCTTCCTCCGCGACACCGATGCCGACGTCGTGCTGTGCGCCGGCCGCTTCACCCTGCTCGACCGCTCGGCGCTCACCGCGCTGCTGCCCGAGGCCCTCGCGCGCGGCAGGAGCGTCGTCGTCGGCGGGGTCTTCAACTCCGGGCTGCTCGCCGACCCGCGCCCCGGCGCGACATACGACTACACCGCGGCCCCGCCCGAGCTGCTCGACCGGGCCCTGCGGATGGACACCGTCGCCCGGCGGTACGGAGTGCCCCTGCGGGCCGCGGCCCTGCACTACCCGTCGCGTCATCCGGCCGTCGCCAGCGTGCTCGTCGGTGCCCGTTCCGCGGCGGAGGTGCGCGACGCGGCCGGACTGGCCGCCCGTACCGTCCCCGACGACCTGTGGGCCGAACTGCGCGCGGAAGGGCTGCTCACCGAAGAACCGCTGACCGAGGACGGAGTGCTGTCATGAGGGTCGCCCTGCACACCAAGGTCCGCGCCGACCGGATCGGGGAGTACGAGGCGGCGCACCGCGAGGTGCCCGCCGAACTCACCGCCGCGATCCGCGCCGCGGGTGCCACCTCCTGGACGATCTGGCGCGGCGGTACCGATCTCTTCCATCTGCTGGAGTGCGAGGACTACCCCCGTCTCCTCGCCGAGCTGGACCAGCTTCCGGTCAACGTCGCCTGGCAGGCCCGGATGACCGAGCTGCTGGACGTCGTGCACGACTACTCCGCGGCCGGCGCCGGAGCCGGTCTGCCCGTCGTCTGGGAGCTGTCATGACACCGCCGGGCGTGATCGACGCGCACCACCACATCTGGGATCTGTCCGTACGCGACCAGGACTGGATCACCGGCCCCGCCATGGCCCCCATCCGCCGCAGCTTCACCCTCGCGGACCTGGCCGCCGAGACCCGGGCCGCCGGAGTGTCCGCGACCGTACTCGTCCAGACCATCGGGGTCCCCGAGGAGACCCCGGAGTTCCTCGCCGCCGCCGACGGCAGCGATCTCGTCGCGGGCGTCGTCGGCTGGACCGATCTCACCGCACCCGGGGTCGCGGACACGCTCGCCGCACTGCGTGAGCTGCCCGGCGGCGGCCGGCTGGTCGGGATACGCCATCAGGTGCAGGGCGAGCCCGACCCGGAGTGGCTGCTGCGCCCGGACGTACAACGCGGCCTGGCCGCCGTCGCCGCCGCGGGACTCGTGTACGACCTGGTCATCCTGGAGCACCAGCTGCCCGCCGCCGCGAAGGCCGCCGAACTGCTGCCCGGACTCACGTTCGTCCTCGACCATCTCGGCAAGCCGCCGATCGCCGGGGGCGCGACAGAGCCGTGGGCGGGCCTGGTCAGGGCGCTGGCCGCACGGCCGAACACCGTCTGCAAGCTCTCCGGGATGGTCACCGAGGCCGCCTGGGACTCCTGGACGGCCGAGGGGCTGCGTCCGTACGCCGACACCGTCCTCGACGCCTTCGGGCCCGAACGGCTGATGTTCGGCTCCGACTGGCCGGTGTGCCGGCTGGCCGCCACGTACGGAGAGGTCCTCGACGCGGCCCGCACCGTGACCGACGGACTGAGCGAGGACGAGCGCGACGCGGTCTTCCGGGACACCGCGCGGCGCGTCTACGCCCTCTGAACCGGGTCGATGCCGTCCTCGGCCGGCTCGGGGAAGGCATGGCGCACCGGGCCGGGGAAGGGTTCCATGCCCAGCAGCGCGGTGACCGAGTGGGTGGCCAGGGTGTGCCAGACACGCGCGCGGCGCAGCATCGCGTGATCACCGCCCGGCAGCAGTACGGCACACGCCTCGGCGCCCGCCGTACGGGCGCGGGCCGCCAGCTCGACGCTGCCGCGCGGATCCGTGACCCGGTCACGGTCGCCGTGCAGCAGCACCGTCCTGGTACCCGCCAGCTGCGCCACCGGCTCATCGGGCGGACACCAGGGCGCGAGCCCCACCACCCCGGTGACCAGCTCGTGCCCGGCGGCGGCCAGGGCGGCACGGCCACCCATCGAGTGCCCGACGAGCACGACGGGCACGGGGCCGACCAGAGGCTCCAGCTCATCGAGCGCCCGGCGGGTGTCGCGCGCCGCGTCGGCCCGGCTGCCGTTCCAGCCCCGGCAGCGGTAGCGCACCCGGCCCACCACGACGTCGTACCCGTCGGTGGCCCGTAGCACCGCGCGGGTGAACGGCCACATCCGGGCGCCGGGCAGACTCAGCCGGGCCGGCGGCGCCACACCCTCCTCGCGCCCTCCGTGCAGCACCAGGACGGCGGCGCGGGGGCGCGCGGCGGTTCTGTCGAGCACGAGAGCGGGCTGGACGGGGGCTCGGCGATCGCGTACGGACACGGGGGCCTTCCTTCCGACGGCGGGAGCCCCGGGGGCTGCCGGGGCACCTCTGGCGGGGCTCTTCCGTGAACGATCCGGCGAACGGATTCGTCGCCGCGCCGGCCGTGGAACCCACGCCCGGCCCGCCGGGCGTTCACCCGGCCCTGTCTGACACATCCCGCCTGGCTCTGTGTGCCAGGCAGGACCCGGGCCGCTGCGGCACCCTGGACGCATGCCGGAAGTACCCGAAGTCGAAGCGCTGCGCGAGTTTCTCGACGGCCGGCTGGTGGGCAGGGAGATCGTCCGTGTCCTGCCACTGGCCATCAATGTGCTCAAAACATACGATCCGCCTCTCTCCGCACTGGAGGGCGCCACGGTCACCGCGATCGCCCGCCACGGCAAGTATCTCGACATCGTCGCGCGTGACGCCGGAGACGGCGAACTGCATCTCGCCATCCATCTCGCCCGCGCGGGCTGGCTCCGTTGGAAGGATTCCTTCCCGGCCGCGCCCCCTCGGCCCGGCAAGGGGCCGCTCGCGCTGCGTGCCGTCCTCGGCGGGGGAGACGGGTTCGATCTCACCGAGGCCGGCACCACCAAGCGCCTCGCCGTGCATCTCGTACGCGCTCCCGCGGACGTCCCCGGGATCGCGCGCCTCGGCCCCGATCCGCTCGACGACGCCTTCGACCGGGCCGCCTTCGCCCGGCTACTCGCTGGTGAGAACCGGCAGATCAAGGGCGCGCTGCGCGACCAGCGCCTGATCGCGGGCATCGGCAACGCCTACAGCGACGAGATCCTGCACGCGGCGAGGATGTCGCCGTTCAAACCGGTGAAGAACCTCTCCGAGGACGAGATCACCACCCTGTACGAGGCACTGCGCGACACGCTGCGCGAGGCCGTCGAGCGCTCGCGTGGAGTGGCGGCCGGGCGGCTCAAGGCGGAGAAGAAGACCGGGCTGCGGGTACACGGCCGTACCGGTGAATCCTGTCCCGTCTGCGGTGACACGATCCGCCAGGTCTCCTTCAGCGACTCCTCGCTCCAGTACTGCCCGACCTGCCAGACGGGCGGGAAGCCGCTCGCCGACCGCAGGATGTCGCGGCTCCTCAAGTGAGACCGGCCGGCGGTCATTGCCCGCCGATGGTCATCACACGGCGGCCGTCCGACGCGCGGACCTCGAAGTGGTCGATCTCGCCGGGCCGCAGCGCCGCCCCGCCCCGGGTCACCAGCGGCGTGGAGCCGCCCGCCCGCGCCGCCCACGACGTCACGGTCTCCCGCGATCCGTCCCGGCCCACCGCGATCAGGGCGCACGAGCCGGAGTCACCGGACCGGACCAGCTCAAGACCGATATCCGCCCCCCACGCCTTCTCCGCCGCCGTCACCACCGCCGCCGTGCCCGTCGACCGGTCCGACGCGGTCCACCGGGCGGTCACCGGTGTGCCCGGATCCGCCGGGGGAACCACGGCGAGGACGGCGAGCGGACCGCCCACCGCGAGCACCACCGCCGCGGCCACCAGCGCGAGCCGCCGTCCGCGCTCCCGGCGCCGCCCCGCGGCGGTACGGCCGAGCAGCCCGGCCAGCAGCTCCGGACCCGCGGCGGTGTACGGCGCCGTCCCGGCGGGCGTGCGCCGCGCGTACGCGTCCAACTGCTCCTTCACGGAGCCGAATTCGGCCAGCAGCTCCGAACAGCGCGGACAGTCCGTCAGATGGTCCTCCAACCGGAAGGCGTCCGCGGCGTCGAGCACGCCCAGTGCGTAGGCGCCGGCATCACGATGGAGGTCCAAGGTCCGCATGCTGTCTGTTACGCAGCGGAACGCGGAATGACTCAAGCCGTGGGAGTCCTTGTGCGCCGGCCACCGCCTACACTCCGGCGTCATGCTGCGTGTACTGGCTGTGGACGACGAAGAACCGGCGCTTGAGGAGCTGCTGTACCTGCTCAGGGCCGACCCGCGGATCCGTGGCGCGGAGGGCGCCACCAGCGCGACCGAGGCGCTGCGGCGGATCGGCGCGGCGCTCGACGCGGGCCCCGACGACCCCGCCGCCATCGATGTGGTCTTCCTCGACATCCATATGGCCGGGCTGACCGGGCTCGATGTCGCCCGGCTGCTGGCCGGTTTCGCCGAGCCGCCGCTGATCGTCTTCGTCACCGCCCATGAGGGCTTCGCCGTCCAGGCCTTCGATCTGAAGGCCGTCGACTACGTCCTGAAGCCGGTCCGCAGGGAGCGGCTCGCCGAGGCGGTACGCCGGGTCGCCGAACTGGTGGGGGAGCGCGGACCGGTCTCCGCCCCCGCCGCCGATCAGATAGCCGTCGAACTGGGCGGGGTGACGCGCTTCGTCGCCGTCGACGACATCGCCTACGCCGAGGCGCAGGGCGACTACGCGCGGCTGCACACGGACACCGGCAGCCATCTGGTCCGTATCCCCCTCACCACGCTGGAGGAGCGCTGGCGGGCGCGCGGCTTCGTACGGATCCACCGCCGCCATCTCGTGGCCCTCGCCCGGATCGACGAGCTACGGCTCGACGCGGGCGCGATGAGCGTCCGCGTCGGCGACGCCGAGCTCGCGGTCAGCAGGCGGCACGCCCGCGCCCTGCGCGATCTGCTGATGCGGCAGGGCGGCCGCTGACCAGGGGCTTCCCCCGGGATCACCACGCTGCGTACACTCCGGGCCCGAGCACCGCGCCGGGCCTGGACACGCACAGGGACCTGGGGCGGGGCGGGGCGGGAGAGCGGGGAGCGGGGAGCCTGAGAAAGGCAGCGAGAACCAGAGAGAAAGGCGGGACGGACATGACGGCGGAGCCCGCGTCCCGGCATCCGGCGCCCCGGCGCGAGGTGGTCACCGGTGAGCCCCGTCGCGTCCGCCCCCTGCCGCGCTACCGCGCCCAGGCCGAGATCGAGGAGCAGACCGCGCTCGGCGACGCCTATGTCCGCTCCCTGATGCGCAGTCAACTGCGGGCGGGAATCACCGCGTTCGCGCTGCTCGCGCTCGTCGCGGGCACGCTGCCGCTCGCCTTCGCCACCCTGCGCGACGCGACGGCGGTCTGGGTGGTGCTCGGCTTCGCGGCGTATCCGCTGCTCACCCTGCTCGCCTGGTGGTACGTGCGGCGCGCGGAGCGCAACGAACGCGACTTCGCCCGGCTCGTGAAGGGCCGGCCCGTTCCATGAGCCAGAGCTACACGGTGACCGCGGTCACCGTGGTCGTGCTCGCGACCGTCCTCGTCGGCGGCTTCGGGCTGCGGATATCCCGTACGACCTCCGACTTCTACGTCGCCTCCCGCACGGTACGGCCCGCGCTGAACGCCGCCGCGATCAGCGGCGAGTACCTCTCCGCCGCCTCCTTCCTCGGCGTCGCCGGCCTGGTGCTGCTGCACGGCCCCGACATGCTCTGGTACCCGGTCGGCTATACCGCCGGCTATCTCGTCCTGCTGCTCTTCGTCGCCGCTCCGCTGCGCCGCTCCGGCGCGTACACCCTCCCCGACTTCGCCGAGGGCCGGCTCGAATCGCGTGCGGTGCGGCGACTGGTGAGTGTGTTCGTGGTCGGTGCCGGCTGGCTCTATCTCGTACCCCAACTCCAGGGCGCTGGGCTGACGTTGAAGATCCTCACCGGCGCGCCCGACTGGTTCGGCGGCGTGCTGGTCGCCCTGGTCGTGGTGGTGGCCGTCGCGGCGGGCGGGATGCGCAGCATCACCTTCGTCCAGGCGTTCCAGTACTGGCTCAAGCTCACCGCGCTGCTCGTGCCCGCGCTCTTCCTGCTGCTGGCCTGGCAGGGCGACGGACGGCCGCGCGTCGACCTCGATCTGACGGCGGCGGTCACCGGCCGCGCGGACCATCCGCTCTACGCGACCTACGGTCTCATCGTGGCGACCTTCCTCGGCACGATGGGGCTGCCGCATGTCGTCGTCCGCTTCTACACCAGCCCCAACGGCCGGGCCGCCCGCCGGACCACCGTCATCGTCCTGGCGCTGGTCGGCGCGTTCTATCTGCTGCCGCCCGTCTACGGCGCGCTGGGCCGGCTGTATGTCCCCGAACTCCCCTACGGCACGGACGCCGACGCCGCGGTACTGCTGCTGCCGGAGCGGGCGATCGGCGGGCTCGGCGGTGATCTGCTCGGCGCGCTGGTGGCGGGCGGCGCCTTCGCCGCGTTCCTCTCCACCGCCTCCGGGCTGACCATGGCCGTCGCGGGGGTCCTCACCCAGGACGTCCTTCCCTCCCGGGGCGTACGCCACTTCCGGCTGGCCACCCCGCTCGCCATGGCCGTACCGCTCGGCGGGTCGCTGCTGGTCAGCGGGATGCCCGTGGCCGACTCGGTGGGCATGGCCTTCGCGGTCTCCGCGTCGTCGTTCTGTCCCCTGCTGGTACTGGGCATCTGGTGGCGGCGCCTCACCCCGCCCGGCGCGATCGCGGGACTGCTGCTCGGCGGCGGTCTGGCGTTCGCCGCCACGGTGATCACGGTGAGCGGGGCCGTACGGTCGGGCTGGCCGCACGCGCTGCTCGCCTGGCCGGCCGTCTGGTCCGTGCCCGTCGGCTTCCTCGCCATGATCCTGGTGTCGCTGGCCACGCGCGGCCGGATACCACCCGGTACCAACGCGGCGATGACGCGGTTCCATCTGCCGGAGGCCCTGATGTCCGGCAGCCGCGAAGCGGGCGCGGGCCCGAGCCCCGGCGCGGCCGGTGGCGGAACCGTCATGGGAGACATCAGCGGAACCGGCGGCGCCCGATGAGCGGATCCGCACTCGCCGTACTCATCGTGCTCGGTCCGCTGCTCCTCGCGGGCGGCTTCGTACTCGGCCGGCGCACCGCGCGCCCCGAGCGGACCAGCGATGTCGGCACCCCCGTGGAGCGCGCCACCTTCGAGACGCTGCACACCGCCTCGCTCGCCGCGCCCCCGCTACGGGCCGGTCTCACCGAGGAGAGCGCCCGCAAGGCGGCCCGCCGGCTGCGCTCCCTGCTCGGCACCGACGCGCTCTGCCTCACCGACCGGGAGCGGGTGCTCGCCTGGGACGGGTCGGGCGAACACCACGGCCGGCAGGTCATGGCACAGGTCGAGGGGCTCCTCGCCAGCGGACGCGGTACCGCCTTCGCGAGCGGCTGCGGCGATCTCGACTGCCCGCTGCGCTGGGGTGTGGCCGTACCGCTGACCGTCGACCACCGGGTCCTCGGCACCCTGGTCGCCTATGCGCCGCGCGAGTCGGCGGTCCTGGCCAGGGCGGCGGGTGAGGTGGCCCGCTGGGTCTCCGTACAGCTGGAACTGGCCGAGCTCGACCGCTCCCGCACCCGGCTGATCGAGGCCGAGATCAAGGCGCTGCGGGCCCAGATCTCCCCGCACTTCATCTTCAACTCCCTCGCCGCCATCGCCTCGTTCGTCCGGACGGACCCCGAGCGGGCCAGGGAACTCCTGCTGGAATTCGCCGACTTCACCCGCTACTCGTTCCGCCGGCACGGCGACTTCACCACCCTCGCCGACGAACTGCACTCCATCGACCAGTATCTGGCGCTCGTACGGGCCCGGTTCGGTGACCGGCTCTCGGTCACGCTCCAGGTCGCCCCGGAGGTCCTGCCGGTGGCGATGCCGTTCCTCTGCCTTCAGCCGCTCGTCGAGAACGCCGTCAAGCACGGCCTCGAAGGAGCCGTCACCACGAGCCGGATCACCATCAGCGCGCTCGACGCGGGCGCCGAGGCCGAGGTGGTGATCGAGGACGACGGGGTCGGTATGGAGCCGGACCGGCTGCGCCGGATCCTGCGCGGCGAGGGCGGCGCGTCCACCGGGATCGGACTCCTCAATGTGGACGAGCGGCTGCGCCAGGTCTACGGGGACGAGTACGGCCTGGTCATCGAGACGGGCGTGGGGGCGGGCACGAAGATCACGGTACGGATTCCCAAGTACCGCGCGGGCGTGCACGGCACCTGAGCGCCCCGCCCGCGCGCCGCCGGTCGGGGCAGGTGCCGATCGGGACAGCCGCCGGCCGGGACAGCCGCCGGTCAGAACAGATGGATCGCCAGATGGCCGAGCGGCAGACCGAGCTGCCAGGCAGGCGTCCAGACCTGGGGACCCTCCGCCTCGCCGGCCGGGAACGGATCGTCGTACGCCGGGCCCACGGCATCGAGATCCGGCGCCAGCAGCTCCGTCTCCTCCAGCCACCGCCACGCCGCGCCCGCCAGCTCCAGATCCGGATCACGGGCCTCCCGGCCGGCCTCGAACGCGGCCGCCTCCAACCGGTCGATCCGCCCGCAGACCCATTCGCGCCAGCACGTCCCGTACGCCGTGAGGGAGCGCCACTCCTCCATCCTGGCCACCACGCGCGGGCCGCCCACCGAGCTGTCGGAGAGGAAGATGGTCAGGGCCAGCGCGTCCCGCCCCGCACGGTATTCGAGCGTCGTCGGCGGCATCAGATCACCGGTGCGCAACAGCTCGTCGGCGATGTACTCCGCGTACATCCAAGCCATGGGCACCAGGAGGCCGCCACCACCCGCCCCCTCGGTACATTCCGGACGCATCGCTTTTCCGCCTTCCTTTCTTCCCCCGAAGCCAGCTTCACGGAGCATTGAACCGGCGGTGGCCGCCGCGCGTGGCCAGAAAGGCAGGATCGGTCGGCGGACGGGAGAGGATTGTGACGGGTGTGGCCGACGGTGACGCGTCAGACGGTGGAGCGGACGATTCCGGCCCGCATGTGCGGTCGCTCCTGGGTGCCTACGTACTCGAAGCGCTCGCACCCGAGGAGGACCGGCGGGTCGCGGACCACCTGGCGGAGTGCGGCCCGTGCGGCGCGGCCTATCTGGAAGTGGCCGACGCGCCGTCGTCGCTGGCGCTCCTGGACGAGGACGATCTGCGGTAACCGGGCGCGCTGTAGCCGGGCAGCGAACGGGCCAGCGCGCGCAGCGCGTAGTACGAACGGGATTTGACCGTGCCGGGCGGAATCCCGAGCACCCGCGCCGCCTCGTTCACGCTCAGCCCGCGGAAGTAGATCTGGGTGAGCACCTCGCGGTGCTCCCGGCTCAGCGTGCGCACCGCTTTCCGTACGTCGAGCACCGCGACCGCGGATTCGGTGCGGTCCTCGGGGTCGGGTGTGGCGGCGAGGATCCCGTCGCTGATCTCCGTGGGCCGCGCCAGCCGGGATCTGCGGGCGTCGATGGCCAGCCTGCGGCCGACGGTGAACAGCCAGGGCCGCATGGAGTCGAAGGGCCCTTCGAACGCTTCGGGGTGCTGCCAGGCGCGGACCAGCGTCTCCTGGAGCAGATCCTCGGCGCGCTGCCGGTCGCCGTAGGTCAGGCCCAGCAGAAAGTTCAGCAGGGCCGGCCCGTGTTCGCGCTGAAGCTCCGTCAGTGCCCGCTCGTCGGTCCTCTCCTCGGCCATGGCTGTGGTCATCGTGAACACCCTTCCCGCCGGGGTCGCCGTCGTACGCGGCTCCGTTGCCGCCTGGCGTATCCGAACGCATGGCGCCGCCGAGGGACAGACAGCGCACCGAGGTCTGCGACGAGCGGTCGCTCACTGCGGCGAGTGGTGCGGTGAACGGTCGGACGGCGGCGTTTGGACCCTTTCGCGCGCTGTACCGGCTTGGTCACTTGACATCCATTTATATGAATATATGGATTCGTTGGGACGGTATCCCCCGGAAAATGGAGCCTGCCCGATGACGAAGCGCATGCGACAGGGAGCGGTGGCCGCTGCGGCGCTGCTCATCGGAACCGCGGCGGCCTGTACCGGTGCCGAGCGGCCCGACGCCCCGGTCCCGCACGGCCCGCCGCGGCCGGGCTCCGCGGCACCCGCCTCGGCGGGCGGCTCCGCGGCACCTTCCGCCGCGGGCGGCTCCACGGCGCAGCGGCGCGGGTTCACGCTCGTCGCCTCGGGGGACGTGCTGCCGCACGACTCCGTCATCGACCGGGCGAACGCCGACGCGGACGGCGAGGGCTATGACTTCGGGCCGATGCTCGACAGCGTGAAGCCGGTGGTCTCCGGCGCCGATGTGGCGATCTGCCACATGGAGACCGTGTTCGGCGAGAAGGACGGCTCGTACAGCGGCTATCCGGCCTTCGTCTCCCCGCCGGAGATCCCCGCCGGACTGCGGGCCACCGGCTACGACTCCTGCTCCACCGCCTCGAACCACAGCCTGGACGACGGGGCCGACGGGGTGCACCGGACCCTCGACGCCTTCGACAAGGCGGGCGTACGGCACGCCGGTACGGCCCGCTCGGCGGCGGAGGCCGCGCGCCCCGTCCTGCTGACGGCGGGCGGCGCCAAGGTGGCGCAACTGGCGTACACCTTCGGCACCAACGACTACGAGCTTCCCGACGGGCAGCCCTGGGCCGTCGGCCTCATCGACGAGCGGAAGATCATCGCGGATGCCCGCGCCGCGCGTAAGGCGGGCGCCGATGTGGTCGTGATCAGCCTGCACTGGGGCACCGAGTGGCAGACGGACCCCGACGAGCAGCAACTCGGCCTGGGCAGGAAACTCACCGCGTCGCGCACCGGCGGCCGTCCCGACATCGATCTGATCCTCGGCACCCACGCGCATGTCCCGCAGCCGTACGAGAAGGTGAACGGCACCTGGATCATCTACGGGATGGGCGACCAGATCGCCGGGACGATGACCAACGACGACGGTGAGCTGGACGCACGGGGCAACCACGGCTCGATCGGCCGGTTCACCTTCGCGCCGCCCGCCCGGCCGGGGGAGCGCTGGCCGGTGAGGAAAGCCGAGTTCATCCCTCAGATGTGGGACCTCGACACCGGACGCGTGGTCAATCTGCCGGAGGCGGTACGGGGCGATTCCGAGCGGGACGACTACCGCGAGATCCAGTCGGAGATCAGCGAGGCGGTCCTGAGCCGGGGCGCGGCGAAGGACGGCCTCACCGTGGGCCGCTGAGAGGGCCGCTGAGAGGGCCGCGGGAGGGCGGCGTCGGCAGGGACATACGGGCGGGGGCGGGGCGTACGACGCGGGCCGGACGGGACGTACGCCGGATGCCCTACGGGACGACCGTCACCGGCCAGCGGCCCGCCTTGACCAGCCGTACCGCCACCGAGCCGATGATCCGGTGCCCCGCCGACTCCGAGGCCCCCACCACCACGGCATCCGCCTTCAGCTCGTCGGCCGCCGTGACGAGTCCGCTGTACGGGTCCCCGTGGAAGGTGTGGAACTCCCAGCGGACGTCCCAGACGTCCTTGACCCGTTCCACGGCCACCCGGATCTCCTCCACCAGACCCTCGGCGATCTCCCCGGTCGTCTCCGCGACCGGGGCGCCGAGGGCGGCGCCGGCGGGCATGACGGGCTGCACGTAGACGATGGCGAGCAGGGCGTTCTGGCGCCGTGCGAGGCCGCCGGCGTACGCGGCGGCGCGGAACGAGGACTGCGAACCGTCCACGCCGACGACGATCACCTTCGGGCCGTCGGTACCACGTTCGAATTGAGTGGGCTGCTGAGTCACGGCACGCAGAGTATCCGCTTCCGGCGGACGGACCGGCGGCGGTCTCCCCGGAGCGCGGACCGCGGTCCGGCCGGGACAAGGGCGGTACGGGCCGCGAGCCGTGCCGGAGCGCCGCGCGTCCGGCCGCTCGGGCCGGCCGGGGAGCGGACCGGCCCCGGGCCGCCCGCCCTCTGGTGTGTCCGGGCCCTCCGGCCATTCGTGAGACACTGCACCCGGCGTCGGCCCGCCTGCGCCCTGTCCCCTTCATGGCTCACCCCATCGGGTACTTTCCCCCGGATAACCGGTGTTGGTGAGCGGCACGGAGCATCCACCGTGCGAGCCATTGGTCATGAAAAAGGATCAGATGATTCCGGGGCGCCGTGCGGTCCTGCGGATCGCCGCCTGCCTCGGCGCCGCGCTCACCACCCGGCTGCTGACGGCGGGACAGGCCCAGACACCCGGCAGCCCCGCTCCGCAGCCTCCGGCGAGTGGAGCACAGGCGGGGAACAGGGCGAGCGCCCCTCTCAAACCCTCCGCGTACCGGCTCCAGCCCATGACGGAGGGCGCACAGCCCCGCTATCGCAGACCCCTGCCGCCGGTACGCAAGGCGCCCATCCTGGAGATGCCGGAACTGGGCCGCTCGATGGTCCTCACCTTTGACGACGGGCCCCACCCCGACTACACCCCTGGCATCCTGCGCACCCTGCGCGACTACGACGTACGGGCGATGTTCTTCGTCTGCGGCGAGATGGCCGACGCCAACCCCGACCTGCTGCGGGAGGCCGACGACGACGGCCACATCATCTGCAACCACACCTGGTCGCATCCGCTGATGACCACGCTCAGACCGTCGCAGATCCGCGGCGAGATGGGACGCACGAGCCAGGTCGTCGAGGACATCCTCGGCACCCCGCCCCTCTGGTACCGCGCGCCCTACGGCGCCTGGAACCGGCACGCCTTCGAGATCGGGTCCGAGATGGGCATGGAGCCGCTCGCCTGGACCGTCGACTCCCTCGACTGGGAGACCCCCGGCACCGACAGCATCGTCCACAGAGTGCTGAACGGCGCCGGGCCGGGAGTCGTCGTCCTCAACCACGACGCGGGCGGCGACCGTTCGCAGAGCGTGGAGGCGCTGCGCCGCTATCTGCCCCAGTTGCTGGACGCCGGGTACCGCATCGCAGTGCCCCACCGATGAGACTCCCCGGCCGCCCCCCCGGCTGGTCAGCGGGTCCTGACCAGCCGGGCGAAGACGACGACATTGCCGTCGTACCCGTTCGCCTTCGAGAAGCCGCCCCCGCAGGTGATCACCCGTAGCTCGGCATGGCCGGAGTCGCCGTAGACCCGGGCCGCCGGGAAATCGTTCTTCGAGTAGACCTCCACCCCGTAGATCTCGAACACCGCCGTCCTGCCGTCGAAGCGCTCCACCTCGACGTGCTCCCCCTTCTCCAGCGAGCCGAGACCGAAGAAGACCGCGGGCCCCGACTTGTTGTCGACGTGGCCGACGACCACCGCGGTGCCCCGCTGGCCGGGCGCGATGCCGTTCTGGTACCAGCCCGCGAGATTCGGGTCCCGGGGCGGCGGGGCGGCGATCCAGCCGTCCGGGTCGAGGCCCACGTCCACGACCGGCGCGTCGACCCGGAGAGCCGGGATCCGTACCCGGGACATCGGCGCGTACGGCAGCGGCCTCACGTCCGGTTCCGAGTCGCCGGTGGAGGCGGCCGCCGCCGGGTCGGGCACGCTGTCCAGCGCGGCGGCCGCCGCGGGCTGCGGTGGTCCCAGCGGTACGTCCACCCCGTTGCGCATCATCGCGATGCCGGTGAGCATGACGAGAGCCAGAACACCCCAGGGCGAGCGCTTCCGCGACTCCGGGGCGTTGTGGTCCGTGCGCATAGTTCTCCCCTTCGTGGACGCCTGCACGCACGGTAAGTGCGTCGCAACCCGGTGGCGATCACTGGAGGGCGAACGGGTGGCGGGAGCCGTGACGGCTGACCCATCCGAGCAACCGGAACGTAAAATCTCTGACGGTCTGTGACCTGCGGATCCGTCCGGTGGGCGTCCTTCTGACGGCGTGTCGGCTCACCGAGGTGGACCAGCGCCGAAATGCGGTACCGGAGGAGCCCGGTGAGGGTTCGTCATGGAGGGCGTACTCGTCGAATCTCCCGGAGCACCGCTTTGGGGCGCCTTCCGCTGGAGGTTCAACGATGCGTGCTTCACGCGCTCTGGCGGTGACCGCCACCGCCTGCGCGGCCGTGGCGCTCTCCGCTCCGCTGGCCGTCGCCACCAACGGTCCGACCAATGTCACGATCAATCCGTTCGAGGTCCACCAGGGCAGCACGATCGAGATCAGCGCCCGGGGCTGCGGCCACGGAGGCACCGTCACGTCCAACGCCTTCCGCCGGGCCGAGCTGTCCGTGAACGCGTCGGGGCACTCCACGGCACGGGCCCGGATCCATGACGACGCCACACCCGGCAACTACAACCTCGCCGTCAGGTGCAGTGACAACGACCGGGTCGCGACCCACCAGTTCCGGGTGCTGGAGGGGCGGGGCGCGCTCGGCGGGCTCGGCGGGTCCATCGGCCCCAGTTCCACGGAGATGGCGCTCGGCGGCGGGCTCGTCGCCACGGCGGCCGTCGGCGGTTCGCTGTTCCTCGCGCGCCGTCGCGGACCGGCCGGTGTGGGGATCTGACCGGGCGCCCTTCTCCCGGCAGCCTCCACCGGGGGTCCGCGGGGCCCCGAACGCCCAACGCCCCGAGTCCTGACCGAGGACTCGGGGCGGGGGCCTTTTCGTGTGACGGGGACGCCCGGCGGCGCCCGGTGTCCGGGCGGCCGCCGAACGGCCGGTGATCAGTGCTTACGGCCCTCCGCGCGCCGGCGTACGGCGTAGATCGTGCCGGTGGCCGCCGCGACCACCAGCGCCGTACCGGCGACGAGTTCAGTGGTGTTCATCCCGCCGACGCTGCCGCCGAGCCCTCCCCGGACACCTCCCGGCACGACGGTGGCACCCGTGGTGCGGGTGACCGTCGGAGCCGGTGTCGGGTTCCGCGTGGCGCCCGAGATCCGGAGACTGGTCTTCCCCGACTGGCCGTTGCAGGTGAAGGTCACCTGGTACGTGGCACCGGCCTTGGCGTCCCAGTCGACCGTGGCGGTGGCCGACCGGCCCGAGGCGATGTTCACCGTGTCGAAGACCCCGGAGGAGGCGGTGGCGGTCGTACCGCAGTTGGTGACGGAGAGCGTCACCCTGCCCCCCGCCGCGACCGTGGAGGGCGTGACGGTGAATCCGAACGGCGCGTTTCCGCCGTCGACGGCGGCCGTCGCGGTGGGGGCGGTCAGTACGAGTGCGGACACTGCCAGCAGAGCGGCGGACGCGGCACGTATCGCGCGCATGGTGAATCCTCCGGGTCCCCGAGGAGCAGCTGCGGAACCGTTTCCACATAAGGCAGGGAATGCACCTCGATGCCCGAAACGCTAGGAGCGCGTTATCACAGCCGCGATCGCTGACGGGCGAATGGGGCACGGGTGTCCCCCGGGCGGCGGACACCCGTACTCCTCGGGATCCGGTCGGCCCTCAGGACCCGATCCCCGGGAACAGATCGAGGAAGGGCGCCGCGGTCGCGCTGATCCCGCGGCCGTAGGGAGCGTCGAAGTCCCAGATGAGGAAGAGCAGGAACGAGATCAGTACGCTGAACAGCCCCGCGAGCAGCAACTCCCGGAATGTACGGCGGATCTGCAGGACGAAGATCAGTCCCACCGTGACCACGGCGCCGGTGATGAGGCCGAACCAGACGACCCCCGGCATGGTGGCGCCCGCGGTCTGCCCCCGCGCGCCCCTGGCGTCATCGGCGGCGGCCACCTGGTCGACCAGTGGCTGGTACGCCTGTCCTTCCAGATCGGTCCTGGGAGCGTACCGCGTGACGTCCGTGCGGATCCGGTCGAAGAGCCGGGTGCCCTTCGCGCTCAGCGCCTCGTGCTCGGACATGTGCGGCCACTCGTCGCGGACGACGTAGGTGACATAGGCGTCGACATCGGCGCGGATCCGGTCCCGTACCTCGGCGGGATAGACCTGGACGCGCTGCCGGACCTCGTGCAGCGCCTGGGCCTCCTGGCGCACGGTCTCCTGCGCCGCGCTGCGGCCCTCCCAGACACCGGCGATCGCGAGACCCAGCACGATCGCGTAGATCACGCCGATCATCATCGTCATGTAGTCCATGACGTCAGGGGTCTCGGAGGGGTCGTCGTCCTCGCGGACGCGGCGGTTGTTGATGACGACGATGGTCAGGACGACCGCGCAGGCGGCGGCCATCGCGATGCTCAGAACGAGCCATTCCGACATGAGATCTCCGTGGATCAGCGCGAGCGGGGACGCAGGACGGCTACGGCGAGCACGGCCGGGGCCGTGATCAGGAGCATCAGCAGAACAGGGGAGGGGCCACTCCCCGGCTGGTCACGGGTCGCCTTGCGGTAGACGGGCAGCGCCACCGAGGACGGCATGGGTGCCGCCGACGGGATGGGCGAAGGCCGCGTGGGACTCGGGGCCGGTGGTTCCGGCTTCGGTGCGGGCGGCGGCGGTGCGGGCCTGGGCTGCCGCAGGGGTACCCGGACGGCGGGCGAGGGCGGCGCGGGTACGGCGCTGGGGACCGGTGGAGGCGAAGGCGGCGACGGCCGGGGCGGCGGTGCCGGGGGCGTGGGCGGCGTCGGAGGGGTGGGCTTCGGTGGCTTCGACGGCTTGGGCGGTTTCGACGGCTTGGGCGGCTTGGTGGGCTTCGGTGGCTTGGTCGGTTTGGGCGGCTTGGTGGGCTTGGGTGGTGGCTCGGGCGGAGTGGGAGTCGGCCGGCAGTCGCCGCCGGCCACGGCTACGGCTCCCGACGGGCCCCCGGGACCACCCGGCCCGAGGGGCGCGTAGGCACAGCTGCCGGCCACGGCGGGCAGCGGGAGCGCCGACAGGGATATGAGTACGGCGGCCGCGAGCAGCCGTCCGACGAGTGATCCATACACGGGCAGCAGCTTGTTCCGCGTCGGGCCGCGGCACGCGGAAAGCCGGTCGAATTCCCTCGAATAGGGGGATGTGGCGGCTTTGGGCTTGCGCCGCGGAAGTTTTTTCCTGCCGCGTTGAACGCGAGGCCGCCCCCGCTCCGTACTTAGGACCATGAGCAGCGCAACCAGGCGCCTCAACTGGCCTACATATAACGGGAGTTGACATGAACACCTGGCGGAACGCCTCGCTCGCGGTGACCGCGGTGGCCGTACTGGCCCTGACGACGGCGTGCGGTCAGGACCAGGGGACCAACACCAACGGCCAGTCCGTCGGCGCCGCCAAGCCGGCCGACGCCGGATACGGAGCGGACACCGGATACGGATCCGATACGGGCGCGGCGGGCGCGGCGGCGGCCAAGCCGGCCGGTCAACTCGCCGTGTGGGACAGCAAGAAGCTCGGCGAGGTCCTCACCGACAGCGAGGGGTTCACGCTCTACCGCTTCGACAAGGACACGGCGAGCCCGCCCAAGTCGAACTGCGAGGGCGACTGCGTCAAGGCCTGGCCGGTGGTGGCAGCGGGTGACGCCAAGGCCGCGGCCGGCACCGACGCCACACTGCTCGGCGAGATCACCCGCGCCGACGGCACCAAGCAACTCACCGTCGACGGCTGGCCGATGTACCGGTACGCCAAGGACACCAGCCCCGGCGACGCCAACGGCCAGGGTGTGGGCGGCACCTGGTTCGCCTCGGCCCCCGACGGCAAGAAGGCCGCGGTGGCCGGTGCGGGCTCCGGTGCGGGCGCGGACGTCACCCCCGCCGGACTTCCCGGGCTTTCGGTCCGCAAGGACCCCAAACTCGGTGACATTGTGGTGGATTCGAAGGGAATGACGGTCTATCGGTTCACGAAGGACTCCGCCTGGCCGATGAAGTCGGCCTGCACCGGGGCCTGTCTGGAGAAGTGGCCGGTCGTCGCCCCCGTCGACAAGAATGACACCGAGGGGATCATCAAGAAGGGCTTCGTGACCTTCGACAGGCCCGACGGAATCAAGCAGCAGAGCATCGACTGCTGGCCGATCTACACCTTCGCCGGTGACACAAAGCCGGGCGATACCAATGGTCAGGGCGTTGGCGGCACCTGGTTCGCGGTTTCCCCGGATTCCAAGCTGGTCGGAGCGCCCAAGTAGTCCCCACGCCGCGCGTCTCCGGCCTGTCGGTCCGCCGTCGCACCGCTCCGTGCGACGGCGGACCGAACGCACGTGCCAACGGCGTGTGACCAAGAACGGATCGCTAATTTCCGTTTGGGCTCGCTCTCTTGGCGGGCGATCAGTAGCCTCGGCTCGAACAACCGGCCGTGTACCTTGGCCGCATCCCGTGGCGACTTGTTGGAGACATCGATGGAGCGTCCCGCCTGGGCACCGCAGGGCATCGACATATCGATGCCGAGCGTTTCCCGCATTTACGACTACTATCTGGGCGGTTCGCACAATTTCGAGGTGGACAGGGAAGCGGCACGCAAGGCAATGGGGTTCATGCCGGGACTTCCCACGATCATGAAGACGAACCGCGCCTTCATGCGCCGCGCGGTCAAATTCGCACTGGACGAGGGCGTTACCCAGTTCCTCGACATCGGATCCGGCATTCCGACCTACGGAAATGTCCATGAGGTCGCGCAGGCCGGCAACCCCGACGCCCGGGTGCTCTACGTCGATCACGACCCGGTCGCCGTCGCCCACAGCCAGGCCGTTCTCGACGGCGACGACAACGCTGCCATCGTGAGCGCCGATCTCCGCGAACCCGGGAAGATCCTCGACAGTCCCGAGGCACGCGGACTGCTGGACCTGGAGCGGCCCGTGGCGCTGCTGCTCGTCTTCGTCCTGCACTTCCTGGAGGACGAGGACGACCCGTACGGCGCGGTGGCCGAGCTGCGCGACGCGCTCGCGCCCGGCAGCCTGCTCGTCCTCACCCACGCCTCGTACGACGGCGTACCGCTCCCGCAGGAGCAGACCGGCGCCGCGGTCGCCGTCTACAAGGACATCCGCAACCCGCTGATCATGCGTACGCGCGAGCAGACCGCCCGGTTCTTCGACGGCTTCGAGATGGTCGAGCCCGGTCTGGTGTCCATGCCGCACTGGCGGCCCGACAGCCCCGCCGACCAGGAGGACCCGTACGCCTTCTCGGGCTTCGGCGGAGTGGGACGCAAGGCGTGATGGTGCCCGCGCAGTCATCAGCCGCCGAGAGCGAACCGGACGGCCTGGAAGACAGACTCCGGCGCTTCGCGACGATCTGGAGCCGGGCGATCTTCCCGGCGACGGCCACGTCCCTGACGCGCCCCGAGTTCGAAACGCATCTGCTGCCGCTGGCCCGGGAGTTGCAGGAGGCGCTGCACGCGCACCCCTTCGACACCGCGCCCGCCATCCACGTCGGCACCGCCCTCGTGGCGGCGCACTGCACGGACCCCGAGGCCCTCAGCCGTACGCTCGGCGTCATCGACTCCTATCTGGTGCTGTACTGCGGTACGGAGGAGCTGACCGCGGAGGACAACCGCGCCCGCTGCGCCCGTCTCCAGCACTCCCTCGCCGCCGGCTTCGCCCAGGCGCTGCGCGAGCGCACCCTGAGCGAGCAGGAGGCCATCGCCCGTTCGGCGCTCGCCGCGCGCAACGACGCCCAGGACGCGCTGCACGCCACGCAGGCCCGGTTCCACGCGGTGTTCGAGGGCGCGGCCATCGGCATCGGCATCGCCGACCTCGAAGGCAATGTGCTGGAGGTCAACGACACCCTCACCCAGATGTTCGGCGGACTCGAACACCATGTCCGCAGCCGCAATGTGAGTGAGTGGGTCCACCCCGAGGACTCGGCCCATGTCTGGCGCCTCTACGACGAGTTGGTGCGTGGCGAGCGGGAGCACTTCCGGACCGAGAAGCCGTTCTACCGCAACGACGGCACGGTGCTCTGGACCAATCTGACCCTCTCGCTGCTGCGGGACGCCGAGGGCGCCCCGCAGTACCAGCTGGCGCTGATGGAGGACACCACCGAGCGGCGGCTGCTCAATCTGCGACTGCGGTACGAGGCCACGCATGACGCGCTGACCGGACTGCCCAACAGGACGCTGTTCTTCGAGCGCCTGGAGAAGACGCTCTCGGCGGGCGGCGGCGGCCGCTTCGGCCTCTGCTATCTCGACCTCGACGGTTTCAAGGCGATCAACGACAGCCTGGGCCACTCGTCGGGCGACCGGCTGCTGGTCGAGGTCGCGGACCGGCTCCAGAGCTGCGCCACCGCGCCGGGCGAGATGGTGGCCAGGCTGGGCGGCGACGAGTTCGTGGCGCTGACCACCGGGCCCGACACCCAGCGGGGCGTGGCCGACCTCGCCTCCCGGATCCTCCACGTACTGACCACTCCGATCCGGCTCGAAGGACGGGAGTTCACGGTCCGGGGCAGCATCGGCATCGTGGAGGGACCGTCCGCCGGGCGGAGCCCCGCGGAGGTGCTGCGCAGCGCGGACATCACCATGTACCGGGCCAAGGCCGCGGGCGGCAACCGCTACGAGGTGGCCGATCCGGAGGCCGACGCCCGCGCCATCACCCGGCACGGGCTGACCACGGCGCTGCCCGCGGCCCTGGAGCGTGGTGAGTTCTTCATCGAGTACCAGCCGCTCGTGCATCTGGACGACGGATCGGTGCACGGCGCGGAGGCGCTGGTGCGCTGGTCGCATCCGCAGCACGGCGTGCTGGGCCCCGACCGGTTCATCCCGCTCGCCGAGCACACCGGACTGATCGTGCCGCTCGGCCGCTGGGTGCTGGAACAGTCCGTACGGCAGGCCATGTTCTGGCAGAACCAGCTGCCCGAGGGCGCGCTCGGCGGCCCGCTGCGGATCAATGTGAACCTCTCGCCGACCCAGCTGCACCACCCCGGGCTGGTCGCCGACACGGTGGAGGTGCTCGAACGGATCGGTCTCCCGCCGGGCGCGCTCTGCCTGGAGGTCACCGAGTCCGCGCTGATCGGCGCGGACGAGGATCTGCTCAAGCCGCTGCGCCAGCTCGCCGAGATGGGCGTGGACATCGCGCTCGACGACTTCGGCACGGGCTACTCGAACCTGGCGAATCTGCGCAGGCTGCCGGTGAGCGTCCTCAAACTGGACCGTTCCTTCACCCAGGGCATGCAGCAGCATCCGGCGGATCCGGTCGATCTGAAGATCGTCGAGGGGATCGTCGCGCTCGCGCACAGCCTGGAGCTGGCCGTGACCGTGGAAGGGGTGGAGACCGGGGCGCAGGCGGAGCATCTGCGCCGGCTCGGCTGCGACACCGCCCAGGGCTGGTACTACGCCAGACCGGGGCCGCCCGAGCAACTGCACGCGCTGGCACTCGCGGACGCGGTCTAGCGGGCCCTGTCCGACGCGCGACGGCCCGGCGCCCCGCTTCCGCCCCCGCCCGCGGTCCCGGATCCCTCCGGGGCCGCGGGCTGGGTGGCCAGCAGGACCTTCTGCAGCTCCCTGGCGGCACGCGGCGGGGCGACGTCGCTGCGGTGGGCGAGTGCGATCGTACGGCGCAGCCCCGGCCTGGCCAGGGCGGTGACCCTCAGATCGCGCGCCCGTGCCGCGACCATGCTCGGTACGACCGCCACGCCCAGACCGGCCCGTACGAAACCGAGGACGGCGTCCATCTCACCGCCCTCCACGGTGAACGACGGCTCGAACCCCTCGGCCCGGCACGCGGCCACCGTGAGGTCGCGCAGGTCGTAGCCGTGCCGGAACATCACCAGCGGCTCGCCCTCCAGATCGGCGATCCTGGCCGGCCGCCGCGGGGCCGGGGCGGCGGCCGAGGAGACCACGACCAGGTCCTCGTGCAGCAGCTCGACCGTGGTCAGCGCGGGCGACGCGGCCGGCAGTGGCATCACCACGAGGGCGAGATCCAGCGCCCCGCGCGCCAGCTCCCGTACGAGGTCGTGGGAGCCGCTCTCCTCGATCAGCAGCTCGATGCCCGGGTGCAGATCGTGGAAGGCCCGCAGGACATCGGGCAGCAGTCCGGTGCACAGGCTCGGCGGCGCCCCCAGCCTGACCCGGCCGCGCCGCAGCTGGACCAGCTCCTGCACCTCGACGCGCGCGGTCTCGGTGTCGGCGAGGATCCGCCGGGCGAGAGGCAGGAGCGCCTCGCCCGCGTCCGTGAGGGTGACATTACCGCGGGCGCGGCTGAACAGCTCGGCCCCCAGCTCCTTCTCCAGCGCTCTGATCTGCTGGGAGAGGGAAGGCTGCGAGACATGGACCCGTTCCGCGGCGCGGGTGAAGTGCCGGGTCTCCGCGACGGCCACGAAGTAGAGAAGCTGTTGGAACTGCATGGAGCCAGGGTAGACCCGCGATAGGAACTGCCTATGGAGATCAGCCGGACCATGTCTTGGACCTCTAGGTATCGCGCGGCCTAGCGTGGTGTCCATGGCGCTGGCAACGCGGGGGACGGACCAACGGCCGTCCATGACCCGCACCCTCTGGGGATCGACGATCGGGAAAAAGACGGTCATGGCCGTGAGCGGCCTGATCATGCTCGGCTATCTGGTCGCGCACATGCTGGGCAATCTCAAGATCTTCTTCGGACCACCGGAGTTCAACGGCTACGCGCACTGGCTGCGCACCATTGGCGAACCGATTCTGCACTACGAGTGGGCGCTCTGGATCGTCCGAGTCGTCCTCGTGGTCGCGGTCGTCCTGCACGCGGTCTGCGCCTACCAGCTCAGCCGCCGCGACCTCGCCGCCCGCCCGGACAAGTACGCGCACAAGCGGGCCCGCGCCGGATACGCCACCCGCACCATGCGCTGGGGCGGGATCATCCTCGCCCTGTTCATCGTCTGGCACATCCTCGATCTGACCACCGGCACGGTGCACTCCGGCGGCTTCCAGGCCGGCCATCCGTACCAGAACGTCGTGGACACCTTCTCCACCTGGTACGGGAACGTCATCTACCTCGTCGCGATGCTCGCCCTCGGACTCCATATCCAGCACGGGTTCTGGAGCGCCGCGCAGACCCTCGGAGCGGGCAACGCCGCCCGCGAACGCGTTCTCAAGGGCACCGCCAATCTGCTGGCGGTGGCGCTGACCGCGGGATTCGTCGCCGTACCCGTCGCCGTCATGACCGGAGTGGTGAGCTGACATGAACGAACCCACCGACTACGCCGCATACACCGTCGGCGAGCCGATCGCCGACACCAAGGCGCCGGACGGGCCCGTCGCCGAGCGCTGGAACCGGCGCCGCTTCGAAGCCAAGCTGGTCAACCCGGCCAACCGGCGCAAGCACACCGTGATCGTCGTCGGTACGGGCCTCGCGGGCGGCGCCGCCGGCGCCACACTCGCCGAACAGGGCTACCACGTCGTCCAGTTCTGCTATCAGGACTCGCCGCGCCGCGCCCACTCCATCGCCGCGCAGGGCGGCATCAACGCCGCCAAGAACTACCGCAACGACGGCGACTCCATCCAGCGGCTCTTCTACGACACCGTCAAGGGCGGCGACTTCCGGGCCCGCGAGTCCAATGTCCACCGGCTCGCCGAGGTCTCGGTCGAGATCATCGACCAGTGCGTCGCCCAGGGCGTGCCGTTCGCCCGCGAGTACGGCGGACTCCTCGACACCCGCTCCTTCGGCGGCGTCCAGGTCTCCCGTACCTTCTACGCCCGCGGCCAGACGGGCCAGCAACTGCTGCTCGGCGCCTACCAGGCGCTGTCCCGGCAGATCGCGGCCGGCGCGGTCGAGATGCATCCGCGCACCGAGATGCTCGACCTGCTCGTCATCGACGGACGGGCCCGGGGCATCGTCGCCCGCGATCTGATCACCGGCGCGGTCTCCACCCACTTCGCGGACGCCGTCGTCCTCGCCTCCGGCGGCTACGGCAATGTCTTCTATCTCTCCACCAACGCCAAGAACAGCAACGCGACCGCCATCTGGCGGGCGCACCGGCGCGGCGCCTACTTCGCCAACCCGTGCTTCACCCAGATCCACCCCACCTGCATCCCGCGCTCCGGCGACCACCAGTCCAAGCTGACGCTGATGAGCGAGTCGCTGCGCAACGACGGGCGTATCTGGGTGCCGAAGGCGCGCGGCGACCAGCGGCCCCCGGCCGGGATTCCCGAGGACGAGCGCGACTACTACCTGGAGCGGATCTACCCCTCCTTCGGCAATCTCGTCCCGCGCGACATCGCCTCACGGGCCGCCAAGAACGTCTGCGACCAGGGCCGCGGGGTCGGACCCGGCGGCCAGGGCGTCTATCTCGACTTCGCCGACGCCATCGACCGGCTCGGCCGCAAGGCGGTCGAGGAGAAGTACGGCAATCTCTTCGAGATGTACGAGCGGATCACCGCCGAGAACCCGTACGAGGTACCCATGCGGATCTACCCGGCGATCCACTACACGATGGGCGGGCTCTGGGTCGACTACGACCTCCAGACCACCGTGCCCGGCCTGTTCGCGATCGGCGAGGCCAACTTCTCCGACCACGGCGCCAACCGGCTCGGCGCGTCCGCGCTCATGCAGGGCCTGGCCGACGGCTACTTCGTCCTGCCGTCCACCATCAACGACTACCTCGCCCGCAATCCGCACCAGGAGGAGATCGACGACTCCCACCCCGAGGTGGCCGAGGCGGTCGCCGACACCGAGGACCGGCTGCGGCTGCTGCTCGCCGTCGACGGCGACCGTACGCCCGACTCGTTCCACAAGGAGATCGGCGAACTCCTCTGGGAGCACTGCGGAATGGCCCGCACCGACGAGGGCCTGCGCAAGGTGCTCGACCGGATCCCGCAGATCCGTGAGGAGTTCTGGCGCCGGATCAAGGTGCCGGGCACGGGCGAGCAGCTCAACCAGTCGCTGGAGAAGGCCAACCGGATCGTCGACTATCTGGAACTGGCCGAGCTGATGTGCCTCGACGCGCTGCACCGCGCCGAGTCCTGCGGCGGCCACTTCCGCGAGGAGTCCCAGACCGAGGGCGGTGAGGCCGCCCGCCGCGACGAGGAGTTCTCGTACGCCGCGGCCTGGGAGTTCGGCGGCACCGGCACCGCGCCCGTCCTGCACAAGGAAGACCTCGTCTTCGAGTACGTCCACCCCACCCAGCGGAGCTACGCATGAGGCTCACCCTGCGCGTCTGGCGACAGCCGGACGCCGGCGCCCCCGGCGCCATGGTCACCTACGGCATCGACGGCATCTCCGAGGACATGTCGTTCCTGGAGATGCTCGACACCCTCAACGAGGAGCTGATCCTCAAGGGCGACGAACCGGTCGCCTTCGACCACGACTGCCGCGAGGGCATCTGCGGCGCGTGCGGTGTGGTCATCAACGGCGACGCCCACGGCCCCGAGCGCACCACCACCTGCCAGCTCCATATGCGGCACTTCGACGACGGCGACACCATCGACGTCGAGCCCTGGCGGGCCGGGGCCTTCCCCGTGGTCAAGGACCTGGTGGTGGACCGGTCCGCGTTCGACCGGATCATCGGCGCGGGCGGCTACATCACCGCTCCCACCGGCGCCGCGCCCGAGGCACACGCCACACCGGTGCCCAAGCCCGACGCCGACTTCGCCTTCGAGCACGCCGAGTGCATCGGCTGCGGCGCCTGCGTCGCGGCCTGCCCCAACGGTTCGGCGATGCTCTTCACCTCGGCCAAGATCAACCACCTCAATGTGCTGCCGCAGGGCGCACCGGAGCGTGAGACCCGGGTCCTCGACATGGTCGCGACCATGGACGAGGAGGGCTTCGGCGGCTGCACCCTCGCCGGTGAGTGCGCCACCGCCTGCCCGAAGGGGATCCCGCTGCCGTCCATCGCGGCGATGAACAAGGAGTGGCTGCGGGCGGCCCGTAAGGTCTCACGCTCCTGAGCATCGGCTACCGGGCCGCCGTCGCCACCCCCTCGTCGTCGTCGGCCGTCCCGCGCAGCACTCCCCGGGCGACGCCGGCGGTGACGAGGGCGAGGGCCACCAGCAGCGCGCTGACCCACAGCGGTGCGCGGAAGCCGAGTCCGGCGCCGATCGCGACGCCGCCGGCCCATGGCCCGACCGCGCCGCCCACGTTGAACGCGGCCGTGGCGAGCCCGCCGGCCAGGGTCGGCGCCCCGGTCGCCGCGTAGAGCACCCGCGAGATCAGCGTGGCGCCGACGGCGAACGAGAGGGTCCCCTGGACGAACACGAACGCGCCCGCCACCACCGGGTTCCCGGCCGTCAGCGCGAAGACGGCCCAGCCGACGAGCAGCGCCACGCCTCCGCCCACCAGCAGCGGGACGGGCCGTACGTCGGCGAACCGGCCGCTGATGGTGACCCCGGCGAACGAACCCAGACCGAAGAGCGCCAGCAGGGCGGGCACCCACACGGAGCCGAGTCCGGCCACCTCGGTGAGCAGCGGCGCGAGATAGGTGAACGTACAGAACGTCGCGCCGTTCACCAGCGCGCCCAGCAGCAGCGTCACCAGGAGCCGGGGCTCGCGCAGCGCGCGCAGTTCCCGGCGCGCGCTCGTCCCCGCGGGACCGGCGCCGCCGCTCGGGACCGCCCGCAGGATCGCCACGACGGCCGGCACCGATACGAGCGCCACCGCCCAGAACGCCGCGCGCCAGCCCCACAGCTGACCGAGCAGCGCCCCGCCGGGAACGCCCGCGACACAGGCGATGGTGACACCACCGAGCAGCGCGGAGGTGGCGCGCCCCTTGGCGTTCGGCTCGACCATGCCGGTGGCGGTCACCAGCGCCACCGCGAGGAACCCGGCGTTGGCCAGGGCCCCGATGACCCGGGTGACCAGCAGTACCCCGTAACTCGTGGTGACCGCGCCGGCCACATGGACGGCGAGGAACGTGAGCAGGAAGACCAGCAGCGCGTGCCGTCGCGACCAGCGCAGACCGAGCAGCGCCATCAGCGGTGCGCCGATGACCATCCCGACGGCGAACGCCGAGGTGAGCGACCCCGCCGCCGGGATGGACACCCCCAGATCGTCTGCGATGTCCGGCCCGAGGCCGGACAGCATGAACTCGGACGTCCCCATGGCGAAGACCGCCAGTCCGAGCAGGTAGAGAGCGAATGGCATAACAGAACTCCGCAACCACACCGTGGATCGTGTGACCGAATGGACCGACAAGGCAGTCGGCGAAGGCGCCGACAGGGCGGCGGCGGGCCGCGGGAGCATCCGTACGGACGCCGCTCATCGGCGGTCCGGCCAGGAGACACGCGGCGGCCACCGCGCGAAGAGCCCCGGCATCAGGGAAGTGACACCCGGTCGGGGCCGAACACAGTCCGTACTACGGCGATCCGATGGCGGCGCGAAGCGGCCGACAGCGCGAACGGCCCCATGGGCCGCGGAGCGTGGCGACGCGACAACGTGAGCGGGCCACCGGACGGCCGGTGGCTAGAGTCTTGACGCCTCGGGACTGGACATGGCGGCAGGCTAGCGGGGCCGGGCCCGCGATGTCGAACGCGGCGGCGAGCCGTGGGCCTTCGTCGCGCGCCCGCCGGGGAGTACGGAACAGCCCTTAGGCTGGCGGGACATGACGCGCGCGACGGGGAGCGGGATGACGGGGAACAGCAGGCCGCTGGCCGTATTCGACCTGGACGGAACGCTGGCGGAGACCGGTCACCGTCAGCACTTCCTGGAGCGGCGGCCCCGCGACTGGAACGGATTCTTCGGCGCGGCCGGACAGGACACACCACTGGCCGAGGGGGTACGGCTGGCCGCGGAGGCCGCCGACGAGTGCGAGGTCATGTACCTCACCGGCCGTCCGGAGCGCTGCCGCGCGGACACGCTGGCCTGGCTGCGCGCACACGGCCTGCCCGAGGGGCGG
This sequence comes from Streptomyces sp. NPDC039430, assembly GCF_055639435.1. Classification (NCBI taxonomy): domain Bacteria; kingdom Bacillati; phylum Actinomycetota; class Actinomycetes; order Kitasatosporales; family Streptomycetaceae; genus Streptomyces; species Streptomyces sp. NPDC039430. Next base: position 66,365 of record NZ_JBVKAK010000006.1, on the reverse strand, counting down.
ATCTGGATGCGCCGGAACGACGACCGGCGGCCCGCGCGTACGACCAAACTGGAGATCCTGCGCAGGCTGGCCGGAGGCCGGGAGGTGCGAATGCTGGTGGACGACGACGAACTGGTCTGTGACGCGGCCGAACGGGCCGGTTTCCGGGTCGTACGGGCCCGCTGGGCGAGCACGTCGCAGGCGCTCAAGGACGCGCAGGAGCGCGAGGGCCGCACCTGACCGCGACCGGCTCAGTGAGCGTCGTCGAGGCGGAAGCCGACCTTCAGTCCGACCTGGTAGTGCTCGATGTCGCCGTCGACGATATGGCCCCGTACCTCCGTCATCTCGAACCAGTCCAGACCACGCAGCGTCTGGGAGGCGCGGGCGACGCCATTGCGGATGGCGTCGTCGATGCCCTCGTGCGAGGTGCCGACGATCTCGGTGACCCGGTAGGTGTGGTGGGACATGGCGTCGCTCTCCTCTTCGCGCGTCATGGGTGTCGCGGTGTCACTCCACCGTGCCTCACCGCGCGGCGCTCCGCGAGACGTCCGGAGCCGGATGGCGCCGCGCGAGCGCGTCCGCAGGGGCGTCGTCCGTCCGGAGAGCGGGCCCGGGGGCGGGCGTCACGGCGGCGCGTTCCCTTCCGTCCGCGTTCCGTTCGCTTCCGGGACTTGACCGGCCGTTTGGTCCATACCAAAATCCCACACACCCGTGCGAACCCGGTTCGCTCCCCCCACGTCGGGCCCTCTCTTCCTGCTCCGTGCACTCACGCCAGAAGGTTGACCTACGTGAAGAACCGCCCTCTCGTCTGTTCCGTGGCCCTTGTGTCCTCCGTCGCCCTCGGCGGCTGCGCAATGCTGCCCGGCGGGGACGACTCCGTGACGGTCACCGTCTGGCTGATGAAGGACAGCGTCTCGGACGACTTCCTCAAGCGGTTCGTGGACGACTACGAGAAGGAACATCCGTCCGTCCAGCTCGACATCAAGATCCAGGAGTGGACGGGGATCGGCGAGAAGGTGCTGGCCGCGCTGGACGGCGAGGACACGCCGGATGTGATCGAGGTCGGCAACACCCAGGTCGCCCAGTACGCGGAGAGCGGCAATCTGCGCGACCTCACCCTGGAGTCGGTACGGGATCTGGGCAGCGAGGACTGGCTGCCCGGTCTCGCGCAGCCGGGCAGCATCAACGGCGCGCAGTTCGGCATCCCCTGGTACGCGGCCAATCGCGTCGTGATCTACAACAAGGACCTGTTCGCGCTCGCCGGGATCGAGAATCCGCCCAAGACCAGGGAGCAGTGGCTGGACGACACCGCCGAGCTGAACCGCGGCGGGAACCAGGGCATCTACCTCGCCGGGCAGGACTGGTACACCCTGGCCGGGTTCATCTGGGACGAGGGCGGTGAGCTGGCCGTCGAGTCCGGTGGCGAGTGGCAGGGAACGATCCATACGCCCGCCGCGCTGAGAGGCATGGACTTCTACAAGGACCTCCAGTCGCTGGGCGACGGACCGAAGAACTCCGACGAGGCCAAGCCCCCGCAGGCGGAGGTCTTCGCCGAGGGCGATGTCGCGCAGATCATCTCCACCCCCAGCTCGGCGCGGATCATCGAGGAGAAGAACCCCGAACTGAAGGGCAGGCTCGGCTTCTTCCCCATTCCCGGCAAGAACGCCGGCAAGCCTGGGGCCGTCTTCACCGGCGGCTCCGATCTGATCGTCCCGAAGAACTCCAGCCATCACTCCGCCGCCGTCGAGGTGGTCAAGGCGCTGGCGGGCGAGACCTGGCAGACGGACCTCGCCCGGACGATGAGCTATGTGCCGAACAAGACGACCCTCGCCGAGGTCATCCGCGGTGACGCGAGCACGGCCGCGATGGCCGAGGGCGCCGCGCGGGGGCGGGCCACCCCGAACTCCCCGCAGTGGGCGAGCGTCGAGGCCGACAACCCGATCAAGCCGTATATGACGGCCGTCCTTGAGGGCCAGGACCCGGAGGAATCGGCGAGGACGGCCTCCGAGCAGATCAGCGCGGCGCTGCTGTCCGGCTGAGGTCGCGGGCGGAGGCGCGGGTGGGGGCGCGGGCGGGGGCGGCGGGCCGAGGTCTCGGGGGAGAGCGCGCGCCGAGACCTCCCGCCGAGACCTCCCGCCGAGGTCCACGGGCTGAGCCGCTGAACCCGGACCAATCGCGCGCCCCCCGTACTCCCGGCCATTCAGCCGTCTCACATCCGCTCTCCGCCGTGTGGTCATGTCAAATCCAGTCGGCCACGGAAGAAACTAGGTGCCGGGCCCGTCGCGCGAGCGGCGGACCCCGGCGGCCTGCCTTCCCTACCGGCACAGGAGTCCGCATGTCCGCCATCGCCCCCGCTCCCTTCGTCCCCGCCGGTCCCGCTGTCCCCGTCCCCGCCACGGGGTCCGGGCCCGGACCCGCCGAGCCGCGCTATGTCGTGTCCCTCGCCCGCGACCAGGAGGACGTCCGGGCCGCCCAGCGGCTGCGGCACCTGGTCTTCGCCGGCGAGATGGGCGCCCGGCTCGACGGCCCGGAACCGGGGCTGGACGTCGACGCCTTCGACGCGTACTGCGACCACCTGCTGGTGCGCGAGGAGAGCACCGGCGAGGTCGTCGGTACGTACCGGCTGCTGCCGCCCGAGCGGGCCAGGGCAGCCGGACGGATCTACTCCGACAGCGAGTTCGACCTCTCCCGGCTCGCCCCGATCCGGCACGATCTCGTCGAGGTCGGCCGCTCGTGCGTCCACCCCCTGCACCGCACCGGCGGTGTCATCGCCCTGATCTGGGCCGGGCTCGCCCGCTACATGACCGACAGCGGCTACAACTGGCTGGCGGGCTGCTGCTCGGTCCCGCTCGCGGACGGCGGCGCGCTCGCCGCCTCGACCTGGAGCACCGTGAAGGAGAAGCACCTGGCGCCGGAGGAGTACTGGGTCACCCCGCACCGCCTCTGGACCCCGGACGCGTCCGCCGCCGCTGCCCGGCCCTCCGAGCTGCCGCCGCTGCTCCGCGGCTATCTGCGGCTCGGCGCCTGGGTGTGCGGCGCGCCCGCGCACGACCCGGAGTTCGGCGTCGCCGACCTGTACGTGCTGCTGTCGATGCGCCGCACCAACCCGCGCTACCTGCGGCACTTCCTCTCGCTCGCCCCCGGCGCATGAGCGCCTGGCTGCCCACCGCGCCCTGCACCCCCCGCGACTGCTCCACCCACCAGGGCCCGGCCGCCGGGGCACTGACCGGGGCCGTACGGCTGCTCGCGGGGATCGGTCTCGTGCTGGCCGGCGCGCTGACGGCCCCCTTCCTCAGAGTCCTGGGCGGAGACGTACGGGACCTGCTCACCCGGCACTGGGCGCGCATGGTGCTACGGCTCTTCGGCCTGCGCGTCCGTGTCGTGGGGGAGCCCGCGCCCCGGCGCGGCTCCGGGGTGCTCGTCGTCGCCAACCATGTGTCCTGGCTGGACATACCGCTCCTCGCCACGGTCTTCCCCGGGCGGATGCTCGCCAAGAGCGAGATACGGCGCTGGCCGCTGCTGGGCGCGATGGCCGCGCTGGGCGGCACCCTGTTCGTCGAGCGGGAGCGGCTGCGGGCGCTGCCCGGGACCGTACGGACCCTGTCCACCGCGCTCGCCGCCGGCTCGCGGGTGATCGTCTTCCCCGAGGCCTGCACCTGGTGCGGGCGCGACGAGGGGCGGTTCACCACCGCCGTCTTCCAGGCGGCCCTGGACGCGGACGCCGCTGTCCGTCCGGTACGCGTCACCTACCGCGCGCCGGACGGGGAGCCGTCCGGCGCTCCGGCGTTCGTCGGGGACGACACCATCACCGCCTCGCTGTGGCGGGTCGTGACGGCCGGCGGGCTCACGGCGGAGATCACGGTCCTGCCGCTGATCCCCGCCGGGCGCCACACCGACCGCCGCGAGCTGGCGGGGGACGCCCGGTCGGGGATCGCCCGCACGGTCACGGACGGCGCCGCCAGGACCGCGGTCATGGACGGGGCCACGGACCGCGTCCTTCACACGGCGGTCGCCAGCGACAGCGCGAACCTGCCCTCCTCATCGGTCCACCAGTGCGCCAGCTCCATGCCCGCCCCGGCCAGTTCGGCGCGTACCCGGTCCTGACGGAACTTCGCCGACACCTCCGTGCGCACCTCCTCGCCGGCCGCGAAGTGCACCACCAGATCCAGCTCCGGGACCTTCGCAGTGAGGTCCCGGCGCGCGCGCAGCCGCATCTCGATCCACTCGTGCTCGGCGTCCCAGAGCGCCACATGGTCGAAGTCACGCGGATCGAAGTCCGCGCCCAGCTCCCGGTTGATGACCAGGAGGACGTTCTTGTTGAAGGCGGCCGTCACCCCGGCCGTGTCGTCGTACGCCCTGACCAGGACGGACTCGTCCTTGACCAGGTCCGTACCGAGCAGCAGCGCGTCACCGGGCGCGAGCAGCCCCCGGACCGATGCCAGGAACGACGCGCGTTCCGCCGGCAGCAGATTGCCGATCGTGCCGCCGAGGAACGCGACCAGCCGGGGGCCCGGGGTGCCGGGCAGCGCCAGCCCCCCGGTGAAGTCGGCGATGAGCGCGTGCACATGGAGTCCGGGGTGCTCGGCGAGCAGGGACTCGGCGGCCCCGGTCAGCGCGCTCTCGCTGACATCCACCGGCACATAGCTGTGCAGACCGGTGAGCGCGTCCAGCAGATGACGGGTCTTCTCGGACGAACCGGACCCCAGCTCCACGAGGGTCCGCGCCCCGGTCGCCGCCGCGATCTCCGGCGCCCGCGCGAGCAGGATCTCCCGCTCGGCGCGGGTCGGATAGTACTCGGGCAGCCTGGTGATCTCCTCGAAGAGTTCGCTGCCCCGGGAGTCGTAGAACCATTTGGGAGGCAGCACCTTGGGCGTACGGGTCAGCCCCTGGAGCACATCGGCGCGCAGGGCCGCGTCCGTGGCGTCCTCGGGCAGGGTGCGGGTCAGCAGGAACGGGCTCACTCGGGTGGCTCCTTGAGTGGGGACAACAGCACGTCGTCGCGGGTCGCCACGAGCAGGGTGCGGTCGGGGACCTCGCGCCAGCGCGCGTCGTCGTCGTACGGCTCGGAGGCCACCACGGTCCAGTGGCCCCCGGGATCGGTGAGATACCAGAGGGTGTCCCCCCACGCGGTCGCGGCGATCCGCTCACCGTCGGTGACCAGCAGATTGAGCCGGGAGGCCGGCGCGGCGGCGGCGATGTCGAGGACGGTGTCTCGCAGTGCCTGGCCGACTTCGTCACCGGCCCGCAGCCGGTGCAGCAGCAGGGCCCATACCAGCGCGGAATCGTTGCGGGCCGCGAGGGTGAGCAGCTCCTCGGCGGGGAGGGACGCGGCCAGGCCCGCGAGGCTGCCCGGCCAGCCGCCGACCGAGCCGTTGTGGCTGAACAGCCACGGCCCGTCGGAGAACGGCGCGGCGGCGGCCTCCCCGTCGGCGCCCGGCTCGGTCGCGTCACGTACCGCGGCGAGCAGGGCGCCGGTACGGATCACCCGCGCCAGATCGGTGAATCCGAGATCCCCCCAGATGGGCCGCGCACGGCGGTAGCGGGCGGGCAGCGGATCGCCCTCCGCGTACCAGCCCACCCCGAAACCATCGGCGTTGACCGTGCCGTTGCGCTGCCGGCGCGGCTCCCAGGACTGCCGGAACAGCGCGTGCGGCGGCGCGATGAGCACCTCACCGAGCGTCACCGGCGGCCCAAGCCGGGCGAGATGGCGGCACATCAGACATCCCCGGCGGTACGGAAACCGGAGAAGATCTGGCGGCGGACCGGCAGATCCCAGTTGCGGAACGTACCGCGGCACGCCACCGCGTCCACCGCGAACGACCCGCCCCGCAGGACCTTGTGGGCGCTGCCGAAGAACACCTCCGAGTACTCCCGGTACGGGAACGCGGCGAACCCCGGATAGGGCAGGAAGTCGCTCGACGTCCACTCCCAGACGTCCCCGATCAACTGCCGTACGCCGAGCGGCGAGGCGCCCCGCGGATAGCTGCCCGCCGGGGCCGGCCGCAGATGGCGCTGGCCGAGATTGGCGCGCTCCGGGGTGGCCTCGTCGTCACCCCACGGGTACCGCAGCGACCGGCCGGAGACGGGATCGTGCCGGGCGGCCTTCTCCCACTCCTCCTCGCTCGGCAGCCGCCGCCCCGCCCAGCGGGCGTACGCGTCGGCCTCGTACCAGCTCACATGGAGCACCGGCTCGTCCGCGGGGACCGGCTCCACCACGCCGAACGCGCGGCGCAGCCACTGCCCGCCCTCGCGCCGCCAGAACAGCGGAGCGCCGATGTCGTGCGTACGGATCTGCTCCCAGCCGGCCGCGGCCCACCAGCGTTCGTCGGTATAGCCGCCGTCGTCGATGAAGTGCTGGTATGCACCGTTGGTCACCGGCACCGTGTCGATGAAGAACGCCGGGACGAGCCGCTGATGGGCCGGGCGTTCGTTGTCCAGCGACCAGGGCTCGGTGGAGGTGCCCATCGTGAAGGGCCCGGCCGGTACGAGCACTTCTGAGGGCAGTCCCGTGGTGTCCCCGGCGGGCGGCGGGGGCGCGGTCAGCGCGGCGGGGCCCCGCCGCAGCTGGTGGGTGATGAGCATGGTCTCGTCGTGCTGCTGCTCGTGCTGGGCGATCATCCCGAAGGCGAACCCCGCGTCCAGCAGCGGACCGCCGTGCAGCGGGGTGTGCTCGATGATGTCCAGGACTCTGCCGCGTACGTCGGAGGCGTAGGCGCGCGCCTCGGCGGGGGGCAGCAGCGGCAGCGTCGGCCGCGCGGACCGGGGATGCTCGAAGGCGTCGTAGACGGAGTCGATCTCCGGGCGGATGGCGTCGCGTCCCGCGACCGTCCGCAGCAGCCACTGCTCTTCCTGGTTGCCGATGTGCGCCAGGTCCCAGACCAGCGGGGACATCAACGGCGAGTGCTGCGCCGTCAGCTCGTGGTCGTCGACACAGGAGGTCAGCAGAGCGGTACGGTCCCTGGCGGCCGTCAGGGCCTCGACGGCGCGCCGCCGCAGCCGTTCCGCCGTTGTCCCGACGGCTTCCACGCTGTCCGCGCCTTCCATGGTTTCCGCGGAGTCGGTCATGGCCTGGGGTCCTTCCCGTTCACAGAGGCGCGCAGATCATCGGCGGGACATCGGCCGCGCATGACGTAGCGGTCGTTGAAGGCCGCGACGGCGTCCTGTACGGCCTTCGTGGCGCCGACGCGCGGGAGTGCTTCCTGGGCGATGGCGAAGCAGGCGATCGCCGCGGCGTGCAGCTCCGGGTCGCTCAGCGCGTGCCGCGCCGCGTTCGCCCAGAGGAGATTGCGCGGAGCGGGCAGCGAACCCGCGGTCTCCGCCAGTGGCTTGACGGTGCGGTAGACGGTCTCCGACGCCTCGGGATCGTCGAACAGCGCGGTGGTGACGGCGAGCGGCACCATCCAGCCGTCCTCGCCCGGCTGGGCGTCGATCATCCGCAACTCCAGATGACCACGCGGCCGGACGGGCGGAAACAGCGTCGTGAGGTGGTAGTCGAGATCCGCGCGGACCGGCGGACGCGGCAGCCCGGACCTCATCCACTCCCGGAACGTCAGCCCGTCGGGCACCGGCCAGGGCCCCTTCTCCGCCCGGATGCACATCACCGGTGTGTCCAGGGCATGCGCCGCCCAGGCGGCACGGGGTTCGTAGCGCGCCGAGGGCGCGGCGGTACGGGCCGGGTCCAGCTGTGCCCACATCGCCTGCCGGGTGGAGCGCCAGCCGGTCGGTCTGCGTTCGCTCATGGGCGAGTTCGCGAAGGCGGCCACCAGCACCGCGCCCAGCAGATGGGCGAGTTGCCAGCGCCGGCCGTAACCGAGCGGGCCGGGCTCCTCGTGGCCCGCGTCCAGACACACCTGGATGGAGGCCGTGGTCCGCATCATGGCGCGCCCGGCAGGACCGATCCGGTCGAGGTAGGTCTCCATCGCGTCATAGCGCGGCTCCCGCAGCATGCGGTGCGGGGAGTGCCAGGGGTCCTGTCCGAGACCCGCGAGCGCGAGTCCCGCCGTACGCAGGGCCGGGCGTACGGTGTCCAGGTCCGCGGCGGTGGTGGTGACGCACTCCATCAGTGACGCGGCGGGCGGGGAGCTGAGCTCCAGCTGGCCGCCGGGTTCGAAGGTGAGTGCCGATGCGAGGCGCAGGTCCCTCAGCCCCTCGTACGCCTCTCTGAGGCGGTGGGCCGGGACCGCTCTTTCGGGGGAGCGCAGGTCGTGCACGAGCCATTCCAGTTCCACACCCACGGTGCGGGGCGGGCCCGTCTTGAAACAGATACCGCGTAGTAGATCCTCGGCGTCATCTTCGCCGAGTGGTGTTCCCTCGTCGGGGAAACCGTCGGATGGCATGGCCGGATCCTCCTGTCGAAGACCGTGACCGGACTCCGCTCCCGGGTTGGGGGCGAAGTGCTTCGTCCAACCTAAAGCCACTCTCGCCGCTTCGCACAAGAGTGCCCCTGCAGTCATCGTTTCGTCAGAAATCCGGTTGCCCCGAAGGCGGCCGTTCACGCAGGATTTCCGCGTGAGCGCACGGCTGCGAGGGATCGCGAAAGAAACAGAGGAGATCGTCCGAACGGGCGGCTACCGTACGGAAAACGGCTGTGACGTGGACATTCGCGCGGCCGTGGACGCGGCGGTCGCCGGCACCCGGATGTACGGACCCGGCCCGGTCGCGTTCGCGCCGGCCCCGGACGGGGCGACGGCGCCCACGCGGGACCGGGCGGCGGGCACTGCTCCGGACGGGGGCCGGGCCACCGGCGGGGCGAGCCGCGCGCCGGTCATCGAGGTCACCGGCGAGAGCAGCCCGGAGGCGGCGCGGCGGCTGACGGCGGAGGGTTCCGGACCGGTCGCCGTCCTCAACTTCGCCTCCGCGCGCAACCCCGGCGGCGGGTATCTCAACGGCGCGCAGGCCCAGGAGGAAGCCCTCTGCCGGGCCTCCGCGCTGTATACGACGCTGCTGCGCGTGCCCGAGTTCTACGCGCACCACCGAGCGGACCGGAGCCCCTTCTACACCGACCGGGTGATCCACTCACCCGGCGTGCCGGTCTTCCGCGACGACCGGGGCCGGCTGCTCGACACGCCGTACCGGGCCGGCTTCCTCACCTCGCCCGCGCCGAACGCGGGGGTGATCGCCCGGAACGCCCCCGCCGAGGTCCACCGGATTCCCGCCGCGCTCGCCGTTCGCGCCGAACGCGTGCTGGAGACGGCGGCGGAGCGCGGCTACCGGCGGCTGGTGCTGGGCGCCTGGGGCTGCGGGGTCTTCCGCAACGACCCGGAGCAGGTCGCGCACGCGTTCCGGACGGCGCTCACCGGTGGCGGCCGGTTCGCGGGCCGCTTCGACGAGACGGTCTTCGCGGTACTCGACCGTACGGCGGCCGGGACCACGCTGGGGGCGTTCCGGCGGGTGTTCGCGGACCATGCGGCGCCCGAGGGCGCGGTGGCGCGCCTCAGCGCCAGCCGTACAGCTCCCTGAGGCGGTTGACGACCAGGTTGAACCGTCCGCGGTCCAGCGCGCAGGCCTCGCGCCGCATGCCCTTCTCGTGGACGCGCAGCACCCGGTCCACATTCACCCAGGACTCACGGCCCGCGCGGTCCCACGGCCCGACCCCGATCGGTACCCACTCGCGGTCCCGGTTGTGCCGCTTGCTGGAGAGCTGTACGGCGAGCAGCGTGCCGGCCGCCTCGCGGGCGACCACCAGCACCGGACGGTCCTTGCCACGCCCGTCGTTCTCCTCGAAGGGCACCCAGGTCCAGACGATCTCGCCGGGGTCGGGATCACCGTCGTGCTCCGGGGCGTACGAGGTGCGGACCCGCCCCACGTCCCGGGGCTCGGCCTCCGTCGTGGCGGCCGGGCCGCCACGGCCGGGGGAATGGAGGTCGCTGCTGTCACTGGTGCGGTCGCCGCTGCCGGCGCCGGGAATGGGCGTCATCCGGACGACGTTAGATCGTCCCCGGGCCGCTCCGTGGGGCGGGTCCCCTTCCGGACCAGCGGATCCGGGAAGGGACCGCCCTCGCGCCGGTCATCGCGGGCCCGGTCATATCCAGCCGTCCAGGGACGTCATGAACCCGTCGAAGTCGTCGCGGTGGATGGTGTGCCCGGCGCCCGCCACCGTACGGACATGGAAGCCTCGCCGCGCCAACTCCGCCGCGTTCGCGGGGGAGATCATGGTGCTCGGACCGGCGAGCTGCACGAGCGAGGGGACGACCGGCGCGGCCGGCAGCAGATCGGCGCCGAACGCCGGGGCGAGACCGAACGCGGTGTTCTCGTCCCAGAGCGCGAGGGTCTCCAGCTCCACCTCCACATCCTCGGTCTCCCACCGGGGGTTCAGCGCCGTGATCTCCTGCCGTGACAGGGTCTTGGCGCGGGCCAGCGCCTTTGGGCCGTCCAACTCCCCCTCGACGCGCGGCAGATACCAGGCGGGGTCGGAGTAGACGGCACGCTCCGGCGCCAGCCGCGCCGCGGCGAGGGAGAGGGCGAGCCCGCCGAGGGAGTGTCCGATCGCCACGTCGGCTCCGGCCGGCAGCGTCTCCACGAGGTCGTCGGCGAAGAGCTCCATGGCGTAGTCACCGCTGTGGTCACCGCGCCCGGTGGCGCCGTGGCCGCGCAGATCGACGGCGATCACGCGCAGGCCGCGGGCCGCGAGGGCGGGGCCCACACGGCGCCAGGTGCGGTGGTCGGCCATGATGCCGTGGATCAGGAGCGCGACGCGGTCGCCCTCGCCCCAGGTACGGGTGTGAAGTCGCACAGTGCGTGCCTTCCAGGATCTCGGGTCGGACCGTTCGCTCGCGGGCTCACCGGCATGGCGCAGATCCGTGCCGGCGTGCTGGTTCGGCCGTCCGCCGGACCTCCGCGGACCGGTCTGGAAAGATACCGGCTGCCATGACCCAGTCAATCGAGCAGCCCGCTGAAAGTCCCGTTCCGACCAGCGCCGATGTCGCCCGGCTGGCCGGAGTCTCCCGGGCCACCGTCTCGTACGTACTGAACAACACCTCGGCCGTGCGCATCAGCGATCCCACCCGCCGCAAGGTGCGCGAGGCCGCCGAGCGGCTGGGCTACGTACCGCACGCCGCCGCGCGCTCCCTGCGGGCCGGACAGACCAGGATCGTTCTGCTGCCCACGGCGCACATCCCCGTCGGACCGCTCTACAGCCATTTCTTCAACGAACTCCAGTGGGCGCTGCGCCGGCTCGACTACACCGTGGTGCAGTACGGCAGCCTCGGTCTGGACGGGGACGGGGCGGCCCGCGCCTGGGCGGAGCTGCGGCCCGTCGCGGTCGTGTCGCTCAGCGAGATCGCCCTCACCCCGCACGGGGTGGAGGTGCTCAAACGGTCCGGCGCGAAGGCCGTCATCACCGTGGGACCCGGACAGGTCGAGGGCGCGCACGCGCTGGTCATGGACCAGAGCGGGATCGGCGGCCGGGCGGTGGCGCATCTGATCGGACGTGGCTGTCGCCGGATCGGGGTGGTGATGCCCGGGGAACCCGGTCTGGAGACGTTCTCAGGACCCCGGCTCGCGGGCGCCCGCGCCGCCGCGGAGGCCGCCGCCGACGGGGGCGCCGGCACGGGCGTACGGATCGTCCCGCTGCCGCTCGCGTACGAGGAGGACTCGGCCGCCGCCCTCGCCGCCCGCTGGCGGGCACTGGGCCTCGACGCGGTCTTCGCGTTCAGCGACGGGTACGCGATGCTCCTGATGCGCGCGCTCCAGGACGAGGGAATCGGCATCCCGGCGGAGACGGCCGTGATCGGCTGCGATGATCTGCTGCTCGGCAGACTGCTGCGGCCCCGGCTCTCGACGGTGCGGATCGACGTGGTGACGGGGCAGTGGCTGGCCGAACTCGTCGACCGGGCGGTCCGTGACCCGGGCGGCGAGCCGGAGCGGCATGACCTGATGGACTCGCGGGTCGTTCACCGCGAGTCCAGCTGACCCCCGGGCGCCGTCGGTGCGGGCGGGCGCGACGCCGTGCGTGCGGCGGGGCCCGGTACGGCGGAGCGCGCGGCGCGGGGGCCGCGACATGCGTGGCCGTGACGGGATGGTTAGCGTCGGAGGTATGACCACCATTCCGGCGCGCTTCGAGATCCTGCTGGTCGCCGAGCACACCGAGGGCGACGAAGGGCCGCCCAGCTCGGCGAACGCACTGCGCTCGGCCCTCGTCGAGGCGACCGGCGAAACGGGGGCCTCCGGCTATCCGCGCTACGCGGGCAACGGCATGGAGGCCGATATCGACCCCGAGACCCGCACGGTCGAGGCGCTGCTGATCGACGGGTACGAAGTGGACTACGGCCTGTCGGTCCGCGTGGTCGACGCTCCGGCCGGCTGACGCTCCCCGGCCCGTCGCGCGATGCCCGGGGTGCCGGAGCGGGAGCGGTGCGGCCGTTGACAGAGATCGTCTCCGGACAGAGACTCTGGCGGGGCCGGTGTGAACGATGGTTCACGGGGCGGACACCCTGATGGGCGAGGGCAGACGTGCGGAACAGCCGCCCCGCGCCCGCGCTCACCGCCGGCACCGCGTCACGCTGTGGGAGAGAAGCCGGAGATCCGATGACCATTCGCGATGTCTATGTCGTCGACGCCGTCCGTACCCCGATCGGCAGGTTCGGGGGTGCGCTGGCCTCCGTACGCCCCGACGATCTCGCCGCCCATGTGGTGAGGGCCCTGGTGGACCGCTCTCCGGAGCTCGACCCGGCCAGGATCGACGACGTCGTGTTCGGGGACGCCAACGGCGCGGGCGAGGACAACCGCGACGTGGCGCGCATGGCCGTGCTGCTCGCCGGACTGCCGGTGTCCGTCCCGGGGGTGACGGTCAACCGGCTCTGCGGCTCCGGCCTCGAAGCGGTCATCCAGGCGGCCCGCGCGGTCGCCCTCGGCGACGCGTCCGTCGTCGTGGCGGGCGGGGTCGAGTCGATGTCCCGCGCCCCCTGGGTGCTCCAGAAGCCGGAGCGGGCCTTTCCGGCCGGGCATCAGCAGCTTCACTCGACGACCCTCGGCTGGCGCATGACCAACCCGGCGATGCCCGCGGAGTGGACGGTTCCGCTGGGCGAGGGCGCCGAACTGATCGCGGACAAGCACGCGATCACCCGGGAGCGGCAGGACGCGTTCGCCCTCGCCAGCCATCGCAAGGCCGCCGACGCCTGGGCCGCGGGCCTCTACGACGGCGAGGTCGTCCCGTACGACGGGGTGGACCTGGCCCGCGACGAATGCGTCCGCGACAGCACCTCCATGGAGGCGCTCGCCAAGCTGAAGCCGTCCTTCCGTACGGACGGGACCGGGACCGTGACGGCCGGCAACGCCTCACCCCTCAATGACGGCGCCGCCGCGCTGCTGCTCGTCGACGAGACGGGGCTGCGCGAGACGGGCCGCGAACCGCTCGCCCGTATCCGGGCCTCCGCGGTCACCGGCGTCGAACCGCAGCTCTTCGGCCTCGGCCCGGTCGAGGCGGTCCAGCGGGCTCTGGGCAAGGCCAGCCGTACGTTCGCCGATCTCACCACGTTCGAACTCAACGAGGCCTTCGCCGCCCAGTCGCTGGGCTGCCTCGCCGAATGGCCCGGACTCGATCCGGCCGTCGTCAACCCGCGTGGCGGCGCCCTCGCGATCGGTCATCCGCTCGGCGCCTCCGGAGCCCGGCTGGCCGGATCCGTCGCCCACCAGCTCGCCGCGGCGGGCTCGGGCACGGGCCTCGCCGCGCTCTGCATCGGCGTGGGACAGGGCCTCGCGCTGGTTCTGGAACGCTGACGGGGCGACGGGAGACGACGGAGCCGGCGGGGCGCTCCCGGTCACTGCGGGCCGCCGGCCACCCGGTCCCCGGTCACCTGGCGGCCGCGGTCACCGAGCGCCCCCGGTCACCGAGCGGCCTCGCCGTTCTTGGCCTGCGCCTCGGCCTCGGCCACCGACTTCCGCACCTCGTCCATGTCCAGCGCGCGTGCCTGTCCGATCACGTCCTCCAGGGCGGTCTCGGGCAGCGCGCCCGGCTGGGCGAACACCGCGACATTGTCCCGGACGATCATCAGCGTCGGAATCGAGCGGATCTCGAACGCGGCGGCCAGCTCCTGCTGCGCCTCCGTGTCGACCTTGGCGAAGACGAGGTCTTCGTGGCGCTCCGAGGCCTTCTCGTAGACCGGGGCGAACTGGCGGCACGGACCGCACCAGGAAGCCCAGAAGTCGATCAGGATGAAGTCGTTCTCCGACACCGTCCGGTCGAAGTTCTCCTTGGTGAGTTCCACAGTGGCCATTGCCTGATACCTCTTCCTGACTCTCCGGGTTGCGGCGCCTGCGACAACGGTGTGCGTCACCGCCGTATTCCTGGCCCCTGCCCGAAGATCGTGTGGCCATGCGACCGGACGCGCACCAGACTGGCCCCTATGACGATGACGCATGCCACGGAAACCCTTGAATACGACGTTGTGGTGCTGGGCGCGGGACCGGTCGGGGAGAACGTCGCCGACCGGACCATGGCGGCCGGGCTGAGCACGGCGGTCGTCGAGAGCGAACTCGTCGGCGGCGAGTGCTCGTACTGGGCGTGTATGCCCAGCAAGGCCTTGCTCCGCCCGGCGATCACACGCGCCGACGCCCGGCGCGTCCCGGGGGTGAGCCAGGCCGTGCAGGGGCCGTTGGACGCCAAGGCCGTGCTCGCGCATCGCGATGAGTTCACCGCGCACTGGAAGGACGACGGCCAGGTCGCGTGGCTCGACGGGACCGGTGCCGATCTCCACCGCGGACACGGCCGGCTGGACGGCAGGAAGAGGGTCGCCGTCACGGGCCCCGACGGCGGCATCACGGTGCTGGTCGCGCGGCACGCCGTCGCGGTGTGCACGGGCAGCCGGGCCGTACTGCCCGATCTCCCGGGACTCGCCGCCGTCAAGCCCTGGACCAGCCGCGAGGCGACCAGCTCATCGCGGGTCCCGGGACGGCTCGTGATCGTCGGCGGGGGAGTGGTGGGCGTGGAGATGGCCACCGCCTGGCGGGCGCTGGGCTCGGACGTCACGCTGCTGGTGCGGGGTGACCGCCTGCTGCCCAGGATGGAGTCCTTCGCCGGAGAGCTGGTCGCCGAGTCGCTGACGGAGGCGGGCGCCACGGTCCGTACGGGCGTCTCGGTGAGCGCGGTCGAGCGCGACGGCGGGACGGGACCGGTGACCGTGACGCTGGACGGTGGTGAGCGGATCGAGTGCGACGAGGTGCTCTTCGCCACCGGCCGCGCGCCCCGCACGGACGACGCCGGTCTCGCGTCGGTCGGCCTGGAACCGGGCTCCTGGCTGACCGTCGACGACACCTGCCGGGTCGAGGGCACCGACTGGCTCTACGGGGTCGGTGACGTCAACCACCGCGCCCTGCTCACCCATCAGGGCAAGTACCAGGCCCGTATCGCGGGTGCCGTCATCGTCGCGAGGGCCCAGGGCGTACCGACCCTGGACGCCGGCGCCTGGGGCAGCCACGCCGCCACCGCCGACCATGCCGCCGTCCCCCAGGTCGTCTTCACGGAGCCGGAGGTCGGTGCCGTGGGCCTCACCCTCGCGGAGGCCGAAGCGGCGGGCCACCGCGTTCGCGCGGTCGACTACGACATGGCCGGCATCGCGGGCACGTCCCTCTACGCCGACGGGTACCGCGGCCGGGCCCGCATGATCGTCGACCTGGACAGCGGGATTCTCCGGGGAGTCACCTTCGCCGGCCCGGCCGTCGGTGAGCTGCTCCACTCCGCCACGGTCGCGGTCGTCGGCGAGGTCCCCATCGACCGCCTGTGGCACGCGGTTCCGTCCTACCCGACGATCAGCGAGGTGTGGCTGCGCCTGCTGGAGACGTATCGCGGGTAGCGGTCCCGCCGCCGGACACCGCGTCCCGCCGTGTCGTCGAGCCCCGCCCGCCCGTCCGGTCCGTCTCATCCGCGCCGCGCGGGCGCGGGGACGACGAGGGCCAGGGTGACCGCCGGCGAGGCCGCCGCCGTCAGCGCCATCGCCGTCGATGACGGCATGTGCTCGGCGGCGGCTCCCGCCAGGGCCGCGCCAACCCCCCGCGCGGTCAGCATGCCGGAGGCGTGCAGCCCGAGGACGTGGCCGCTCGGCCTCTCGGGTGCCAGGGCCATCAGCCGCTCGCTGACCGACGCCCAACGGTACGGGTGAGTTTCCGGGGACGGACCCTCACGAGTGAGTTTCCTGGGACGGACCCGCTCGTCAAGGTCCCTCATTTCCCGCCCCGTTCGTGACGTCCGCGCACAGCCTAGGGAGATCACTAATGAAGTTGATCTAACGTGCCGCTAAACCCCCCACTTACGAAGTGAGCTGAACAGCCGTGCGCGAGGAAGCAGTCCAGGACACGCCGCCGTCCCCGCCGGAACACCCGGTCGACGCCTCCTCACCGGACGCGGGGGACGCCGGATACAGCAAGGACCTCAAGTCCCGGCACATCAACATGATCGCGATCGGCGGCGCGATCGGCACCGGGCTCTTCCTCGGCGCGGGCGGCCGGCTCGCCTCCGCGGGGCCCGCCCTCGCGCTGGCCTACGCCGTCTGCGGCCTCTTCGCCTTCTTCGTCGTACGCGCCCTCGGTGAACTGGTCCTGCACCGGCCGTCGTCGGGCTCCTTCGTCTCCTACGCCCGGGAGTTCCTGGGCGAGAAGGGCGCGTACACCGCCGGCTGGATGTATGTCGTGAACTGGTCGACCACCGGTATCGCCGACATCACGGCCGTCGCGCTCTACGCCCACTACTGGAGCCTTTTCACCGAGGTGCCGCAGTGGGTGCTCGCCCTCGTCGCGCTCGCCGTGGTGCTCAGTGTGAATCTGATCTCGGTGAAGATCTTCGGCGAGATGGAGTTCTGGTTCGCGATCATCAAGGTCGCCGCGCTCGTCGCCTTCATGGCGATCGGTATCTTCCTGCTGGTCACCCGGCAGCCGGTGGACGGGCAGACGCCCGGCCTCCATGTCATCTCCGACAACGGCGGCTTCTTCCCGTCCGGTCTGCTGCCGGTGGTCGTGGTCCTCCAGGGCGTCGTCTTCGCCTACGCGGCCGTCGAGCTGATCGGTGTCACCGCGGGCGAGACGGCCGAGCCGCACAAGGTCGTGCCGCGCGCGGTGAACTCCATCATGTGGCGGGTCCTGGTCTTCTACGTCGGCTCGGTCGTGCTGCTGGCCCTGCTGATCCCGTACGACGGTTACTCGGCCTCGGAAAGCCCCTTCGTCACCGTGCTGTCCAAGATCGGTGTGCCGGCGGCGGGCGACGTGATGAATCTGGTGGTGCTCACCGCCGCGATGTCCAGCCTCAACTCCGGCCTCTACTCGACCGGTCGCATCCTGCGGTCCATGGCGATGGCGGGCTCGGCGCCCCGCTGGACCGGGCTCATGAACCGGCACCAGGTGCCGTACGGCGGGATCATGCTCACCGCCGCCGTCTGTGTGCTCGGCGTCGGTCTGAACTATGTCGTGCCGGGTGAGGCGTTCGAGATCGTCCTCAATATCGCCGCGCTCGGTGTGCTCACCACCTGGGCCATCATCATGCTCTGCCACCTGGTCTTCGTCCGGCGGGCCGAGGAGGGCCGGCTGGCGCGCCCGTCCTACCGACTGCCGGGGTCGCCGTTCGTCGAGCTGGTCACCCTCGCCTTCCTGGCCGGGGTCGTCGTGCTGATGTGGGCCGACGGCGGGGTCGGCCGCCGTACGGTGCTGCTCGTTCCGGTGATCGCGGCGGCCCTGGTCGTGGGCTGGTTCGCGGTGCGGGGACGGGTACGCGACACGGCGGCGGCGTCCGCCGCGAACGGGGACACGACGCCCGCCGGGAACGCCGGGGACGACAGGGACACTCCCTAGGGCCCTGTCCCTTCCCGTCAGGGCGCATCCCGTTCCTCCCTCCACCCATCCTGGCCCTCGATCCATCATGGCTCTCGATTCATCCGATGGATACGGTCGGTCAAGAAAATCCGGTCCTGAAAGGAGCGTTGACAGGTTCTTGTCATGCTCCAATCATCGGATCTCATGACGGAACTTCCCAGACGCCATGTACTCGGAATGACGGCAGGAGCGGCAATCGGCGCCGCTCTGGTCCACCCGGCCACGGCCGACGCGAGTCCGCACACCACGCCGCCGGGGGCGAAAACAGCGACAGGGCCGGAGACGGGGACGGAAGGGGGAGACGGCGACTGGGGCACGGTCCCGGCCGCTCTCCCCGTACCCCTGGAGCGGTGGTTCGACAACGACGGGATCGACACCGCCGACGCCCGCGGGGGGAACTTCGACGGCTCCGGCTACACCTTCCCCGGCGGGGAACTGCCCGCCGGGGAGGTGGAGATCGACGGACTGGCCTATCTCTTCCCGGCCGCCACGGCGGGGGCGAAGAACAACATCGTCGCGCTCGGGCAGCGTGTCGAACTGCCCCCGGGCCGGTATCTGTCGGGCCATTTCCTGACGGCGAGCAGTTACGGCGAGACCTCGGGGGAGGTCACCGTCCACTACGCGGACGGCACCACCTCGACCGCCTCCCTCGGCGGCCCCGACTGGTACGCGGGCACGGGCGCCCTCGTCGCCCCGTACCGCTACGGCCCCACCGGCGCCGAGGACCCCCACCAGGTCGTGATCGCCGCGTCCGCGGTCGCCCTCGACCCGGGCAGGGAGGCGGTGGCCCTCACGCTGCCGGTCACCCGCCCCGCCGAGGCGAACTCCTCCTCGCTGCACATCTTCGCGCTCTCCCTCCAACCGGCCGCCGAGGGACGGGCGTTGGCGCTCCGCGGCGCGCGCTCGACGACCTCCTCACTGGACCATGGCGCCCAGAGCGTCGAGGCCACGGTCGTCAACGCGGGGACGGTGGGCATTCTCGCCGCCGACGGGCTCACCCTCTCTGTGGACGTCCCGGGGGCCCGTACGGTCGCACCCGCCCGTGTCACCCGGCTCGCTCCCGGCGACGAGACCCGCGTACGGATCGGCATCCGCCCCGGCCCCGGCACTTCACCCGGCACCCGTGCGGACGGCCGTATCGTCGCCCGCGGCCGGGGCCGGGAAGCCGCCGCAGCGCGCCGCTCCCTCACCCTGGGCGTGCCCGACTTCCGGCCCACCGACGACTCCCTGAACACCCATCAGGCGCCGTACTGGTTCCAGGACGCGAAGTTCGGGATCTTCATCCACTGGGGGGTCTACTCCGTGCCCGCGTGGGCGCCGGTCGGCGTGCAGTACGCCGAGTGGTACTGGTCGCAGATGCAGGACCCGGACAACCCGACGTACGCGTACCACCGCCAGACCTATGGCGAGTCGTTCGCCTACGACGACTTCATCCCGCTCTTCCGCGCCGAGCGGTTCGATCCGCGCTCCTGGGTCGAGCTGTTCCGGGACGCGGGCGCCCAGTACCACGTCCTGACCTCCAAGCACCATGAGGGATTCGCCCTCTGGGACACCAAGGTCTCCGACCGCAACTCCGTGAAGATGGGCCCGAAACGCGATCTGATCAGGGAACTCTTCGACGCGTCCCGCCGCTACACACCGGAGCTGCACCGCGGTCTGTACTTCTCGATGCCGGAGTGGTTCAACCCCGACCACCCCTGGGAGGGGCACGCGCCCCGCAATCCGTACACCCTGGAACCCGTCCCGTACACCGGCCACTTCGCGGGCCAGGACTACATCAAGGACCTCCAGGCCCCGCAGATGCTGGAGCTGATCGAGGGGTACGACCCGGAGATCCTCTGGTGCGACATCGGCGGCGACAACGACAGCCATCGCGTCCTGGCGGAGTACTTCAACCACGCCAAGAACCGGGCACGCCCCATCGAGGTGACCGTCAACAACCGCTCGGGCATCGGCCCGCACGACTTCACCACGCCCGAGTACACCACGTACGACTCGGTCGTCACCGCGAAGTGGGAGGCCAGCCGGGGGCTGGACCCGCGCTCCTACGGCTACAACCGGGCCACCCCCGACGACAAGTACATGACGACCGAGGAGGTCATCCACTCCCTCGTCGACATCGTCTCCAAGAACGGCAACTTCCTGCTCGACATCGGCCCGCGGGCCGACGGCACCATCCCGGAGATCATGGAGCGCAGGCTCCGGGAGACCGGGGAGTGGCTGAAGGTCAACGGCGAGGCGATCTACGGCAGTACGTACTGGGCGAGGATGCCGCAGCTCGGTGAGGACCTGCGCTTCACGGTCCGGCCGGAGAAGGCGTTCTACATCCACTCGCTCACCCGGCCGGGCAGCACCCTCACGGTCGAGGCTCCGGTGCCCGTCAGGCCCGGGGACCGGGTGACGCTGCTCGGCCACGACCGGGCGCTGAGCTGGCGTACGACCGGCGGCTCGCTGGTCATCGACGTACCGTCGGCGGCGCGTGCGTCCGGGCGGCACGTGTGGGTGTTCAAGGTCGACTGGCGGTCCTGAGGGCTAATCGCCGCAAAGTCCCAGAGTCCCGAGGACCCGAGGACCTGAGGCCGTCCCGAGGACCTGAGGCCGTCCTGAGGTCCTGAGGCCGTCCTGAGGTTCCGAGGGGGCTGGGGGCGGGAACCGCTCCCGCCCCGAGCCTCCTCGGGCCATGCCGGCGGTGCTCAGCAGATACCGTCCCCCGGTTTGGGGTTGCTCAGCGCGAACAGCGGACGCAGCCTCAGGCCGGCCCAGGTGCCCAGGATCGCGACGGCCCCCCAGATCCAGCCATGCAGACTTCCCGAGGCGATGCCCGCCAGGTAGGCGCCGATATTGCAGCCGCCCGCCAGCCGGGCGCCGATCCCCATCAGTACACCGCCCAGCACCGCGGCGACGGCGGTCCGCCACGGCACGCCGCGATGGAGCGTCCAGGTGCCGCCCAGCGCCGCCGCCACCGCCGCGCCGATCATGATGCCGATATCGGTCAGGCTGTTCTTGTCGGCGAGCACCGGGCCCGCCAGCATCCCGGCGTTGTTGGGCTGCTGCCAGAACGTCCAGGTCTCCGGGTGCCCGCCGAGGGCGCGCACCAGCTCCGCACCCCACAGGCTGAACGCGCTGGTGACGCCCCAGGCGCCGCCGGAGACCAGCAGTACGCCGGCGCCGAGCACGGAGAGTGCCAGGGCTCCCGCGGCCAGCGGCCAGGAGCCGCGCAGCACCCGGGCGGCGGCGCCGCGCGCGGACGGTACGGGGCCGGTCGGCGGCGGGTTGCGGCGCGCCTGGAGCCGCCGCGACACGAGCACGATGAGCGCGAGCGCGGCCATGGTCACGGCCCAGGAGCCGAACCAGCCGATGTGGTCGGCCAGCACGACGGGCTCGAACGCGGGCAGGTCCTTCCAGAGGCCGAACTGCCAGGCGGCGAGGGTCGAACCGGCGATGAAACCGCCAGCAGCCCCACGCCCAGGGGTCCGGCCGACGGCGCGGGCACCGAACCGAAGAGGCCGGTGCCGGTGCCGATCAGCAGCGCGAACAGGGTCGCCGTGGTCCCGAGCAGCAGGGTATGGGCGCGCAGGCCGGTGCCGTTGCCGACGGCGACGAGCTGCCGCCACGCGGAGGTGAAGCCGAAGCGCGAGTGGAAGAGCGCCACGCCGAGACCGAGGCCGAGCAGCAGGAGCACACCGGGCCGGGCGCCATGCGCGGACCACACATAGCCGGTCAGTGCCACGGCGATCAGCGCGGACACGACGAGAGGCACCCGGCGCACGGGCGGGGCCGGGGGAGCCTCGGGGCGGGGTACGGAGGTGGGGGAGGGGGCGAGCAGGGCGGCGGACTTCGTCGCCTCCACGGGCGGTGCGGTCATTGCGGGATCTCCGGGGACGGGCTGGGATACGGGAGGGGCCGGCGTGTCCGCCGCGGTCGGCGACGGCCATGGCGGAAGCGGCCGGGAAGAGGACTCGGCGGCTGTCGGCCGAGGGCTCGGCGACGACGGGATTCAGCCGCGACCGGCTCAGCGAGGACAGGTCGCGCGGCGACAGAGGCCGTCGTCGACACACCACGCCGAGTTCGCGAAGAGCGCGAGACAGAGGAGGCGGGCGGGTGCGGACATGGGGATGAGCATAAGGGCCGGTTTCCGCCTTGTGGACCAGCGTCTCGCCATACGGTCGGATCGGGGCCCGCACGGGTGCCGCCGGCCGGTGCGGCCCGTCGGGCCGCCGTCAGATCTCGGCGGACGTCCGCGCCGGTGCGGGCCAGCGCGCGTGGAGGGCGTCGATCCGGTAGTCGTGGCCGTGCCACCACCCGGCGTGGGTGGCCACCGCGTCCCGTACGTGCGGATGTCCGGCGGGGAGTTCGCTGTGCACATGACCGAGATGGCCGGGGTCCCGGCGCGGCCAGAGGGCCACCGCCGCGACGGCGGCGGCCAGGGAGACCCCGGCCAGCGCCCCGGCCGCCGCGGGCAGGCCCGCCCCCACGGCCAGCGATCCCGCCAGGGGATAGGTGAGCAGCCAGCAGCCGTGGGACAGCGAGAAGCGCGCGGCGAACGCGGCCGGGAGATCGGCGGCCGCGGCGGAGCGGCGCAGCAGGCGCCCGCTCGGGGTGAGCACCACGGACGAGGCGATCCCCAGCAGCGTCCACGCGCCGAGCAGAGCCGGCCACGCCCACCGTCCGGGCGCGACGGCCGTGCCCAGCGAGACGGCGGCCAGCACACCCGGCAGCACGAACGCCGCGGGCAGCATCACCGTACGGTCACCGGCCCTGTCGAGCAGCCGGGGCAGCAGAAGAGCGGCGGCCATGGACCCGCCCCCGAAGGCGCCCAGCGCCAGCGAGACATCACCGGCGGTCCGGTCGAGATCGCCGCGTACCAGCACCACTGTATTGACGGTGACCATGGCGCCGCCCGCCGCGACCGCCAGATCGAGGCACAGCAGCGCCCGCAGCCTCGGGGTGGCGAAGAACAGCCGGGCGCCGAAGTACGCCTTCGCGCGGGCGCCCCCGGTACGTTCCACCGGCGCCGGCCGGGGCAGCAGTACGGAGACCACCAGCGCGGCCGACGCCAGAAAACCCAGCGCGGTGCCCGCGAACAGCCAGTTGTAGGAGATCACGGTCAGCAGCGCGGCGGCCAGCGCGGGACTGAACAGACTCTCCAGGTCGTACGCCAGCCGCGAGAGCGACAGGGCCCGTGTGTAGTCGCGTTCCTCGGGCAGCAGCCGGGGAATCGTCGCCTGGAACGCCGGGGTGAAGGCGGCCGAGGCGCACTGCAGCAGGAAGATCAGGACATAGATCTGCCACACGTGGGAGACGAAGGGCAGCGAGAGCGCGACAGCGGCGCGGACCAGATCCGTCGACACCAGCAGCGCGCGGCGTGGAATCCGGTCGGTGAAGGCGCCGATGACCGGCGCGACGCCCACGTACGCGACCATCTTGATGGCCAGGGCCGTCCCCAGGACGGCGGACGCGTCCGCCCCCGCGAGGTCGTAGGCGAGCAGGCTCAGCGCGACCGTCGCGAGCCCGGTTCCCACGAGCGCGACGACCTGGGCCGCGAAGAGATGCCGATAGGTGCGGTTGCGCAGCACAGTGAGCATGCGACTGTCCTTGACCGGCCGTCGGGTGCGTCGTCCCAATCTAATGCACGTGTGCGCATCCATGCACGCGTTGGGGTGTGCATCGCGCCGCGGGGGAGAGGCCGGGGAGGCTCAGTCGTGCCAGGGTTCGCCGGTGACCTGGTGGTTGGCGTGGCTGATCGCCTCCACCACCAGCCTGCGGAGATGGCCGTCCGTGAGCGCGTAGACGACATGGCGGCCGTCCTTGCGCGACCGCACCAGTTCCGCCAGCCGCAGCTTGGCCAGATGCTGGCTCACCGCGGGCCGCGCCGCTCCGCACGCGGCCGCCAGCGCCGTCACATCGGACTCGCCGCGGGTCAGCAGCCACACCAGATGCAGTCGGGTGGGGTCGGCGAGCAGCGAGAAGACGGACGCCGCCGCGGCCAGCTCGGAGGCGCCGGGCGTGTGCTGATGCGCGTCGCTCGCTGTTGAGGATCCATGGCGTCCGGGCATGGGCCCATCGTAGGCGCGGCTCGTGGCACACTCCCCGCCCGCGGTCGTGGCGGCGTCCGGCCCGGAAACCTCTCCGTCATCCGGTGAACGCCGGTGGGAAACACCGGCTGCCTACTCTCCCCGCGTGGGAAGCCGCTCCCGCCCCCACCCCGGCCCACCAGGAGGCGTGGCATGAGCACCGAACCACGGCTGATAGCTCCCGACAGCCATCCGGAGCCCTCTCGGGCCGGGACGGCCGCGGCGCCGGCGGCGGACACCACGAGAACCGGCGACCGGGCGGCCGGCGAGACCCTGGAGGACTACACCCTCCGCTTCGCGCCGCGCGGTTACCGCCGCTGGACCCCCATGGTCGTGGCGACCACCGCGCTCGGCGGCATCGCCTATCTCGCCGACTTCTCCATCGGCGCCGGTATCGGACTCACCCACGGCACCGGCAACGCGCTGGCCGCGATCGGCCTCGCGGCGGCCGTCATCTTCCTCACCGGATTCCCGCTCGCGTACTACGGAGCGCGGTACAACATCGATCTGGACCTCATCACGCGGGGCTCCGGCTTCGGTTACTACGGGTCCGTGCTGACCAGTGTCATCTTCGCCAGCTTCACCTTCATCTTCTTCGCCCTCGAAGGCTCGATCATGGCGCAGGGGCTGAAACTGGGCTTCGGGCTGCCGCTGTGGCTGGGCTATCTCGTCTCCACCCTCATGGTGATCCCGCTGGTCATCTACGGGATGAAGGCACTCAGCAAACTCCAGGTCTGGACGACTCCCGTCTGGCTGCTGCTGATGGCCGGGCCGCTGGTCTATCTGGTCGCCAACGACCCGGACACGGTGAACCGTTTCCTCGCGTACGCGGGCACCGACGGCGACGGCGGTGTCAACACCGCTTCCGTACTGCTGGGCGCGGGCGTGTGCCTGTCGCTCATCGCCCAGATCGGCGAGCAGATCGACTACCTGCGCTTCATGCCGCCCAAGACCGAGGCGAACAAGCGCGGCTGGTGGACGGCCGTGGTGATGGCCGGCCCCGGCTGGGTGATCCTCGGCGCGCTCAAGCAGGCCATGGGGGTCTTCCTGGCCGTGTACATCCTCTCCGAGGTGGGGCCGGCGGCGGCCACCGAACCCATCCAGCAGTTCCGCGGCGCCTTCGACGCGATGATGCCGTCCTGGCTGGTCGTACCGCTGGCCGTGGTGCTGGTCGTGATCAGCCAGATCAAGATCAATGTCACCAACGCCTATTCCGGTTCGCTGGCATGGACCAATTCCGTCACCCGCGTCACCAAGCGCTACCCGGGCCGGATGATCTTCGTCCTGGTCAATCTGGCGTTCGCGCTGATCCTGATGGAGGCCGACATGTTCAGCTTCCTCAACAGCATCCTGGGGTTCTACTCCAACTGCGCGATCGCGTGGGTCGTGACCGTCGCCACGGACATCATGATCAACAAGTATCTGCTCAAACTCTCCCCGCACGCGCCCGAGTTCCGCCGGGGCATGCTCTACGCGGTCAACCCGGTGGGCGTGGTGGCCTTCGTCGCCGCGTCCGGACTCTCGATCGCCATGTACTTCCACGCGCTGGGCGACACACTCCAGCCGTACTCACCCGTCGCCGCCGCCGTGATCGCGTTCGTCGTCACACCGCTGATGGCCGTGGCCACCAAGGGCCGTTACTATCTGCGGCGCACCGACGACGGGATCGACGAGCCGCTGCTCGACGCCGAGGGAAACCCCAGCGCGACCACGTACGTCTGCCATGTGTGCCGGCAGGAGTTCGAACGGCCCGACCTGGCCGCCTGCCTCACCCACGACGCGGTGGTCTGCTCGCTCTGCCTGAGCACGGACAGTGCGGGCGACCATCTGCTGCCCGCGTCGCCCACGGCGCCCGCCGCTCCGTGACACGTGGCGGCCGCCGCCCCGTCGGCCCAGCGGGTGTCACGCCCGGGCCGCCGGGTGTCACGCCCGGGCCGCCGGGGGTCACGCCTGGGACAGCAACTCCTCGATCAGAGCCCCCACCTGCGCGGTCTCGATCAGGAAGCCGTCGTGTCCGTACGGCGACTCGATGGTTCTGAGCCGGTCGGCTCCCGGGATGGCGGCGGCCAGCTCCGCCTGCTGGGCCAGTGGATAGAGCCGGTCGGAGTCGACCCCGGCGACCAGGGCCGGCATCCGGACCCGGCGCAGCGCCGCCGCGACGCCACCGCGGCCCCGGCCCACGTCATGGCCGTTCATCGCCTCGGTGAGCGTCACATAACTTCCCGCGTCGAACCGGCGCACCAGCTTCGCGGCGTGATGGTCGAGATACGACTCGACCTGGTACCGGCCGCCCCGCCAGGGATGGCCGCCCGGCTGCGGTCCCCGGCCGAACCGGGTGCCGAGCTCCGGCTCACTGCGATAGGTCACATGCGCGATACGGCGGGCTATCCCCAGCCCCCGGTACGGACCGCCACCGGCCGGGGCGTCGTGGTAACGGCCCTCCTGCCACGCCGGGTCCGAACGGATCGCCGCGATCTGGACGGATCCCCAGGCGATCTGCTCCGCGGAGGCGGCGGCGGGACACGCGAGCACCAGCAGTGAGCCCGTGCGCTCCGGCCGGCCCACGGCCCATTCGAGCGCGCGCATACCGCCCATGGACCCGCCGATGACGGCGGCCCAGCGCGCGATCCCCAACGCGTCGGCGAGCGCCGCCTCGGCGGCGACCTGGTCGCGCTGCGTCAGATACGGGAACTCCGGCCCCCAGCGGCCTCCGCCGGGCCGCGCCGACGCGGGGCCCGTACTGCCCTGGCAGCCGCCGAGCACGTTCGGAGCCACCACGAACCAGCGGCTGGTGTCCAGCGCCCGGCCGGGACCGACCAGGGCATCCCACCACCCCCCTGTGGGATGCCCCGGCCCGGCCGGTCCCGCGACATGGCTGTCCCCCGTCAGCGCGTGCAGGACCAGCACCGCGTTCGAGCCGTCGGGCGCGAGCCGCCCCCAGGTCTCGTACGCGAGCCGAACCCCGGGCAGCGCTCCGCCCGCCTCCAGCGGGAGCGGACCGTCGAGCGCCACCCAGGAGCGGCGGCCGGCCGGATCCCCCTCCTGCCAGCCGCCCGTGGCCGGCGGGAGGGGGAGCGTGGCCGGTTCGGCGGAGGTGTTCAGGACGCCGCCTTCGCGGCGCGGAACCCCGCCTCCAGATCGGCCTTGAGATCGGCCACGTTCTCCAGCCCCACCGAGAGCCGCACCAACCCCGGAGCGGTGCCCGTCGCCGCCAGCTCCTCCTCGCCGAGCTGACTGTGGGTGGTCGACGCCGGGTGGATGATGAGGCTGCGCACATCACCGATATTGGCGAGATGGCTGAAGAGTTCGACCCCGTCCACGAACCTCTTGCCCGCCTCGACCCCGTCGCGCAGTTCGAACGCGAGGACCGCGCCGGCACCGTGCGGAAGGTAGCGCCGCCCGGCCTCGTACCAGCGGTTGGACGCCAGGCCCGGGTAGTGGACGGCGGCGACCTCGTCGCGCTGTTCCAGCCACTCGGCGAGGGCCAGCGCGTTGGACGTGTGCCGCTCGACGCGCAGGCTGAGCGTCTCGACGCCCTGGAGCAGCAGGAACGCGGAGTGGGGGGAGAGCGCGGGGCCGATGTCGCGCAGCAGCTGGACCCGCAGCTTGACCGCGAAGGCGCCGGGGCCCAGATCCGGCCAGTAGCGCAGCCCGTGGTAACTGGCGTCCGGGGTGTGGAAATCCGCGAACCGCTCGGCGTGCGCGCCGAAGTCGAAGGTGCCCCCGTCGACCACCACCCCGCCGATGGTGGTGCCGTGCCCGCCGAGGAACTTCGTCGCCGAGTGCACCACGATGTCCGCGCCGTGCTCGATCGGACGGAGCAGATACGGCGTCGGCACGGTGTTGTCGACGATCAGCGGCAGCCCGGCGTCGTGCGCCGCGTCCGCCACCGCCCGCACGTCCAGGACGTTGCCGCGCGGATTGCCCAGCGTCTCGGCGAACAGCGCCTTGGTGTTGGGGCGTACGGCGGCCCGCCAGGCGTCGATGTCGTCCGGGTCGTCGACGAACGACACCTCGATGCCGAACCGGGGGAGCGTATGCCGGAAGAGGTTGTACGTCCCGCCGTACAGCGAGGTGCTGGAGACGATGTGGTCCCCGGCGCGGGCCAGCGTCAGGATCGCCAGCGTCTCGGCGGCCTGCCCCGACGCGAGCGCGACGGCCGCGGCCCCGCCCTCCAGGGCGGCGATCCGCTGCTCCAGGACGTCCTGCGTGGGGTTGTGGATCCGGGTGTAGATATTGCCGGGTTCGGCGAGGGAGAACAGATCGGCCGCGTGCTGGGTGTCCTTGAAGACGAACGACGTCGTCTGGTAGATCGGCACCGCGCGGGCGCCGGTCGTCGGATCGGGTTCGGCCCCCGCGTGGATCTGCTTGGTCTCGAAGGACCACGAGGGACCGGCGTCCTGCCGGGAGTTGTCCTCGGGAGTGTGTCCCCCGGTGATGGAGTCTACGGGCTGGCTCATATCAGGCCTCGCACGGGTTCTTGTGGCAGCGGGATCGCTTGACTGGCGGGATCGCTTGATTACGGAAGGTAGAGCCGCCGCGTCATGGCCGGAAGCGCGCCGCGCGCATGGCCATGAACCCGCAATATCCCGGCAACACAAGCCGATCCCGGCAGCACAGGGCGCAGGGGACCTGACGGTCCGTCGGCGAGTCCGGTGGGGTCGGGGCGTGGCGCGGCGCGGTGTGCCGGACGGCGGACGGCGGACGGCGGGCGGCGGGCGACGGATCCATCAGGTCCTGCGGCCACGCCGGCCCGCGCGGCGACGGCCACGGTGCGCCCACGGGTGCGTGATCAGCAGAAAGGCGGTCATGACCACGGCGATCGCCTCGGCGACGACCGTGAGTTTCTTGTCGCCGTACCAGATCGGCTCGTACATGTTCGGGATCGGGCCCAGTTGGCCGACATCGACATAGCGGTAGACCAGCAGCAGCGCCAGACCGCCGGCCGCCACACACCACGCGAAGAGATCGCCGGGCAGCCGCTGCCAGACCAGCACGAACAACGCCGCGAGCGATGCCAGACCGGCCTCGATACGGAACAGGTCGCCCTGGCTGATGGTCGCGGTGACCACGTCGTACTGGTCGGCCAGATAGGCGTGGAGATACGCGTCCCACGCGAGACCGGCGGCGGCCAGCAACCGGGCCGCTCCGCGCAGCGGCCGGAGTCTCCGGCCGGAGCCCGAGCGGACGCCGGAGGGCGCTGAGGACATCACTTCTCCCGGGGTTTAGTAGCCGCCGCCGGTGTTCTGCTGCGGAGTGGTGTTCTTCTTGCCTGATGTGCCGAGCACGTACCAGGTGCCGTGGGACCAGAAGTCGCCCTGGCCGTTGGTGTCACCGGGCTTGTGATCGCCCGTGAACCGGTACAGGGGATGGCCGTTGTAGGTGGCCTGCTTCGCCCCGTTGTCGCGCGTGGTGGTGGAGAGCAGGTTCGCCTTCACCCCGCCGGTCCCCGCCTCGGGCTTTCCGGTGACGGTCAGGGGCGGCCAGATCTTCACACAGTCACCCGTACAGGTGGACTTGTTCGGCTTGTCCCCCTCGAAGAGATAGAGGGTCCGCCCCTCGCCGTCGACCAGGATCTTTCCGAGAGAAGTGGACCTCGCGGACACCTTGCCGGCCACCGTCGCGGAGGGGGACGGGCTCGCGGTGGCGGACGCGGAGGCCGCCGTGAGGTCCTCGGGCGCCCCGGTCGCCTCCGCCGGAGCACCGCCACCGCCGCCCGAACATCCGGTGACCGCCGCCGCGCACAGCAGGGCCAGGGCCATCGCGGTGGCACGTCCGGTGTTGGTCCCCATCGAGGCTCCTCGGATCCGGCCGCTCCTCGGGCGGCGAACCGCCCGCCCGATCACGGCGGTACCACCCACTACACGCCACGCCCCGCTACGGGGCCACCGGACAGAGCCGTCCGAATGTACGCGGCGAAGCGGGCAGCGGGGCGCGTGCGAGGAGCGTCGTCGGGTACGCCGTGAGGTGCGTGGCGACGACCGCGCCGCCGGCAGGACGACGACCTCCGGCACGAAGATGCCCCGGACGGCCGTGCCCAGCGGGCCGGGTCCGCTGTTCACCACACGGGAGTCCGACGGCGCGCCGCTCTGATCCGGACCCCGGGGACCGATCCCCATCCTCGTCCGAAAGGGGCTTGACGCCATGAACGCAGCATCCATGAGCCCGAGGGGCCGTCCCGCCCCCTCACCACGTGGCCGGCCGAGCAGGCGGGACCAGTACCGGCGGGCCGGCCGCTGGCTCGCCCTGGCCGCCGCCGCCCTGGTGCTGGCCACGGCCATGGCGGGCGGCTGGTTCTACACCGCGCTGAGCGGGAACATCCGTGGCGCGGGCGTGGACGACGCCCTCGGCGACAACCGGCCCAGGGCCGGCCAGGGCGAGAACGTCCTGATCATCGGCTCCGACAGCCGCGAGGGGCAGGGCGGTGCCTTCGGCAGGAACCTGACCACCATGCAGTCGGACACCCTGATGCTGCTGCATGTCGGCGGCAGCGGCGAGTGGGCCACCGTGGTGTCGTTCCCCCGTGACTCGTGGGTCCGGATCCCCGCGTGCGGCCAGGGCGACGGCACTGTCTCGGCTCCCCATCATTTCAAGATCAACCAGGCGTTCGCGATCGGCGGTTCCACGGGCGACACCGCCAAGGCCGCCGCCTGCGCGATCAAGACCGTCGAACAGAACACCCGTATCCGTGTCGACCACTTCATGATCGTGGACTTCCGCGGGTTCACCGGCATGGTCGACGCCCTGGGCGGCGTCGAGATCTGCCCCCCGCTGCCCATCCACGACACGAAGGCCCATCTCGATCTCCGCGCGGGCTGCCAGACGGTGAAGAACGACCAGGCCCTCGGCTACGTACGCGCCCGCTACAGCCTCGGCGACGGAACGGACATCGGACGGATCGGCCGCCAGCAGGAGTTCATGCGCGCCCTCGCCGCCAAGGCCAGGACGCGGCTGTACCAGCCGCGGGCGCTCTACGGATTCCTCGACTCGGCCACCGCATCGCTGACCACCGACCCCGAACTGGCCGGTCTCAAACCCCTGTACGACCTGGCATCAGGTATCAAACGCATGCCCACGGAACGGATCACGTTCCTGACCGTCCCCCACTATCCCCGGGCCAGAGACGTCCCGGGCGACACGGCCAACGTCGTCTGGAACCCGCCCGCCGCCCAGCAGTTGTTCACCGCCCTCATCCAGGACCGGGAGATGTCCAGGGCCCGCCTGCTGAAAGCGGCGGAGCAACTGCCCCCGGCGGCCGGCACCGTGCGGGTCGCCGTCCTCAACGGCACCGACGTCCCCGGCAAGGCCCGCGAGACCGCCGAACAGCTGCGCGCGCTCGGCTTCCGGATCAGCGCGACCGGCAACGCCCCCGCCCCGGCGGGGCGGAGCACGCTCACCTACCCCGAGGGCTTCGCGGCACAGGCCCGGTCCCTGGCCGCGAGACTCCCCGGCCTCGACCCCGTCCCCTCGGACGGGACCGGGCGCGGCACGCTGACCCTCACCATCGGTCCCGATCTGCCCCATGTCACGGGGTGACCGGCGACTCCGCCACGCGTCAGACGGGCCGTGGCAGGGACAGCAGCGCGTTGTACGCGCTCTGGATGAACGTCTGGCCGAGGGTCGGGCTCGTGTTCGTCAGCGCGACCAGTGCGGTGCGGTGCCGCGGGCTGAACCCGGCGAAGGCACTGAACCCCCGGGTGCCGCCGGAGTGGTGGTAGACGTCGCCGTCCGGACGGACGCGGATGTTCCAGACCAGCGCCAGCCTTTTGCCGCCGTCGCGCAGGGCGAGCCGGGGGCGTACCACGTCCACCAGAGCGGTACGCAACGTGTCCGGCACCGGCACCGGCACCGGCACCGCGGGCGCGGCGCCCGGCGGGACGTCCGGCGCGGCGTCCAGCCCGGCATCGAGGAGCTTCAGCAGATCGCGCGCGCTGGACCGGAGCGCGCCGGCTCCCGCGAGCCCGGGGATCAGCCACGGCGGCCGGGCACGTCCGTGCCAGTAGCCCGTTGCCTGCGGAAGAC
Organism: Streptomyces sp. NPDC039430; assembly: GCF_055639435.1. Lineage (NCBI taxonomy): Bacteria > Bacillati > Actinomycetota > Actinomycetes > Kitasatosporales > Streptomycetaceae > Streptomyces > Streptomyces sp. NPDC039430. The sequence continues at coordinate 34,497 of NZ_JBVKAK010000006.1, read as the reverse complement.
CGGGCCCGCAGCTGGTGCGGGTCAGCCCGAGCGGGCCGAGCACCCGGGCCGCGAGGAGGTCCCCGTACCCCTGTCCGCCCCCGTACCCCGGGCCGCCGCCGGGCGCGGCGCGGGTGAGGAGATGACCGAGCAGCCCCACACCGAAGTTGGAGTACCGCACGCGCTCGCCGGGGCGGGCGTGCGGACGTGTCCTCGCCAGGGCGCGCAGCAGATCGGCGGTGGAGAGACGGGCGTACGGATTGGAGAACCAGTCGGCCGCCGCGCCGCCGAGGAACCCCGGGGGCAGCCGGGGCAGCCCCGAGGTGTGGGTGGCCAGATGAAGCAGGGTGATGGGTCCGCCGCGCGGCCGGGGGAGGGCTTCCGGCGGCAGGAACCGGCCCAGCGGATCGCCGTACGCCACCTCGCCCCTGGCCACGTGCTCGGCGAGCAGCAGCGCCGTGAAGCACTTCGTGAGTGAACCGATCTCGAACCGGGTGTCCGCCGTGACGGGGATCCCGCCGTGGTGCGAGGTGCTGCCGTACGTCACGACGGCCCGCCGGTCGCCGTGGCGCAGCGCGACCGCGACCGCGCCGGTGCGCGCCGCCGCCCTGATGGCCTCGGCGGGACGACGTGCCCAGCCGGGCGGACGCGGCCCGGCGTCGGCGTTCGCCACGTACATCGCGGCCCCGCGTGCTCCGGCGCCCTCGCCGGTCCCCGTCGTCTCCCCGGCCTCTTCCGTCCCCGTCGGCCGCGCCGTTCCGGTCGCCTCCTCCGCCCCCGCCGCGCCCGGTGTCACGACCGGGCGCCCAGGGCACGGGAGATGGCGAGGGTCCCGGCGACCACCGCGACCACGGTGGTGTGGTGGTGCGCGGCGAAGCGTTCGGCGGGATCCTCGCTGACGGGTTGGCCGTCCCGGGGCATCAGCCCGTCCGCGTGCTGGATCCTGGCCAGCCGCTCCCACGCCGCCGGATCGAGGTGCGGCTCGGGGAGGCAGCCGCCGACGATCAGCAGCTCGGCGACCAGGTCCCATTCGCCGATCTCGGCCCAGATGTCGATCCAGGCGGGCAGCCAGCGAGCGAGGTACTGGGCGAGATCGCCCGGCAGCCCCGAGGGCAGCCTGCCCCAGTCGGTGAGGTGGAAGACGGTGTGTGTCATGCAGTAGGCGGTCATCCAGTCGATGAGCCAGGGCTCCGGGCACGCGCCCAGCCAGGTCGCGCGGGACAGCGTGGCCCAGTCGGTGGCGAGGCCGCCCTGGTCGAATCCGCCGATCCGCGCCGCGTTGGCGACGGCGAGGCGGCGGTTCGGCAGCATCTCCGCCGCCCGCGCCGAACGCAGCGAGGTGGTGTGCGCCAGCAGCCGGTCCAGTGCGTCATGGCGGTAGTCGCAGCGGGCGAAGTGGGCGTATGTCTCCAACGGGTCGGTCATCATCGGGTAGCGCAGCAGCCGCTCATGGAGCATGGCACCGCCTCCGAGCTGCTTCCAGCTGAAGTCCAGCAGCTCGCGGGCGAGGCGTAGTTCGGCGGAGCCGGCCACGCCCTCGCGCAGGACGAGCGAGGCGGCGAGCGCGGTCTCGCCCAGCGGCTTGTACACGCTGTCGGGCTCGGCGAGTTCGGCGGTGGTGTCGGGCGGCAGGGCGCCGTGCTCCCGCTGGGTATGGAGCCAGGTCAGCGCCTGGGAGGCGATCCGGTGGGCGGCTTCTGTGACGGGCATGGCCATCGGGTCTCGGTCCGATCGGGTGTGAGTGCGGGATCCGGGTGGCTCTGGCGGAGGATCCGGAGGGGCCGGAGGATCAGAGGGGCCAGGGCCAGGGCCAGGGGAGGGGGTAGGCGCAGAGCGGGGCCGGGCCGGGTCACATGGCGATCAGCCGACGGGAGATCGCCGTGTCCAGCGCCAGTCGGTCCCCGCCGGCCAGCAGGCCGATGTGCTCCACCAGCGGAGCCGCGTCGAGCGGCAGTCTCACGCCGTCCGAGCGCAGCCAGGCCAGCCAGCGCGCGATCCGCGCGGCGGTGGGGTAGTCCCGGCGCAGTACGGCACGGGTCGCCCCGCGCGCGAGAGCCAGCGGTGATCTGCGGGCGGCGTCATGCACAGGACCGTCCAGACCCGGCAGCGCCAGTGTGGCCAACTGCCCCATCCTGACGGACCATTCGGCCCATCCCGCCGCGTCGTCGGCCGGCGCGTCGTCCGCCGGGTGCGCGGGCCGCGGCGCGGTCAGCCGCATGCCGTCACCGCCCGTGAGCACGGTCAGCAGGGTGACGGTGCCCCAGTCGCGCCAGGCCATCAGCCAGGGGCCCTCGGGTCCGGCGGGCGGCGGGAGCGCCACGTCCCGTGCGGGCGGCAGCGCCGAGAACGCCAGGGCGATGGCCTGGGCGTCCTCGTGGTGGAGCGGGGCACCCGCCAGCACGACCGGCGCGAAGGTATCGGCGCCGAGGAGCCGGATGGCGGCCAGCGCGGCCCCGGGGTCCTGGGCGCTCTCGACGTGTGCGGCGACCATGGCCGTGCCCTCGGTGCCCCGCAGGGCGCCGAGGGCACGTCGTGCCAGGCCGGCCGCCGATTCCTGATAAGCGGTCCGCGACCGGTCGGGGTTCACAGGTCCTTCGGCTCCTTCGGCTCCTTCGGGGAAAGGAGAGCCAGCAGGAGCAGCAGGCCCCCCGCTTCAGGTGCGTAGATGGGAGCGTCGCTGAAGGGTGCCTCGGGTTCTGCCATCGCCATAGTCAACGCGTGGTGGTCCAGAGCGAATTCGCTCGGCCGGACAGTCTGAGAAAGCATCGATGGGCTCCTCATGTAGATGCCTGATGCCCTGTCTGGGCAATGCACCGCCCACGCTAAGTGACACGCGACAAACCGGCCAATTGGGATGATGAACGGTCATCTGGCGCCCAGGAGTCAGACATGGAACGGAACGGTGGTCACCACGATCTTCGGGAGGGACCGGAGCGCGCGCCGCAGCCGTCCCGCCAGCGGGCTGTGGAGCAGACGGTGCCACCAGTGCCGTTCGACGATCTCCGGAAGGATCACCGTGATGGTCAGATCGGGGCGCTGGTGGTGCAGGGATTCGAGATAGCTGATGAGCGGCGCCACCGTAGCCCGATAGGGGGAGAGGACGATCCGCAGCGGAAGATGGTCGCCCCACAGCTGCCAGGCCTCGCGGAACCGCTCGGCGTCCTCGTCGCTGGGGCTGACATGCAGCACCAGGAGGGGCTGCTGAAGGGAAGCGGCGTACGCCAGCGCGCGCATGCTCGCCTGGTGCAGCGTGTCGACCGGGACGACCGAGAGATGGCGGATCTCCTCCGGTGTCTCCTCGGTCTCCGGGTACGCCGTCCTGGCCGACGGGGTCCCGGCGCCGGCCGGCGGCTCCGCGCACGGCTGCGGTGTGATCGTACGGCTGGGGACCTCGATCGTCTGGGGATGCAGCCGCAGCGCCTCCCCGACCTGGTCGTAATGACGCCGGATCCGCGTCGTCACCAGCAGGAACAGGGCGACGGTGAGGATCGCGAGCCACGCTCCCTCGGTGAACTTGGTGATTCCGGCGGTGATGAAGACCACCGCCGAGAGCAGCGCGCCGGTGGCGTTGAAGCAGAGGCTCTTACGCCAGTGCCGGTCGCGCCCGCGCCACCAGCGCATCACCATCCCGCTCTGCGACAGGGTGAAGGCGAGGAACACCCCGACGGCGTACAGCGGGATCAGCAGGGCCGTCTTCCCCTCGAACGCGACGTAGACGCACACCGCCGCCACGGAGAGCAGGATGATCCCGTTGCTGAAGGCCAGCCGGTCGCCGAGACGCAGAAAGATCCGTGGTGCGTGGTTGTCGCGCGCCAGCAGGTACAGCACCCGGGGGAAGTCGTTGTACGCCGTGTTCGCCGCCAGCAGGAGCACCAGCGCGGTCGCCGCCTGCGTGAAGACGTACATGGCGCCCGAACCGAAGCTGCGATGGGCCAGTTGGGACAGCACCGTCTCCCGCGACTCCGGGATCACACCCTCCAGATAGACCATCGCCATCGTGCCGGCGAACAGCGCGATGAGCAGCCCGATCATCCAGGACAGAGTGGTGCGCGCGTTGCGCCAGGAGACCGGTTTGAAGGCGGGCACCGCGTTCGAGATCGCCTCGATGCCGGTCATCGCCGTCGCCCCCGAGGCGAAGGAGCGCATCACCAGCAGCAGGCCCACGCCCTCGACCGCGTGCAGCGGCGGCGTCGGCACGGGTTCGAAGTCCCGGCCGGCCGCGTTGTACACACCGACGGCTACCAGCGCGGCGATGGCGATGATGAAGGCGTAGGTGGGCGCGGCGAACAGCGCCCCGGCCTGCCGGACACCCCGTAGATTCCCCGCCAGCAGCACGGCGATGACCAGCACACCGATCAGCACGGCGTCATCGGCCAGTCCGGGGACCGCGGAGGTGACCGCCGCCATCCCCGAGGAGACCGAGACGGCGACGGTCAGCACGTAGTCCGTCATCAGACCGGCCGCCGCCACCAGCCCCGCCACTCGCCCCAGGTTGTCCGTGGCGACGATGTACGAGCCGCCCCCGTGCGGATACGCCCGGATCGTCTGACGGTACGACAGCCCGACGGCCAGCATCAGGAAGACGATCGCGAGAGCCACCGGCCACGAGTACGCGAGCCCCGCGGTACCCGCGAGCACGAGGACCGCCAGCAGCGCCTCGGGGCCGTACGCCACCGACGACAGCGCGTCGGCGGAGAGCACCGGCAGCGCGATCAGCTTGCGCATCCGCTCCCGCGCGATGGCCGTGCTCTTCAGCGGCGCCCCCAGCGTCACCCGCCGGACGAAGCCGCCGAACCTGCCGAGCGGCGTGACGACCTCGCCGTCCGTGGCCTCGGACGGCGGCGCGCTGAGCACGGGCACCTGTACGAAACGGCCGAAGCGGGCCGGGACGATCTGCGCCGGCTCCGGATAGCTGCCGGTATCGGGGTCCACGGGCAGCGCACGACGCCACTCCTCGGGGGTGGCGGACACCCGCTCCCACTCCCGCCCGACCAGCCGCAGCATCGTGGCCTGCTCGGCGTCGAGTTCCGGCACGGAGAGCGGCGCGGGCGAGGTGTCGCCCTGGTCCTTGCCCCCGCCGTCGCGGCCTTCGTCTCCCTGGGGTCCCTGGGTATCCGTCACACCCGCGAGTCTCTTCGGCGGACCGTGCCACCGGCCCCACCCGCGCCGGACGACACACGGCCGGGGACGGCGACAACCCGTTCGGACGTACGGCCCGGCGCGGCCACGGCACGCTGCCGACGTGCTTCCCAGGTGTGTGAGGGGTGCCGAACGGGCCGGAGCGTCTTCGCCGGCCGCCCGGCGGGGACGCCCCGGCCCTGGTGGGTCCCGCACCCGTGCTGTCTCCCGTCAGCGGATCCGGGACCGGTACGAGGAGGCCGTCCGGCTACTGAGCGGTCTTCGGCAGTCCCTCGGGGTTGAGTTCGGAGGACGACACGGCCTCGTTCGCCAGCCCCCACCGCTCCAGCACCTGCTGGTACGTGCCGTTCTTGATGACGGTGTCGATCGCCTGCTGGAACGCCTTGACGAGACCGTTGTCCTTCTTGGTGGTGGCCGCGATCTTGCCCTGGACCTCGTCCCCGGCACCCGAGAACGCTCCGATGATCTCGGTCTCGCCGGTGGAGGCGGAGTGGTACGCGGCCACCGGGTTGGGGCCGAGGTACGCGTCGAGACGGCCGGAGCCGAGCGCCAGATAGTAGTCGCTCGAATTCTGGTAGATCTTGATCTCGGTGGGCTTCAGGCCCTTCTCCACATTGGTCTTGCTCCAGTCGACCAGCAGCTTCTCCTGGTTGGTGCCCGAGGCCACCCCGATCGTCCTGCCCGCCACGTCCGCCGGCCCCTTCACCCGCCAGTCGGTGCCCTTCTTGGCCTCGAACGCGATGTTGTCCAGCCGGTAGGTCGCGAAGTCGTACTTCTCCTTGCGCTCCTCGGTGACCGTGATGTTGCTGAGGCCGAGGTCGTACTTGCCGCTGTCGAGACCGACGAAGATGTTCGCCCAGTCGACGGTGTTGTAGTGCGGCTTCAGGCCGAGGACGTTCGCGATCAGCGAGGCGAGGTCCGGCTCCACCCCGATCACGGTCTTGTCGTCGGTGGCGTAGAAGTCGAGCGGAGGCACGGAACCGGCCGAGTTGACGACCTCAAGGGTGCCGCGCTCCCGGATCTCCGCCGGGACGAGGGCCGCTATGGAATCCACCTTGGGGGTGGTGATCCGCTTCTGGTCGGGGCCCAGATTGATCTGGACCCCCTTCTTGTCGCCGGTCTCGGGCGCCACCTTGTCGGTGCTGCCGTCGGCGGAGTTGCCGCAGGCGGCGAGCGAGAACGTGGTGACGAGGCCGAGCAGGGCGGCGGTGATACGGAGAGGACGACGACGGGGCGGCACGGAGGACTCCTCGGCAGGGTGGCGAAACGGAAGGACGGACGGAGGAAGGTGCGGACGGACGGACAGGGGCCCGAGCGGACGGACGTCACAGGACCTTGGACAGGAACGCCTTGGTGCGCGCGTGCCGCGGGCGGTCGAGCACATCCGCCGGCGGCCCCTGCTCGACGATCACACCGTCGTCCATGAAGACGACGGTGTCGGCGACTTCGCGGGCGAAGCCGATCTCATGGGTGACGACGATCATGGTGGTGCCGCTGCGGGCCAGGTCCTTGATGACATCGAGGACCTCACCCACCAGCTCGGGGTCGAGCGCGGAGGTCGGCTCGTCGAAGAGCAGCACCTTCGGTTCCAGCGCGAGGGCGCGGGCGATGGCCACGCGCTGCTGCTGGCCGCCGGAGAGCTGACGCGGATAGGCGTCGGCCTTGTCCGCGAGGCCCACCCGCTCCAGCAGCCGCTCGGCCTGCTCCACGGCGGCTTTGCGGGGCCGGCGCAGCGCCGAGATCGGCGCCTCGATGATGTTCTCGACCACCGTGAGATGCGGGAACAGGTTGAAGTTCTGGAAGACGAAACCGATGTGCAGACGCTGCCTCAGCACCTCCCGTTCCTTGAGTTCGTGCAGCTTGGAGCCCGCACGGCGGTAGCCGATCAGCTCGCCGTCGATACTGATGTATCCCCGGTTGAGCTTTTCGAGGTGGTTGATGCTGCGCAGCAGCGTCGACTTCCCCGAGCCCGACGGGCCCAGTACGACGGTGACCTCGCCGGCGCGGACCTGGAGGTCGACCCCGCGCAGCACTTCGAGCGTGCCGAAGTTCTTGTGGACACCGCGTACCTCGACCATCAGACCGCTATCGGCGGTCGGACCGGCGGTCGGACCGGCGGGGGTGACGGTGGCGGCGGCGCCGGTGACCGATTCGGAGTCGGTGCTCATTTCTGGATACCTCCGGTGGCGGCAGCGGCCCGCATCCTGCGGGTGAAGGCCCGGGCCCGCTGGAGCGGTGTGGGCGGGGGCGTACGCTCGGCGCCGCGCGCGAAGTGCCGCTCCACGTAGTACTGGGCGATGGTCAGCAGCGTGGTCAGCAGGATGTACCAGGCGGTCGCGACCATCAGCAGCGGTACGACCCGCCCGTTGCGGCCGTAGATCACCTGCACCTGGTAGAACAGCTCCCCGATCGCCATCACCGAGACGATCGAGGTCCCCTTGAAGAGGGAGATCACCTCGTTGGCGGCGTTGGGCAGGATGCCGCGCATCGCCTGGGGCAGCAGGACGCGCCGCAGCTGCCGCAGCCGGGGGATGCCCAGGGCGGCCGCCGCCTCCAGCTGCCCGGCGTCGACCGAGATGATTCCGCCGCGGACGATCTCCGCGGCGTAGGCGGCCTGGTGCAGCGCGAGCCCGATGACAGCGGCCGACAGCGCGCTCACCAGGTTGAGCGTGTCGAAACTCCACAGGACGGGGCCGAAGGGGATCCCGACCCCCAACTCCTTGTAGAGATAGGCGAGATTGAACCAGAACAGCAGCTGCACGATGAGCGGGATCGAGCGGAAGGCCCAGATGTACGTCCATGCCACCGTCTGCAGGATGACGCTCCTGCTCAGCCGCATGAAGGCGAGGACGACACCGAGCGCGAAGCCGAGCGCCGTGCCGTACACGGTGAGCTGGAGCGTCACCCAGACTGCGTTCAGCACGGTGTCGGCGGACAGGTACAGGAAGAAGGTGTCCCAGTCCCAGCCCGGGTTGGTGATCAGACCATGGCTGAACTGGGCGACCACGACGAGCGCGGCCACGCCCGCCACCCAGCGCCAGTAGTGGCGCGCGGGCACGACCTTCAGCGCGGCGAGATCATCCCGGTCCGGGACCGGTCTCCGCGGTGGTACGACGTGTCCGGGCGGTGGCGCGGCTTTCGCGGCGCCGGTTGCGGTGTCCATCGGTGGCTCCTGCCGGCTACTTCTTCTCGGGCGGACTGATCTGCGACTCCTCGATCGCGGAGTCCTCCGTTCCCCACTTGTCGAGGATCCGGCGGTAGGTGCCGTCGTCGATCAGCTGGTTGACGGCCCCCTGGAACGCTGTGAGGAGCGGGGAGCCCTTGGCGAAGGCGAAGCCGACATCGAGCCGGTGGAACTCGCCGAGGAACCTCACCCCGGCGGCCGGCTGGGACGCCTGGTAGCGCAGGCCGTTGATCGTCGACATGACCACATCGACCCGGCTCTGCTGGAGGCTGGTGAGCAGCGCGCCGTTCTCGGAGTACACACTGACCTGGTACGGCTTCTTGCCCGCGTCGGCGCAGACGCCCTTCTGGGAGTTGAGGGTGGCCTCGAAGGTGGTGCCCGCCCCCACTCCGACGGTCTTGCCGCACAACTGGTCGAGCCGGGTCACCGCATCGAGGCTCTTGTCGTCCGCGCGCACGGCGAAGCCCTGGCCGTCGTTGATGTAGGTGACGAAGTCGATGGTCTTGCGGCGCACGTCGGTGACCCCGAAGTTGCCGGTGCCGACGTCGTACTTGCCACTGCCGAGCGCGGGCAGGATCGCCTCGAAACTCGCCTCCTCGCGGCCCAGTCGCAGCCCGAGGACCTTGCCGACCGCGTCGGCGATGTCGATGTCCAGTCCGGCCGGGCGGCCGGCCGAGGCGTCGGGATAGTAGGCGCTGGGCGGCGCTCCCACGGAAGAGGCGATCCGTACGGTCCCCCGCTTCCTGACATCTTCGGGGAGCAGGGCCGCCAGCGACGTGTTCTTCTTCAGCGAGGCGGTGACATCGTCGGCCGGCGCCGGTGAGGCGGCGCCCGCCGCTCCCTTCCCGGCGGCCACGTCCGAGCCGCAGCCCGCGAGCACCGGCAGCAGCAGGGCGGCCGCCAGCGCGGCGGCCACCTGGTGGCGCGCGGGCCGCGCACGGCCCGGAATCAGGATGCGCACGGGGTCACACCTCTCTTTCGGCGGAATCGGGAGAGCCGGCGGGCAGGCCGGCGAGGTACTTCTCGAAGGGAAGCGGACCGATGGTCTCCGGATCGGCCGCGGTGTCGAACAGCGGTGTGTAACCGGCCGCCAGATACAGCCCCCTGGCCTCCGGCTGGCGCGGCCCGGTGGTGAGATAGACGCGGCCGTAGCCCCGTACGCGGGCGACACGCTCCAGCTCCGCGACGACCCGCTTCGCCAGCCCGCGCCGCCGGTGCGCGGAGTGCGTCCAGATCCGCTTCAGCTCGGCCGTGGTGTTGTCGTAGCGGCGGAACGCCCCGCCGGAGATGGGCTCGCCGTGCTCCAGCAACAGCAGCAGGATCCCGTGCGGCGGGTCGAACTCCTCGGCGGGATAACGGGCCAGCTCGCCGTGCGCGTCCTTGCCGTAGCGGGTGGAGTACTCGTGTCCCAGCTCGCGCAGCATCGGCTGGGTCAGCGGATCGGACACGGAGGCCGACAGCCAGGTCAGACCGCCGGGTTCGGCGACGGAGGTCATCAGCCTGCCTCGACCAGGGTCTCCGGACCACGGGCCGCGCCTGCCGCGTCGCGCTTGGCGACCTCTTCGCGGACCAGCGGGATGACATGGCGGCCGAAGTCGATGGCGTCGCCGAGCAGGTCGTAACCGCGCGCGGAGATGATGTCGACACCGAGGTCGTAGTAGTCGAGCAGCGCCCGCGCGACCGTCTCCGGCGTACCGACCAGGGCGTTGGAGTTGCCCGCGCCCCCGGTGGCCGCGGCGGTGGGAGTCCACAGCGCACGGTCGTAGCGCTCACCGGACCGCGCGATCGAGAGCAGCCGCTGCGAGCCGGTGTTCTCCGGATCGCCCCGCCGGTGATGGCGTACCACGGCAGGCCCGCCGTTCTCCTTGTGGGCCTTGATCGCGTCCACCGTACGGTGCGCCTTCTCCCAGGCGAGCTCCTCCGTCGGGGCGATGATCGGCCGGAAGGCCACCTGGATACGGGGCGGGGTGGTACGGCCCGCCGCGCGCGCGGCGGCCTTCACCGCCTCGATCTGCTCGGCGGTCTTCGCCAGCGGCTCGCCCCAGAGCGCGTAGATGTCCGCCTCGGCGCCGCCGGCCGCGTACGCGGCGGCCGAGGAACCGCCGAACGAGACATCGGGCCTGGGCCGCTGGACGGGGAAGACATCGCTGACGAAATCGTGGAAGCGGTAGTGCTCGCCCTCGTGGTCGAAGGACTCGTGGGTGGTCCAGATCCGCTTGACGATCTCGATGTACTCACGGGTTCGGGTGTAGCGCTCGTCCTTCGTGAGGGTGTCCCCCTCGCGCCCCTGCTCGTGATCGTTGCCACCGGTGATGAAATGCACCGTCAGCCGGCCCTCGCTGATCTGGTCGAGCGTGGCGAACGTCTTGGCGGCGAAGGTGGGATACGAGACGTTCGGCCGGTGCGCGAGCAGGATCTGCAGCGTGTCCAGCCGGGAAGCGATGTACGCGGCGGCGGGAGCGGGGTCGGGCGAGCCGGAACCGTACGCGAACAGCACCCGGTCCCAGCCGTGGTCCTCATGGGCGCGGGCCAGCTTGAGTGTGTATTCCTTGTCGAGCGCTGCGCCGGATCGGGGACGTGTCTCCGACCCGTCGTGGGTGGCGGCTATGCCGAGGAACTCCACGGGCATGACGGACCTTTCGTGCGGGAGAGGGGCGTGCGTCGGCGGGACGGCATGCCGAGGAAGCCCCCGGGGCCGTGGACACGGCGGACCGGGGAAGCGGGGGACACGGGAGACCGCCGGCCGTACGGGACAGCCGGACAGGACGGTGCGAGAGCGCGATGACGTGAGTGAAACGAAGGCGCGATGACGGGGGAGACGTGGAGCGCTTCAGAAAGAGAACGGCAGCGAACGCCCGGTGAAACAAGGGAAATCGGCCCGCGACGGGTTCACCGAAGGGACGGGGTCACCGAGGGAGGGAGGGGCCGGTCAGGCGGCCCGCTGCCGGGTCAGGCGCAACAAGAAGCGGACCACACTCGACCGAAGTCTATGTGGCCGCGGATGACCAACGGCAGCTGCTTCTGCATGGAGCCAATTGAGCACGGGACGTTCATCGAAGTCAACAGCCTCTCGCACTGTGGGCAGTGCGGACGGTCCCGCCCACTTGACAGCCGTCCGGCGTGCGCCCGTACGATCGAGGGGTGTGCGGCGCCGGCTCCTGTGTGAACACCGGTCCGCACCGGCCGTGTTGAGGGACGCGGTACGCGTGATGACACCTGCCGCCCGGTCCACGCCGCCGACCGTCTCTCCCGCCGGAGCACCCTCATGTCCGTATCGCCCCCGCTCGATGGACCGCGCGCCTCCGCCGCGGCCTCCCGGAAGACAACACACCCCGCCGGCCCCGCGGACACCGTCCCGCCGGGGACTCCGGGCGCCTCCGTGTCCTCCCCGCCAGGACCCGACGAGATCTCCCGTATCGTCCCCCGGCGCCACCCGGGCCGGTGGCTGTCGGCCGCGGTGGCGCTCCTCGGCCTCGCGATGGTCGTCAATTCCGTCGTCCGCAACGAGAGATTCCAGTGGAGTGTGGTGAGCCAGTACTTCACCACCCCCGCGGTACTCGACGGCCTGCTGCTCACCCTCTGGCTGACCGCCGCCGTGATGGTGCTGGGCTTCCTCATCGGTACGGTCCTCGCCGTCATGCGGCTCTCCGTCAACCCCGTTCTGCGAACCATCAGTTGGGGGTATGTGTGGATCTTCCGTTCGACTCCGATGCTGGTGCAGCTGCTGTTCTGGTTCAACATCGGAGCGCTCTATCCGACCTTGGGCATCGGGATCCCCTTCGGCCCGGAATTCCTCACCTTCAAGACGGTGAACCTCTTCGGCGCGGGTCTCACGGCGTTGATCGGCCTCACCCTGCACGAGGCGGCCTACGCGGCGGAAGTGGTGCGCGGCGGCATCCTCTCCGTCGACGCCGGCCAGACGGAGGCGGCCGCCGCGCTCGGTCTGAGCCGCCGGCGGGTGCTGCGCCGGATCGTCGTGCCGCAGGCGATGCGCTCGATCGTCCCCACGGCGGGCAACATGCTCATCGGCACGCTCAAGGGGACCAGCATCGTCAGTGTGCTCGCCGTGCAGGACCTGCTGTTCTCGGTGCAGCTGATCTACAACCGTACGTACCAGATCATCCCGCTGCTGATGGTGGCGACCATCTGGTACATCGCCGTCACGAGCGTCCTGTCCGTGGGCCAGTTCTATGTCGAGCGCCACTACGCCCGTGGCGCGGCCCGCGAGCTGCCTCCCACGCCTCTCCAGCGCCTGCGCCGGCAGACGACGGCCCTGGGGGCACGACTCCGTACCGCGAGCGCCTCCGACGCGAAAGCGCTCTGAGACCGCGGGAACGACGGGCCGGCGGGCTGCCGGGTCCCGGATCGCCCTCGCCGTGCCTCCGTGCTCCCGATGGACGAGAATTTATAAGACTCATCTTATGAGACACGGTACGAGGAAGGGCGTGAGTCACATGCGAGTGGCATTTCTGGTAGCCCCCGAGGGCGTGGAACAGGTGGAGCTGACCGAGCCGTGGAAGGCGGTGAAGGACGCCGGCGGCGAACCCGCGCTGATCTCCACGGAACCGGGACAGGTACAGGGGTTCAACCATCTCGACCGGGCAGACACCTTCCCCGTCGACCGTACGGTGTCCGCGAGCACGGCCGGTGACTATGACGCGCTGGTGCTGCCCGGCGGCGTCGCCAACCCCGACGCCCTGCGGCTGGACGCCGGAGCGGTGGCGTTCGTGAAGGACTTCTTCGAGGCGGGCAAACCCGTCGCGGCGATCTGTCACGCTCCGTGGACGCTGATCGAGGCCGATGTGGTGCGCGGCAGGACCCTGACCTCGTGGCCCAGTCTGCGCACCGACCTGCGCAACGCGGGCGCCACCTGGGTCGACGAGCAGGTCAATGTCTGCACCTCGGCACCCAGCACACTGATCACCAGCCGGAAGCCCCAGGATCTCAACGCCTTCTGCTCGGCGTTCCTCAAGGAATTCGACAGCTGAACGGACGGCAGGACGCCGGACGGCCGCAGCGGTCCGTCAGGCGCGCACGGCGAGTGTGAAGGAGTGCCCGGCCGGATCCGAGTAGACGCGCACATCGCGCGGGCCACTGTTGTGTTTGGTGTCCAGGGGCCTCGCCCCGAGGCTGATCGCCTCGCGCTCCGCCTCGTCCATCTCGTCCTGCGACACCAGGATCCGCAGATGCGCCTGCTGTGAACTCTCCGGCCGCGGCCAGCTCGCGGGCGCGTGGCCGTGGTCCCTCCGGATCGCCAGCCGCACCCCGTGGTGGCCGACGATCTCCACGAAGTCCGGATCGGCGCCGACACGGGTCTCCGCGCCGAGGAACTCCGAGTAGAACAGGGCCAGCTCCGCCGGTTCGGCACAGTCCAGGACGAGAACGCTGCTCTTGGTGACGGTCATGTGAGTGCGTCTACCCGCTCTCCCCGGCGGCACGCGGCGGGCCTACGGCGGTACGGAGCACGTCCTGTTGACCGCTTCAGCTCGCACACCGCGGGTACCAGGGGGAGTCTGGAGACGGATCGGTTCGGGAGCGACGACGGAGAGGAAAGATCCACGTGAACAGTGCGGACCAGCCCGAGGCGGACGTTGTCGTGGCGCTCACTGGTGACGAGAAGGAAGACGCGCGGGTGGTGTTCGGGGCGCTCCGTACGGCCTTCGCCTGCGACCGCGCGGCGGATGATGTGCCGCAGGCGGCGGCCGTGGGCCGCCCGACCGTATGGATCGCGACGTTCAATGTGTCCGAGGTGCGCGCGGAACCCCGCCCGGCGAGGCTGAGGGCGCCGGTGGCGGTCACCCTCCAGGGCGGCTACACGGCGGTGGACAGCCTCCGGAAGAGCCTGGCCTCCGCTTTCACCGTCCGCATGGTCGGCACGGCCTCCGGCGACCAGGAGGAGGAAGTCCAGCTACGCCTGGAGAACCGCGAGAACCGCTGAGCGGTATCCGGGGCTCGCCGAGCCCTGGCGCGGGGGTCCCGTTCTTGAGGGGTTTTCCCCGTTCCGGCGACGTTCAGGCGAGGCTCACTCGCCCCGCTCGCTGCCACCGCTCACTCCCACTCGTCCGGCTCGGCGACGAGATGCACCGCCGCCTCCTCCGCCGAGGCCGCGGCGCCGTCGATCCCGACATCGCGGGCGATCATGTCCTTCTCGGCGTCCTCGTGGGCGCCCTCGTCGGGAGCCACCAGCCGGCCCGAGCGTCCGTCGCCCACCTCGTCGTCCAGCCGCTCACCCTCGCCGTACGGCAGGTCCCCGATGCCGTCGCCGACGATGGCGCCCTGGTCGGGAATCTCCTCCGCGAGCCGCTGGTCGAGCGTTTCCCCCGCCCGCTGCTCGGCGGCCGTCGTACCGACGTGTTCGACACCGAGCGGGCGTTCCGGAGGCGACCAGCCCTCGTCGAAGGGGTCCGAGCCCCGGTCGAGGAGCGTGTCCTCGTCGTCGAGGATGCCCTCGTCCTCGCCGATGTCGGCGCCGTCGGGCTGGTAGACCTCGTCGCCCATCGACGCGCCGTTGTCGGACTCGCCGTTGTCGCCGCTCACGTGACTCTCCTCGCCTCCGTGCGCCCTGCCGTCGTAGACGAGAGCTTTCATGGCGCCTTTGCCTTCCCTTGCCTTCCCGCCTTCCGGTGTCCCGCACCTTCCGGCGTGCTCGGGCCGCTCGCCCTTCCCGCACCGGCAACGGCTCCGGCACAACAGCCGGTGAGACCGCCGGGAGCACGCGAGGGGCGGGGCAGTCGTGTCGTGACGTCCTGCCCGTGCGCGGCTCATCCGCTCCGTCCACCTTCCCACCAATCACTGCCGTGTCAAACGGCAGGTGAGGCCCCCTGCGACAGGGTGGGCGGGCCGTCCGCGCGCGATCCCCGTGTTTGTCACCGCTGTCGCCGGGCACGTGACCAAACGACCCGTACGACCCGAAATGCAACCCTCCGGAGTCGAACGTGAGCCGAGAACGCATAGTCATCGTCGGTGCCGGGTTCGCCGGCTACCAGGCGGCCCGCACCCTCTCCCACCGGGTCAGAGGGGCGGCCGAGATCGTGCTGCTGAACCCCACCGACTACTTCCTCTACCTGCCGCTGCTGCCCCAGGTGGCCGCGGGCATTCTGGAGCCACGCCGGGTGACGGTCTCCATCCCGGGCACCCTGCCACGGGTACGGCTGGTGCTCGGCGAGGCCGACCACATCGACCTGGAGGCGCGGAGTATCGGTTACACGGGACCGGAGGGCGACCGGGGCGAGCTGCGGTACGACCGGCTCGTCCTCGCCGTGGGCAGCGTCAACAAGCTGCTGCCGGTCCCGGGGGTGGCGGAGTACGCGCACGGCTTCCGTGGGCTGCCCGAGGCGCTCTATCTGCGTGACCACGTCACCCGCCAGATAGAACTGGCCGCCGTCACCGGCGACCGGGCGGAGGCCGCCGCGCGCGCCACCTTCGTCGTGGTCGGCGCCGGCTACACCGGCACCGAAGTGGCCGCCCAGGGCAAGCTGTTCACCGACGCGCTGGTCCGCAAACAGCCCGCGTGGCGCCGGACGGACAAACCCCGCTGGCTGCTCCTCGACATCGCCCCGCGCGTCCTGCCGGAGCTGGACCACAGGCTGTCGGACACCGCGGAGAGGGTGCTGCGCGAACGCGGCGTGGACGTACGGACCGGTACCTCCGTCAAGGAGGCGCGACCGACCGGGATCACGCTGGACAACGGTGAGTTCATCGAGACCCACACGCTGGTCTGGTGCGTGGGGGTACGGCCCGACCCGCTGGTCACCAGTCTCGGACTGCCCGTCGAACGCGGCCGGGTGCTGGTGGATCCCGAGCTCGGTGTGCCCGGCCATCCCGAGGTGTTCGCCTGCGGTGACGCCGCCGCCGTACCGGATCTCACCAGGCCGGGCCGGTTCACCCCGATGACCGCTCAGCACGCGGGCAGGCAGGGCAAGGTGGCGGGCCGCAATGTCGCCGCCTCCCTGGGATACGGGGAGCGACAGACCTACAAACACAACGACTTGGGGTTCGTCGTGGACCTCGGCGGAGTCAAAGCGGCGGCCAACCCGCTCGGGGTGCCGCTGTCGGGACCGCTCGCGGGGGCCGTCACGCGCGGCTACCACCTGGCGGCCATGCCGGGGAACCGGGTGCGGGTCGCCGCCGACTGGATGCTCGACGCGGTGCTGCCGCGACAGTCCGTCCAGCTCGGACTGGTCCGCTCGTGGACGGTGCCGCTCGAATCGTCCTCGCCCGAACTGGCGAGGGTTCCCGGCGCACCCCGTAAGGAGTGACATGAACAGCCAACGCACGAACAGTCAGCACCCGGACGGCGGGCGCCCCGAGGGCGAGCACTCCAAGGGCAAGCGCCCGAAGGACCGGCACCACCAGCTGGACAGCGGACAACTCACCGAACTGGGACAGCAGTTGCGGGTGGACTCGGTACGGGTCGCCGACGCGGCCGGATCGGGCCATCCCACCTCCTCGATGTCCGCCGCCGACCTCATGGCGGATCTGCTCGCCAACCATCTGCACTACGACTTCGACCGGCCGGACCATCCGGGCAACGACCGGCTGATCTTCTCCAAGGGGCATGCCTCGCCGCTGCTGTACTCCATGTATCTGGCGGCCGGCGCGGTGGACGAGAAGGAGTTCCTCACCTATCGCACCCTCGGCAGTCGGCTCGAAGGCCATCCCACCCCGCGACTTCCCTGGGTCGATGTGGCCACCGGATCGCTGGGGCAGGGGCTGCCCGTCGGCGTCGGCATGGCGCTCGCCGGCCAGCGGCTGGCCCACACCCCGTACCACGTCTGGGTGTTGTCCGGCGACAGCGAGATGGCCGAGGGCTCCGTATGGGAGGCGATCGAGCACGCCGGGGACCAGCACCTCGACTCGCTGACCCTCATCATCGACGTCAACCGCCTGGGCCAGCGCGGGCCCACCCGCCATCAGCGGGATCTGGACGCGTACGGCCGCAGGCTGCGCGCCTTCGACTGGCACACCATCGAGATCGACGGCCATGACCTCGACGCCGTCGACGCCGCCTTCACCGAGGCCCGGTCGACCTTCCGCAAGCCGACCGCGATCATCGCGGGCACCCGGAAGGGCCGCGGCGTCGCCTCCGTCGAGGACCGCGAGGGCATGCACGGCAAGCCGCTGCCCGACGCGGAGAGCGCCATCGAGGAACTGGGCGGCCGGCGCTCCATCCGGGTGTCGGTGGCGAAGCCCGCCGAGCCCGGGAGCCACCCCCGCGGCGCGGGACGGCGCGGCGCCATCGCGCTGCCGCGGTACGACATCGGCGACTCGGTCGCCACCCGTGACGCCTACGGCAAGGCGCTGGCGGCCCTCGGCACGGCCCGCGAGGATGTCGTCGTCGTGGACGGCGAGGTCAGCGACTCCACCCGTTCCGAGTTCTTCGCCAAGGAGCACCCCGAGCGGTTCTTCGAGTGCTACATCGCCGAACAGCAGATGATCGCCGCCGCCGTCGGCATGCAGGCACTGGGCCATGTCCCGTACGCGTCGACCTTCGCGGCCTTCCTGACCCGCGCGCACGACTTCCTGCGGATGGCTGCCGTCAGCCGGGCCTCGATCAATGTCGTGGGCTCGCACGCCGGGGTCTCGATCGGCCAGGACGGCCCGTCCCAGATGGGTCTGGAAGACCTGGCGATGTTCCGTGCCATACATGGCAGTACGGTGCTCCACCCCTGCGACGCCAACCAGGCGGCGCGACTCGTGGCGGCGATGCATGAACTGCCCGGCGTCTGCTATCTGCGTACGCTCCGGGGAGCGACACCGGTCATCTACGGCCCGGACGAGCGGTTCCCCGTCGGCGGCAGCAAGGTGTTGCGGCGCTCCGAAGCGGACCGCGTGACACTGATCGGCGCCGGGATCACCGTCCATGAATGTCTCAAGGCGGCGGATCTGCTGGCCGGGGAGGGCTTCCCCGTACGGGTCGTCGACCTGTACTCGGTCAAGCCCGTCGACGAAGACACGCTCCAGGCCGCGGCCGACGAGACCGGCTGCCTGGTCACGGTCGAGGATCACCACCCGGAGGGCGGTATCGGAGACGCGGTGGCCGCGGTGTTCTCGGACGGACGTCCTGCCCCGAAGCGGCTCGTACGGCTCGCGGTGGGGAACATGCCGGGCTCGGCGACGCCGGCGGAGCAGCTCAGGGCGGCCGGCATCGACGCGGACTCGATCGCGGCGGGACTGCGGCTGCTGGTGGAACAGACCCTCCGCTGACAGCGGGAGGCACACACAACGCGGCCGGCGCACAACGCGACCCGGCACAACAGGAGTCACGCACAACAGCAGTCACGCGGAACAGCAGTCACGCGGAACGGGAGCCACTCAGGGCGGAGACACACGGAAGCACCGGACACACAGCAGACCCGGACAACAGCAGAACCGGACATCCGGAAGCACCGGACAGCCGGACCTACGGCGAAGAGAGGGAAGACGGCATGAACCCCCATCCCGGCCCGCGGCCCGCACCGGCCGCGACACACCGGCCGACCGAGCGCGAAGGACGGATACGTACCTGCGTTCCGGCGCGGGTCACCCCGCGCGAGCGCCGGGCCAGAGCCGGCCACGAGCGACAGGAGACGGCCGATCAGGAGTGGAACGTAGTACGTGGAGAGGACTGAGTGACTGTGCGGCTGACGACAGCCCGACTGAACAACGGCCCGGACGTGGAAGCGGGCCAGAACGCGGACACCTGGGAGTGGCTGCGGCACGCGGCCTGCACCGGCGTCGACCCCGAGCTGTTCTTCCCGGTGGGGGACTCGGGACCGGCAGCCGAGCAGGCTGAGCGCGCCAAGCGGGTGTGCCACAGCTGCCCGGTGGAGAGCCAGTGCCTCGAATGGGCGCTGGCCACCGGCCGCACCTCCGGTGTCTGGGGCGGTACGGACGAGGAGGAGCGCCGGCGGCTGCGGCGGCGCGTCGAGCGGCGCAAGGCCCCGGACGGCCCTCCGGCACGCCCGCGCGGGTCCGCGGCGCCCGGCCGGCCGCGGCGTTCCTGAGGCGTGCCCACGCCCACGCGAGCGTGCCCACGCCCACGCGAGCGTGCCCATGTGCGGCGCGCCCAGGTGCGGCGTGCCCACGCCCTCGGTCCGGCGCGTCCCGTGTTGCGGGGCCGGGCGGACCACGGGAGGGTCGGACTGCCGAATCGAGGCGAACGGAGGAGGAATCGCCCCATGCCCATCGCGACGGTGAATCCCGCCAGCGGAGAGACGCTCAAGACCTTCGACGCGCTGGGAGCCGAGGAGATCGAGAGCCGGATCGCCTCCGCCGCCCACGCGTTCCGGCGGTACCGGCTCACCGGATTCGACGAACGCGCGCGGCTGCTGAACCGCGCCGCCGACCTGCTGGAGCAGGACGCGCCGGAGATCGCCCGGACCATGACCACCGAGATGGGCAAGCCGGTCGCGGCGGCCCGCGCGGAGGCGCTGAAGTGCGTGAAGGCGATGCGCTGGTACGCGGAGCGCGCCGAGGGCCTGCTCGCGGACGAGCACCCCACGGCCGCCGACGTACGGGACGCGGGCGCGGTACGGGCGAGCGTCCGCTACCGGCCGCTGGGCGTGGTCCTCGCGGTGATGCCGTGGAACTTCCCTCTCTGGCAGGTCGTACGGTTCGCCGCGCCCGCCCTGATGGCCGGGAACGTGGGGCTGCTCAAGCACGCCTCGAACGTTCCGCAGACCGCCCTGTACCTGGAAGACCTGTTCGCCAGGGCCGGATTCCCGGCCGGCTGCTTCCAGACGCTGCTGGTGGGCTCCAGCGCGATCGAGAACATCCTGCGCGACCCCCGGGTGGCCGCCGTGACGCTCACCGGCAGCGAGCCGGCCGGCCGGTCCGTCGCGGCGATCGCGTCCGACGAGGTCAAGAAGTCCGTTCTGGAGCTGGGGGGCAGCGATCCGTACGTCGTCATGCCCTCGGCGGACATCGAACGGGCGGCGCGTACGGCGGTCACGGCCCGGGTGCAGAACAACGGCCAGTCCTGTATCGCCGCCAAACGCTTCATCGTCCACGAGGACGTCTATGACGGCTTCGCCGAGCGGTTCACGGCCGGGATGCGTGATCTGACGGTCGGCGACCCGATGGACGAGACCACCGACGTGGGGCCGCTCTCCAGCGAGCGGGGCCGCGCCGACCTGGAGAGGCTGGTCGACGACGCGCTGAGCCGGGGCGCGATCGCCCTGTGCGGCGGACAGCGCCCCAAGGAGCACGAGCGGGGCTGGTACTACGCGCCCACGGTGCTCGCCGGCATCACCGCCGCCATGCGGATCCACCGCGAGGAGACCTTCGGCCCGGTCGCCACGCTCTACCGGGTCTCCGGGCTGGACGAGGCGGTGGCGCTCGCCAACGACACGCCCTTCGGGCTGAGTTCCAATGTCTGGACGCGTGACGAGGAGGACGTGCGCCGCTTCGTACGGGATCTGGAGGCGGGCGGGATCTTCTTCAACGGGATGACGGCCTCGCATCCCGCCCTCCCCTTCGGCGGTGTGAAGCGCTCCGGTTACGGGCGGGAGCTGTCGGCGCACGGCATCAGGGAGTTCTGCGACATCACCACGGTGTGGCACGGCGCGGAGCCCGACGACGGCTCCTGAACCACGCCGCAGGACCAGCAGGGAGACGAGGCGGGTATGCGCAAGGCGACCACGACCACCGCGGGGGCCGCGGCGGGGCTCACCGAGGCAGAGCTCGCCGCCCTCGACGCCCACTGGCGTGCCGCCAACTATCTGGCCGTCGGCCAGATTTATCTGATGGCCAACCCGCTGCTCCAGGAGCCGCTGGCGCCGGAGCACATCAAACCCCGTCTGCTCGGCCACTGGGGGACCTCACCGGGTCTGAACCTGGTGCACACCCATCTGAACCGGGTGATCAAGGCCCGGGATCTCGACGCGCTGTGCGTGTGGGGGCCGGGCCACGGCGGTCCCGCCGTACTCGCCAACTCCTGGCTGGACGGCACGTACTCCGAGACCTATCCGGATGTCGGCCGGGACCGGGAGGGCATGGAGCGGCTCTTCCGGCAGTTCTCCTTCCCCGGCGGGGTTCCCAGCCATGTGGCCCCCGAGACACCGGGCTCCATCCATGAGGGCGGCGAGCTCGGCTACTCCCTCGCGCACGCCTACGGAGCCGCGCTGGACAACCCCGGACTGCTGGTCGCCTGTGTGATCGGTGACGGCGAGGCGGAGACGGGGCCGCTGGCCGCGTCCTGGCACTCGAACAAGTTCCTCGACCCGGTGCACGACGGCGCGGTGCTGCCGATCCTGCATCTCAACGGGTACAAGATCGCCAACCCGGCCGTGCTCGCCCGGGTGCCGGAGAGCGAACTCGACTCCCTGCTGCGCGGCTACGGCCATGAACCCCTCCATGTCACCGGCGACGACCCCCTGACCGTCCACCGCGCCCTGGCCGCGACGATGGACCGCGCCCTGGACCGCATCGCCCAGATCCAGCGGGACGCCCGCGAGGGCCGGACCACCGACCGGCCGGACTGGCCCGTGATCGTGCTGCGTACGCCCAAGGGCTGGACCGGCCCCCGTGAAGTCGACGGACTGCCCGTCGAGGGGACCTGGCGCGCGCATCAGGTCCCGCTGAGCGGCGTACGGGACAACCCCGACCATCTGCGCATGCTCCAGGAGTGGCTGCGTTCGTACCGCCCCGGGGAACTGTTCGACGCGACGGGCACGCCCCGTCCCGCCGTACTCGACTGCGTACCGGCGGGAACGCGCAGGCTGGGCGCCAGTCCGCACGCCAACGGCGGCCTGCTGCTGCGGGATCTGCCGGTCCCGCGGCTGGAGCGGCACGCCGTACGCGTGGACAGGCCCGGCACGGTCCTGCACGAACCCACCCGCGTGCTCGGCTCGTTGCTGGAATCCGTCATGGAAGCCACCTCGGGACGGCGCGACTTCCGCGTCTTCGGCGCCGACGAGACCGCGTCCAACCGGCTGGACGCGCTCTACGAGGCCACGGCCAAGACCTGGCAGGCCGAGACGCTCGCCACGGACGAACATCTCGCGTCCGACGGCCGGGTGATGGAGGTGCTCTCCGAGCATCTGTGCCAGGGATGGCTTGAGGGCTATCTCCTCACCGGCCGGCACGGTCTCTTCTCCAGCTACGAGGCGTTCGCCCATATCGTCGACTCCATGGTCAACCAGCACATCAAGTGGCTGAGAACCTCGCGGCGGCTGCACTGGCGCCGCCCCATCGCCTCCCTCAACTACCTGCTGACGTCACACGTCTGGCGCCAGGACCACAACGGCTTCTCCCACCAGGACCCCGGCTTCGTCGACCACATCCTGAACAAGAGCCCCGAGGTCGTCCGGGTCTATCTGCCGCCGGACGCCAACACGCTGCTCTCCGTGGCCGACCATGTGCTGCGCAGCCGTGACTACGTCAATGTGATCGTCGCCGGCAAGCAGCCGAGCTTCGACTGGCTGACGCTCGACGAGGCCCGCGCCCACTGCGCCCGGGGCGCGGGTGTCTGGCAGTGGGCCGGTACGGAGAGCGCGTCCAAGACCAGCTACCGCGAGCCGCACGCCGTCCTGGCCTGCGCGGGGGACGTACCCACGCAGGAGACACTGGCCGCCGCCGACCTGCTGCGGCGGTATCTGCCCGAACTGGTCGTGCGTGTGATCAACGTCGTCGACATGGCGCGGCTGCTGACCCATGACGAACACCCGCACGGGATGACGGACTCCGAGTACGACGCCCTGTTCACCGTCGACAAGCCGGTGATCTTCGCGTACCACGGCTATCCCTGGCTGATCCACCGGCTCGCGTACCGCCGCCGGGGGCATGAGAACCTCCATGTCCGCGGCTACAAGGAGGAGGGGACGACCACGACCCCGTTCGACATGGTCGTCCGCAATGACCTCGACCGGTACCGGCTGGTCATGGACGTGATCGACCGGGTGCCGGGGCTGGGGGTACGGGCGGTCGCCGTACGCCAGACGATGGCGGACGTACGCACCCGCCACCACGCGTGGATCCGCGAGCACGGCACGGACCTTCCCGAGGTCGCGGACTGGACCTGGACGGGCTGAGCCCGGCCCCGCCGGACGGCGGAACCGGGCTCGTCGCCGCGTCACCGTGCGCCGGTCAGGGCGGGCGACCGCTTACGGCGTGAACTCGCCGGTCAGCGCGGCGGCCATGCGCAGCTGCGGCGCGGCCTCCTCGGCCCTGCCCTGCCGCTCCAGCGTGCGGCCCAGCATCAGCCGGGCGTACTGCTCCACCGGGTCGCGCTCCAGGACGGCGCGCAGCTCGGTCTCGGCCTTCGCCAGCCGCGCCGAGTGGTAGTAGGCGCGCGCCAGCAGCAGCCGCGGGGCGACCTGCTCCGGGACCTCGTCCACCAGCCCGGTGAGGATACGGGCGGCCGTGACGTACTCCTTGGCGTCGAAGAACAGCTGTGCGCGGTCCCAGCGCTCGGCGGCCGTTCCGTACTCGTAGTACGTGGTCTCCACGTGCCCTCCTCCATCGTCTTCGTACACCGTGAACACCGTAAGATGGTTGAACATTCCACTATCGATTTCGTGTGGGTACTGCCCGACCGGGCACCACGGGAATAGGTTGTCCGCCATGAGCAATCTTGATCGTCAGGCATCCGTCGCCGTCTGCGGCGGTCGCGGTTTCGTCGTCGCCGAACCGGTTCGTGAGTTGCTGAGCCCGCGCCGGGTCCAATTGGGGGAGTCCACCGAGGTCCGCAGGCTGCTGCCGAACCTGGGCCGCCGCATGGTGGGCGCCTGGGCCTTCGTCGATCATTACGGGCCCGACGACATCGCCGACGAGCCCGGCATGCAGGTGCCGCCCCACCCGCATATGGGCCTCCAGACCGTCAGCTGGCTGCACGACGGCGAGGTGCTGCACCGCGACAGCCTCGGCAGCCTCCAGACGGTACGCCCGCGCGAACTGGGCCTGATGACCTCCGGCCGGGCGATCTCCCACTCCGAGGAGAGCCCGCGCCCGCACGCGCGCTTCCTGCACGGCGCCCAGCTCTGGGTGGCGCTCCCGGACGCCCACCGCGAGGTCAGCCCGCACTTCCAGCACCACGCCGACCTGCCGGTCGTCACCGCGCCGGGCCTGAGCGCCACCGTCATCCTCGGCGCCCTGGACGGCGCCGTCTCGCCCGGCACCACCTACAGCCCCCTCGTCGGCGCCGACCTGTCCCTCGCCGGCGGCGCGGAGACCCGGCTGCCGCTCGACCCCGACTTCGAATACGCCGTACTGGCCATGTCCGGCGAGGCGGAGGTCGACGGCGTACCCGTACTGCCCGGCTCCATGCTCTACCTCGGCTGCGGCCGCACGGAACTCCCCCTGCGCGCCGGGTCCGACGCGGGTCTGATGCTCCTCGGCGGCGAGCCCTTCGAGGAGGAGATCGTCATGTGGTGGAACTTCATCGGGCGTTCGCACGAGGAGATCGAGGCGGCGCGAAAGGACTGGATGGAGAGCACCCGCTTCGGTGAGGTGACGGGCTACGACGGCGACCGGCTGCCGGCCCCCGAACTCCCGCCGGTGGCCTTGAAACCGCGTGGCCGGGTGCGCTGATCTGGCCTGATCGATCCTGTCGCGACCCGCCGCGTGGCCTTCGCCGTGCCCTCTCACCGGCCTGGTGAGGGGGCACGGTCGTGCCGCTGTTGGGTGCGCTCTTGGGGAGGTTGCGGTTGCAGGTGTTGGTACCTGTGACCAGGAGTTGGATTGTTCCGGACGGGCTGTGGGAGATCGCGGAGCCGCTGATCCCGCCGTCGAAGTTGCGGCCGCAGGGCGGTGGGACCCAGGACGCGCCTGATGAGAAGCTGTTCGCCGCGATCATCTACGTCATGGTCAGCGGATGCGCCTGGCGGTCGCTGCCGCCGTGCTTCGGAATATCGAAGTCGACGGCCCACCGCAGGTTCCTGATCTGGTCGAGAGCCGGCGTTTGGGGCCGGCTGCACGAGGAGATCCTGGACCGCTTGGACGATGCCGGCCTGCTCGGCCTCTCCCGCGCGGTCCTGGACTCCGCGCACGTGAGGGCTAAAGAAGGGGCGAACTCACAGGTCCGAGCCCCCGTGGACCGGGGCAGGCCGGGTTCCAAGGATGCGCGTCCTGTCGGACGCGAACGGACTGCTTCTCCTCGTCGGCCTCTCCGCGGCGAACAGCCACGACAGCCAAGCACTGAAGCCCATGATCACGGATCACCGAACGAGACACGACCCCCACCGAGGACGCTACTTCAAGCCTCGCCGCCTCCATGCGGACAAGGCATACGAGGTACAGCGCCTGGCCGCCGACGGGGTGTCGTGGCGGATCCATCAGGGCGACTGCGGCATGGGAAGGGCCCTGCCCTGGTTGTGCGCGGGACGAGGCGCGCCGGATGCTGGCGGACGGAGTGGATGCCTGCCCGTACTGCAACCCGGACGTGGCGCCGGGGCTCCTCTAAGCGGAGTGTGACCTGCGGCCGGCTGTTTTCTTCGCGGCCGTCTTCTTCACCGTGGCCTTCTTCGACGCAGCCTTCTTGGCCGTGGCCTTCTTCTTCGGTATCTCGTGCACCGTCGCGGGCTCGCTCTCACCGCGGCCCGACCGGGCCTTGGCGACGGACTCGTCCAGCCCAACTTCCAGCCCCCGGCTCCGCGACCTGGACGACCAGCGGTTCTGTCGGACCACGATGCCCGGCGTCGAGACCGGCACGTACGGCGCGGTGGAGGACCCGGCCCGCAACCGCGTGAACCTGAACAAGATGATCGCGCACGGGCCCGGACATGCTGAAGGCCGCCGGTTCCCCGGTGATCAACCAGGTCTGCGCCTACGACCTGCCGCGCATGTTCGGCCCCGAACAGCTCCCCGCCGAAGGCCACGAACTCTGCGACGAGGACATCGCCGTCTGTCCCCGCTCAAGCACCGGAAGCGGCCCCGTCGAACGGGACCGGGTCGCCGTTCTCGTCCAGGACGACCGCACCGGTGTAGTCACCGCGTGCAGCGGGCGACGTGTCCTGTGTGCCGGGGTAGCTCGGCGGCCATGTCTGGCTCCATCTCGGCCTTGTTTCGGGGAGTCTGCCGCCTGTCAGTTCGTGCATCGAGCAGGCTGAGCGGGTCCGGCTGACTGTTCGATGGGGGTTTCGATGCTGGAGAAGCTGTTCGACACCATGGACTGGCCGCGTCCGGAAAGAGTGGAGGCGTGGCAGGAGATCGTCGGACGCTCGTTGATGTCTGTGGAGATGTCGGTCGACTCGCCTGGCAGTTTTCAGGCTTCCCTGGTGGGCGCGGATCTGGGGGTGGCTCAGTTGGCCGGGCTGAGCTATTCGTCGAAGGTGGTACGGCGCCCGGCTCGTCTGATCCGCAGCAGTGACCCCGAGATGTACTGCGTGGCTCTGGTGTCGCGGGGGCGCCAGATCATCAGTCAGTCCCGGCGGGAGGCCGTCGGGGAAGCGGGCGGTCTGGTGGTCTATGCGAGCACCCGGCCCTACGAGGTGAAGGTCGACGGTGGTCACGGCACCGCCCGCTGCCTGGTGGCGCAGGTGCCCCGGCCGTTGCTGCCGTTCGCCCGGGACCGGCTCGACTCGTTGCTGGCAACTCTTCTGCCAGCCGACGAGGGCGTGGGCGCTCTGCTCGCACAGTTCTTGACGCGGCTTGCCGACGACTCCGGCTCCTACCGGGCTGCCGACGCTCCCCGTCTGGGCACCGTGCTGCTTGATCTGCTCAGCGCGCTGGTCGCGCACCACCTCGACGACACCGCAGTGGTACCGCAGGAGTCGCGTGAGCGGGCGCTCATCCTGCAGATCAAGAGCTTCGCGCACCGGCACCTCAGTGACTCCCGCTTGTGCGCTGACAGCGTCGCGTCAGCACACCACATCTCAACCCGCCACCTGCACCGGACCTTCCGGAGCAACGGCCAGACCATCGCCGCCTGGATCCGTGAGCAGCGACTGGAGTCCGCGAGGCGAGACCTGCTTGATGCCGCTTTGGTGCACCAGCCCATCCATGTCATCGCCACCCGATGGGGATTCACACACCCGGCAGCTTTCAGCCGCACCTTCCGCACCGCTTACGGGATCTCACCGCAGGACTTCCGCCACCACGCCCACGTGAGGCCAGGCACAGATTGTTAAGCCCGTGTCGCTCAGCGCCAACGACATCGGAAGCTCCCACCGGCACGCTCGGATGACCGCGTAGTCACGCGGAATGAGCGCGGCGGCACAGCCGCCTTACAACGTGGGGATCACATCATGCGTACACGCCGGACACTCACGGGACTCGGTGTCGGAACCGCCCTCGTTCTCGGAACGATGGCAGCGCCGGTGGCCCAGGCCATTCCCGCGGGGGAGGCCGCGGTCACGTGCGGCAACGCCGCCTGGCCGCACCAGGACAAGGACACGGCCGTGGGCCGGATCACGAAGACCACAAACGCGGCGGTTCACACGGGCCCTTACAGCGGCTGCGCCATCGTCGCCTATCTCGCCCCCAATACGTCAGTGAGCTACGACTGCTACGCCATCAACGACAACAACAACACCTGGACCTGGGTGCGCAGCACTGGCGGGGCGAGCATCGGATGGGTGTGGGACGACTACCTGAGCGGCGGCGGTTCGACCAAATTGTGCGACAAGTAGACAAGGGACCTCGTGAGCCATCAGGAAAGAAGGGAGATCCACATGAAGCTCAGCAGCACCCTGGGGGCGGCACTCGGAGCGGCCGCCCTGGTCGTGACCTCCGCCGGAGTATCGTCGGCTGCCCCCACCGCCTACACGTGCCCCATCGGCAACATCTGCTTCTACTCGGGCTCGAACGGCACAGGCCAGCGCTGCAACTGGCAGGTTTCGGACCCCGACTGGCGGGCGGGGACAACCACATGTTCCTGGTCCTCTTCGGCCAACGTGCGGTCCGTCTACAACAACGGCTATACCGGTGTTGTGTACTACACCGGGGCGAACTACACGAGCCGGGTGGGCTGCACCGGTGCGGGCGGGAGCGGTAACCTGACCGGCACGTACAAGGTCCGGTCCCATGAGTTCGGCGGCTGCTGAACGGGTCCGCGCACTGAGGGCTGCGCCCGGAGTCACCAGGCTAAGGGCGCAGCCGCTGTGCAGGATTCGTCATCTCGGCTTTGAGTGAGTAGCTTCTGACCGCGAAGACGGCCAGTACCACCCCCGACGGGGCATCGAAGGTGAGGATCAGGAACCTCGGTGCACCCTGCCGGTGTACCAGGCGGAGAAGACCGCCAAGAACCACCGGACGCTGGTCCGCAAGCGGGGCGGGGTGCTCTACGACCAGGCGGAGCGCCGAGCAGTCGATCCGGAAGGAGGCCGCAGCGAAGAACCGCCCGGCGGACCTGATCAACATCGCACTGGAGAAGGTGGTGGAGTCCGGGCTGGAGCTGCCGGCGTTCTCCACCTTCGACGTGATGGCCTCGAAGATCCGCCGCGAGGTGAACACCGCGATCTGCGACACGGACGTGTGGATGGGCAGGGTGGCCGCGGGCAAGGTCACCGACTTCGCCGGGGAGGCGGACGCCGCCGACGTGGCGGAGCTGCGTGACCACCGGCCCGTCAAGCGCCTCAGGCTGGTGGCCTGCCTGGTACACAAGTCCCGGATGAGGGTCCGCGACGACCTGGCGACGATGTTTTGCAAGCGGGTGGCGACGAAGGTCAAGAAGGCGAAGCAGGAGCTGGAGGAGATCCGGCTGGCCGAGCGGGAGATCGTCGAGGCCCTGATCGGCAACTACCGCACCGTGCTGAAGAACATCGACGAGGGCGCCCCGGCCCAGGCCGCGCTGGACGGCCTGGACGAGACGGCGCCGCTCGATGAAGTGGCCAAGCGGCTGGACGGCGACGTCCCCCCGGCCCTGCTCGCGCTGGCGCAGGCCCCGGTGGTGCAGGCCGGCGGGCTCGGGGCGGTCACCCCGACCGTGGAGGAGCTCGGCGGGTTCGACAAGCAGTACGAGCAGATCGAGAAGGTCTCGGCCCATCACGGCAACTTCTGGGAGGTGCTGCTGTACGGGCGGATCGGCCGGGATCGGGCGGTGATGTTCGGCCTCGCGGAGAAGCTGGAGTTCACCGCCACCCCGGAGGACGGGCGGGCGCTGGACGCGCTCGCGCACGCACAGCGCCACCAGGCGGCCCGCGGCGAGTACATCACCGCCTTCGACGAAGCGGGCAGGGAGGTGGACATCTCCTTCGCCGCCCAGAACTGGCGCAAGGCCGTCCTCGACAAGACCCGGCCCGGGCAGTTCGTCCGCAAACACGTCGAGGCGATGGTCTTCACCGCCCTGGCGGAGGAGCCGCGCACCGGCGATGTCGCGGTGGTCGGCTCGGAGGAGTACGCCGACTGGTCCAAGCAACTGCTCGCGTGGCAGACCGCGCGGGAAAAGCTGGGCGCCTACCTGGTGGAGGTCGGCCTCGCCGAGGAGGGCGAGACGGCCGAATTCGACGCCGGCTTCTTCCGCAGGCAGCTGGAGGACAAACTGCGGGACGCCGCCGCGGCGGCGGACGTCGGCTACCCAGACAACGAGGGCCTGGTCATCGACCCGGAGACCGGCATCCCCTCGCTCAAGCCGCACCGCTCGGAGGGCCAGCGGCCATCTGCGAAGCGGCTTGAGGAGGAGATCAAGGCTCGGACGCCCGAGCGGTCGCTGATGGGAATCCTCGCCCGCACGGCGTACTGGGTGGAGTGGTGGCGCCGGTTCGGCCCCGCCTCCGGCAACGTGCCCAAGCTAGCCGACCCGTTCGGCCGCTACGTGATCACGACGTTCGTGAAGGGCACGAACATGGGCCCGTACGAAGGCCGCCCGGCACATCCCCGGTGTGAGCGGGCACGAGCTGTTGTACACGGCGAACCGGCACTTCTCCATCGTGCTGCTGAACGAGGCCGTCGCCGACCTGGTCAACGCGCACGCCCAGCCCGACATCTCCCAGGCGCGGGGAGACGGCACCGCGGTGGCCGCCGACGGCACCCACATGGACACCTATCTCGACAACCTACTCGCCGAGACCTCCGTGCGGTACGGCAAGCCGGGCGGCATCGCCTACCACCACATCTCCGACACCTACATCGCGCTGTTCACGCACTTCATTCCGTGCGGGGTGTGGGAGGCGGTGTACATCATCGAGGGCCTGCTGAAGAACACCTCCGAGGTCAAGCCGACCACGGTGCACGCCGACACCCAGGGCCAGTCCTTCCCGGTGTTCGCGCTCGCCCACCTGCTGAGCTTCGACCTGATGCCCCGCATCCGGAACTGGAAGGACTCCACGTTCTACCGATCCAGCAAGACCAGCGAGTACGTCCACATCGACGCCCTGTTCGGCGAGCCGGGCAAGAACGTCATCGACAGGTACCTGATCGAGTCGCGGTTTCCGGCACCTGCTGCGGGTGGCCGTCTCGGTGCGGGAGGGGGCGATCTCCTCCTCCACGCTGCTCAAGCGACTGCGGTCCGGATCGCGGAAGAACGCCACCTACACCGCCTTCCGCGAGGCCGGCCGCGTCATTCGCACCGTGCGGCTGCCGCGCTACCTCACCGACGCCCCGCTGCGCAGGCGGGTGACCGCGGCGACGAACAAGGTCGAGTCGTTCAACCGGTTCTTCCAGTGGGTCGGGTTCGGCAACCGCGGCGTCATCGCCGGCAACGACCCCGTAGAGGCAGGAGAAGCCGATGCACATCAACCGGTTCGGCGAGTACAGCACGCACGAGCTCGGTCTCCAGCCGGAGGCGTACGACCCGAAGCTGGACGTGGACTTCACCCCGCTGCACGAGCAGGCCCCGGCCGTGGCCGGCTTCGGCCAGGCCGCCTGAAAGGCCGGGGCCGGTCGGCAGCCTGGCACGAACCGGCGGGGCACCTTGACCACCACCTGCGTCCGCCCCTCGCCGATCGGCGTCTCGACGCCCTCGGCCCTGCCGTCCAGCAGGCCCTGCTCGGTGAGGGAGCAGGCCAGGTGGCCCGCAGGCCGGCCGCGTCGGTTCCAGGTCTCCGCTCGTTCGCCCGGGGGCGGAGGCTGACCGGGCCGCTGTTGCGGTGCGCCGGGCGGGGGTCAGGCGGGTGCGAGGGTGTCGAGCCGGGCGGCGAGGTCGGGGTGGGCGGCGGCCAGGTGGGGGCGGGCGGCGGTCAGAGGGGCGATGAGGTCGGCGGGGTCGTCGTGGGCGAGGGCCGCGTGGAGCTCGGTGAGCGGGCGGCGGGCGGCGGGGGGCAGGTCGGTGAGGGCGGTGATCTGGCCGGCGAGGCGGCGCAGGTCGGCCGCGTTGTGGCGGGCCCAGGCGGCGGTGGTGCGGTCGGCGGCGCGGGCCTGTCGGGTGGCCTGGACGCGCTGTTCGCCGGTGGTCCCGGCGGGGCCGGGGCGGCCGCGCAAGTAGCGGCGTTCGGCGGCCTGGCGGCTGGCGACGCCGAGGGGGTGGGCGAGGTCGGCCCAGCTGGCGCCCGCGTCGCGGGCCGTTTCGATCAGGCCGGTCTCCCATCCGGCGAGCTGCTCGCGTACCTGCCGCAGCAGCGACAAGGAGGCCAGGGCCTGTTCCGGACCGGGGGCGGGGGCGGTCGGGGTCTCGTGCTGGGCTGCACGCAGGGCGTCGTCAATGGCGTCAAGGGCCGCCGCGGCGGCAACGAACGACACCGGGCTGTGGGCGTCGGTGCTGGGCAAGGACGGCTGGTCTGCTGCGGTCACGGACACCTCCCTCAGGTTGTCATCAGGTAGACGACATCATGTTTGTCATCCATTGGATGACATGTTACAACGGTGTCAGTGAAGCGCATTGGCAGTAACTGCCTGAACCTGCTGGAGGTGTTTTCACGATGTTGATGCGCACTGACCCCTTCCGTGAGCTGGACCGGCTGACGCAGCAGTTGATGGGCCCGGGCACCTGGTCGAAACCGTCGGCGATGCCGATGGACGCCTACCGCGAGGGCGACGAGTACGTGGTGGCCTTCGACCTTCCCGGCGTCACCGCGGACGCGATCGACATCGACGTCGAGCGGAACATGCTGACGGTCAAGGCCGAGCGCAGGCCGGTGGCGAAGGCCGACAACGTGCAGATGGAGCTGTCCGAGCGGCCGCTGGGCGTCTTCTCCCGCCAGATCGTGCTGGCCGACACCCTCGACACCGAGCACATCAAGGCCGACTACGACGCGGGCGTGCTGACCCTTCGGATCCCGATCGCCGAGCGTGCCAAGCCCCGCAAGATCTCCATCGGCGTCGCAACCGGCCACAAGGAGATCTCCGGCTGACACCGGACGGACAGGTGCGGAGGGCGGGGATCTGATCTCCCCCTCACCCGCCCTCCGCACCCCGTGGGCAGTCCGAAGAACAAGAAGGGGTGGCGGCCGAGATGACTCTGCGACGCGAAGCGTTCCTCGACCATGTCAAGGAACGCGGCGAGTACGGCACTGTGGAGGAAGCCGAGCGCGCGGCCCGTGTGGTGCTCGCCCTGCTCGGCGCGCATCTGATCGGCGAGGTCCGCGCCCGGCTCGCGGCACGCCTGCCGGAGGGCTTCGCCCTGATCCTGCTCAACCCGCTGCAGAGCGCCGGACCGCTGCCCCCTGAGCGGTTCATCCGGGCGACCGCGGCCTGGATCGAGGGCGCCACCGAGCAGACCGCGACCTGGGACGTCAGCGCCGTGCTGTCCACGGTCGCCGACACGGCCGGCGATGACCTGCTGGGGGAGATCCTGCTCCAGCTCCCCGCCGGCTACGACCTCCTCTTCGGCCGCCCCCAGCCCACCTGACCCCTACCTCGGTGCCGCACACCGGCACCCTGGCTCCCATGAAAGGCATGCACAGCAGTGATCACCGACGTACGCGCACCGCTTGAGCACCAGCACTCGTACTCGACGGCGTACGAGCAGATGCTGGAGAAGGTCCGCTACGAAGGCGCCTACCCCACCCGTGAGCGAGCCGACGAAGCCGTCCGTCTGGTCCTCTCGGGCCTGGGACGGCGGCTCACCGGCGACGAACGCGTCGATCTGGCCGCCTGCCTGCCCCTGGAGGCCGCACGTGTCCTGACCGCGCAGATCCCCGACACACAGCCGCTGACTGGATGGGCCTTCGTCAAGGACCTCGCCGCCCGCTCCGGCGCCTCCCTGGCCACGACCCGGTGGGACACGGGCTCCGTCTTCGCGGCCGTCGCCGCCCACGCCGGCACCGACCTCATCACCCGCATCCTGTACCAGCTCCCCGCCGGCTACGCGCTGCTGTTCGGCCGCGCCGAACTCACCCCGGCCGCGTAAAGGTCCGTGCCCTTCCAGCGCCAGGCAGGGTTGGACGACGGTGCACGGCCCGCGCACCCCGCGGGGAGAGGTCGCCGCAGCCCCGGCGTAACAGCCGGGCTACGGGCGGGGCCGGAGCCATGATGAAGACGACGTTGCCCGGGACGCCGAAGCGTCTCGGGCAGTGTGTGCGGTCGCCAGCCGCGAAGCCACTTGGGTAGTTGCAGGTCTCCGCCGTCTCAGGCTGAGGCCGACGGAGCGGATGACTCGGCGGTGCGGCGGTACTCGGCGTTGATGCGCTGGGCTTCTTCGAGCTGGTCTTCGAGGATGACGATGCGGCAGGCGGCCTCGATCGGGGTCCCGTGGTCGACGAGCTCCCGGGCCCGGGCGGCGATGCGCAGTTGGTAGCGGGAGTAGCGGCGGTGGCCGCCCGCGGAGCGGAGCGGGGTGATGAGGCGGGCCTCGCCGATGGCGCGGAGGAAGCCCTGGGTGGTGCCGAGCATCTCGGCGGCCCGGCCCATGGTGTAGGCGGGGTAGTCGTCGTCGTCGAGACGGCCGAAGGTGTCGTCTGCTGTCATTGCACCTCTCTGTGGAACATGCTTGAGGGGCCCTGGTGTCGTACGACACCAGGGCCCCGAAGGAACTGCTACACCATCTGCCGGCCCTGGTACTGCGCCGGCGTTCTGTTTCCGCTGACCCGACGGGAACGCTGCCGGGGGTGCGGGGATCGCGGTTGCTTGACCGGAGACCACCTCACTATCGATGTCCTGCGGTACCCGGGCTCAAGACCTCCGCCCGGGCGATCCTGATGGCGCCTGGCTCCTCCCTTCGGTGATCAACTGCGTACTGCTGGCACTGCGAACTGCTCAGAGGCCTGTGACAGCGCCACCTTCGGCAGCCAGCCCCGTCGCCAGTCCTGCGTCCGCTCTGGCTTAGACCGTGTCCTACATGGTCAGTTGGCAGTTGCGTTGGGCATGGGGAGTGGACAGTGGGGATGGATCCTTCCGGACGGGCTGTGGGAGCTGGCGAAGCCGTTGCTGCCGTCGGCGCGGGTGCGTCCGCAGGGCGGCGGGGT
>NZ_JBVKAK010000005.1:355120-519656 GCF_055639435.1 Streptomyces sp. NPDC039430 | reverse complement strand
CATGTGTTAAGCACGCCGCCAGCGTTCGTCCTGAGCCAGGATCAAACTCTCCGTGAATGTATGCCGGTAATCCGGCTGACACCACGAGAGCGGAACCATCAGCCGGAATAAGACCGATGATTCACAGCGTCCTCGCTGTGTTTACTACAAAGGAACCTCAACCCACCGGTCATCCGGCAGGTCGGGGTATCAACATATCTGGCGTTGACTTTTGGCACGCTGTTGAGTTCTCAAGGAACGGACGCTTCCTTTGTACTCACCCTCTCGGGCTTTCCTCCGGGCTTTTCCCTTCGGTCTTGCGTTTCCGACTCTATCAGACTCTTTCCTGTCCGATTCCCCGTCGGAGCGGGGCCGCCTTCCAGTTTTCCGCTTTCGCGTTTCCCTTTCCAGCGATTCCGACTCTATCAGATCCTTTCGGGCCTGATTCCCAGTCAGAGTGGGCTGTCTTCCCGGCCGTTGGGCCGTTCCGACGAGTGAGACTTTAGCGGAATCTGCTGCTCCGACGCTAATCGGGGCCGCGTCCCTTCGAACGCGGATTCCTCATTCGCAAAAGCTCACGCAAAACAATGCGACATCTGTGGTCGCTCGCTTGTAGTGGGTCCTGCTGAATGACTGTCCGGGGACCGGCCTGGACCGGTGCTCACGTCGGACAGCCCGGAGAACATTACGGATCTGTGTTTGGCATGTCAACTTGAGGGGTCGGCCGCTACTCTGGGGGCCATGACCACGCACACGTGCAACCTTCTGTGGTGGGCCGCCTGACGGCGGCCGCCCACACACGTGTGCACTCAACGGCCGCCGCCCCGGCGGCCGTTCGCGTTTCTCCCCCCGGAGTCGCCGGCCGCTGAGGGCGGCGGCTCCGATCCGGAGGGTGAAGAGAGAGATGACGCGGATCTTCAGCGGGGTCAAGCCGACGGGGCATCTGACACTCGGCAACTACCTCGGGGCCGTACGCAGGTGGGTCGAGGTCGATCAGCACCGGGCCGACGCACTGTTCAGCGTGGTGGATCTGCACGCTCTGACCGTCGAACACGATCCCGCCCGCGTGCGCAGACTCAGCCGGCAGGCCGCCACGCTCCTGCTGGCGGCCGGGCTGGATCCCGCTCTGTGCACCGTCTTCGTACAGAGTCATGTGGACGAGCACGCGCGGCTGTCGTATCTGCTGGAGTGCACGGCCACCGACGGTGAGCTGCGGCGCATGATCCAGTACAAGGAGAAGAGCGCTCGGGCGCTGGCGTCCGGGGAGAGTGTGCGGTTCTCGTTGCTGTCGTATCCCGTGCTGATGGCCGCGGACATCCTGGCCTACCGCACGGATGAGGTGCCGGTCGGTGATGACCAGACGCAGCACGTGGAGCTGACCCGGGATCTCGCCGTGCGGTTCAACCAGCGGTACGGGCATACGTTCGCCGTGCCGAAGGCCACCCGGCCGCCGGTGGCCGCGCGGGTCATGGATCTCCAGGATCCGACGTCGAAGATGGGCAAGTCGCACGAGTCCGGCGCGGGGATCGTCTATCTCCTGGACGACGCGGATGTGGCGCGGAAGAAGATCATGCGGGCCGTCACCGACAGCGGGCGGGAGGTCGAGTACGACCCGGAGGCCAAACCGGGCGTGGCCAATCTGCTGGAGATCCTCGCGGCCTGCGGCACCGGCAGCCCCGACGAGCTGGCCGGTGCGTACGACTCGTACGGCGCGCTCAAGAAGGACACGGCGGAAGCGGTGGTCGAGATGCTGCGGCCGCTGCGGGAGCGGCACGCGGCGCTGGCCGCGGATCCCGGTTATGTCGACTTGGTACTGAAGGAGGGAGCGGAGCGGGCCAGGGGAATGGCCCGTCCGGTGGTGGACGCGGCCTATCGGGCCATCGGTCTGCTGCCCGCCGGCTGAGCCGGGATCGCCCGCCGATCCGGGACCGTCGGCCGAGCCGGAACCGTTCGCTGAGCCCGGACCGTCGGCTCAGCCGGGGTCTTCCGCCGGGCCGTGGTCCGGCGGGCAGCCGCGTCCGTCCGGGTGTCAGCCGTTACCGGTGGCCAGGGCGCGGCTGCGGTCGCGGGCGGCCTCGATCGCGGCGATCAGGGCCGCCCGTACACCGTGGTTCTCCAGCTCCCGGATGGCGCTGATGGTGGTGCCGGCCGGGGAGGTCACGGCCTCCCGGAGCTTCACGGGGTGTTCGCCGCTGTCACGGAGCATGACGGCGGCGCCGATGGCGGCCTGCACGATCAGTTCATGGGCCTGGGCGCGGGGCACGCCGAGGAGGATGCCGGCGTCGGTCATCGCCTCGACCAGGAAGTAGAAGTACGCCGGGCCCGAGCCGGAGAGGGCGGTGGCCGCGTCCTGCTGGGACTCGGGGACGCGGAGGGTCTTGCCGACGCCGCCGAAGATCTCCTCGGCGTGGGCGAGATGGACGGCGAGGGCATGGCTGCCGGCCGAGATGACGGACATGCCCTCGTCCACCAGCACGGGGGTGTTGGGCATGACGCGTACGACCGGGGTGCCGGAGGCCAGGCGTTCTTCGATGAAGGCGGTGGTGATTCCGGCGGCGGCGCTGATGATCAGGCGGTCGGCGGTGACATGGGGGGCGAGTTCGTCGAGCAGCTTGCCCATGTCCTGCGGTTTGACGGCGAGGATGAGGATGTCCGCGCGCTTGGCGGCGTCCGCGTTGGTGACGGTCTCGACGCCGTACCGGTCACGGAGTTCCTCGGCCCGGTCGGCACGGCGGGTGGTGACCAGCAGGTCGGCGGCCCGCCAGCCGGCCCGGATCATGCCGCTGAGCAGGGCCTCGCCGATCTTTCCGGTACCGAGGACTGCGACTGTCTGGGGCATTGCGGGGTCACCTCGCCGGTGGGATGTGTGCTGTTTTTCCTTGCGTGCTGTCCTTCCCGACCATCCTCGCACCGGGGCCGGGCCGCGCGCGGGAGGTGTCCGAGGAGCGGTACGGACGGGGGAACCCGTACGTACGGAGCGAGCTGTACGTCCGGGGGAAGCGGTACGTCTAGGCCGTCCGGCGGCGGAGGGTCGCCGCGCCCAGGGCGAGTACGAGCGCCGCGCAGCCCGCGACGATCACGGCGTCCCTGACGAAGTCGCCGGTGACGTCCGTATGGCGCAGGACCTCGTTCATACCGTCGACGGCGTAGGACATCGGCAGGACGTTGGAGATCGCCTCCAGGACGGGCTGCATGGTCGGGCGCGGGGCGAAGAGGCCGCAGAGGAGGAGTTGCGGAAAGATCACCGCGGGCATGAACTGCACCGCCTGGAACTCGGACGCGGCGAACGCGGAGACGAAGAGGCCGAGTGCCGTGCCGAGCAGGGCGTCGAGGAGCGCGACCAGGAGGAGCAGCCAGGCGGATCCCACCACTTCCAGGCCGAGGGCCCAGACCGCGAGGCCGGTGGCGAGGACGGACTGGACGAGGGCGAGCAGGCCGAAGGCCAGGGCGTACCCGGCGATCAGGTCGGCCTTGCCGAGGGGCATGGCGAGCAGGCGTTCCAGGGTGCCCGAGGTGCGTTCGCGCAGGGTGGCGATCGAGGTCACCAGGAACATGGTGATCAGCGGGAAGATGCCGAGCAGTGAGGCGCCGATGGCGTCGAAGGTGCGGGGGCTGCCGTCGAAGACGTAGCGGAGCAGGAAGAGCATCACGCACGGGACGAGGATCATCAGCGCGATCGAGCGCGGGTCGTGGCGCAGCTGGCGCAGCACTCGGGCGGCGGTGGCGAGGGTGCGGGCGGCGGAGATCGGGGCCGGGGCGGTGCGGGGGGTCGCTGTCGTGCCGGGGGCCGTCGTCGTACCGGGGGTCGCGGTGCTCATCGGGCGCTCTCCTGGAGTGCGTTGGCCTCGTCGACCAGGTGGAGGAAGGCCGCTTCGACGGTCTCCGTGCGGGTACGGGCGCGCAGGGCGTCGGGGGTGTCGTCGGCGAGGATCTCGCCGTCGCGCATGAGGAGGAGGCGGTGGCAGCGTTCGGCCTCGTCCATCACATGGGAGGAGACGAGGATCGTCGCGGCGCGTTCCGCGGCGATGCGGTGGAAGAGTTCCCACAGGTCGCGGCGGAGTACGGGGTCGAGGCCGACGGTCGGTTCGTCGAGGACGAGCAGTTCGGGCGTGCCGAGCAGGGCGACGGCGAGGGAGACCCGGCTGCGCTGGCCGCCGGAGAGCCTGCCGGCGAGTGAGTCGGCGTGGGAGGCGAGGTCGACGTCGCCGATGGCCCGGGTGACCGCTTCGCGGCGGGCGGCGCGGCGGGCCCGTCCCGGGTCGAGCACGGCGGCGAAGTAGTCGAGATTCTGACGCACCGTCAGATCGTCGTAGACGGACGGGGCCTGGGTGACATAGCCGATCCTCGCGCGCAGCGCGCCGTCGCCCGCGGGCAGGCCGAGGACCTCCAGGGCGCCGGTGACCTTGGCCTGGGTGCCGACGACGGCGCGCATCAGGGTCGACTTGCCGCAGCCGGACGGGCCGAGCAGGCCGGTGATCCGGCCCGGCGCCACGGCGAAGTCGAGGCCGCGCAGGACGGTGCGGTCGCCCCGTCGGACGGTGAGACCGCGGGCGCGGATGGCGCCCTCAGTAAAATTCATCATGCGATGAATAATGGGTGCGGCCGCTGCGCCCGTCAAGCGCGGACGATGACCGTCAGTTCGACGGCATATGCCTCCTCGACGGTCCCGTCCGGGAAGAGGGCGAGCAGTTCCGCCCGCTCGTCCGCGAAGAAGTCGGCTGCGGCCTGTTCACCGCGCGTACGGAAGACGGAATGGCTGCCGAGATTGGCGAGGTGGGTGTCGAGGGTGACGCGGCGGGTCCACGGGACGCGCCGCTCCACCCGGTCCATCGCGGCCGGCAGATTCCCCGCCCGGCCGCTGGAGCTGTGGGCGCCGTGGTGTACGTCGCCGGCCCAGCGGCGGACCCGTTCGTCCTGCGCCGCGATCCAGGGCACATCGCCGTCCGAGATGTTCCACCAGAGGGCGAGCGCGCCGCCGGGCCGCAGGACCCGCAGGGCCTCGGGCACGGAGCGGGCCGGGTCGGTCCAGTGCCAGGACTGGGCGTACGTGATGAGGTCGGCGCTGCCGTCCGCCAGGGGCAGGGCGTCACCGAGACCCCGGACGAGCGGAATGCCGGGGGCGGCGCGGCGCAGCCTGGCCGCCATCAGCGGTCCGGGCTCGACGGCGGTGACGAGGGAGCCGCGTGCGCGCAGCAGGCGGGTGGCGATACCGGTGCCGGCGCCCACGTCGACGACGCGGGAGCCCCTGAGCGGGCGGCCGGTGAGTTCCTCGACGGCGTCGAGGAGGGCGGGCGGATAGCCGGGGCGGGCCTCGTCGTACTGGTCGGCCACGGCGTCGAAGGAGAGAGCGCGTTCGGTCATGCGCCCATCCTGGCGCGGCGGCGGGGCGCGACCTGAGTCGTGGGTGTCTACCCGCGCTTGGGCTTCCCGCCCTTGCCTCCGGCGCGGGCGGCGGGGTTTCCGGCGCGGGCGGCGGGGTTTCCGGCGCGGGCGCCGCGGCGGCGCTCGTACTGGGCGACGGCCGTCTCGTACTCCCCGCGGCGCAGCCCCTCGCCCGGGGCCTCGGCGAGAGACCGCAGGAAGTACGCGAGCAGCGCGCCGATGAAGCCGATCGTCTTGACGCTGCGCAGGGATTCCTCGCGGGCCGGGCCGGCCGGGCGGCGCTGGAAACCGTCCCAGGTCCTGCGGAACGCGATGGCGCCGCACACCGAGAAGACCGCGATGACGAGCACCCCGACGAACGCGCCCACGTCCGCGATCTCCAGTCCCTCGTACGCGAAGCGCAGCACGAAGCAGGCGGCGACGGTGGTGACGAGGGAGCCCGCGGCGACCACGACGCGGCGCAGTGCGTAGCCGCCGTCGTGGCCGACCCAGGTCGTACCGAAGAAGCGGATGGCCTCGGGCTCGGGTCCGCCGTCGCCGCGGGGCGCGCGCGACCGGGACCGCTCGGACCGCTCGGACCGCTCAGGCTGGTCGGGGTGGACGGGAGGTACGGGGTGCTCGCTCACGCGGCGATTATCCCCGGCACGCGTCGCGGCGCCCGGTCAGCCCGGCCACCCCCAGCAGCCCTCATCACCCCCATCAGCATCAGCCCCATCAGCATCAGCCCGATCAGGCGCAGCGCTCCGCGACATAGCCGCTGCTGCCCGTGTAGACATACGCGTCCGAGACGAACTGTCCGTTGGCGATGTTGTCCCAGAGGTTCGTCGTCCCGTACGGGCCGGTGACCCACTCCCCCGGCTTCTGGCAGTTGATCGGGACGCTCGCGCCGTACGGGAGCACCTTGACGAGCTGGTAGTTCGTGCCGGGGCCGCTGCGCACGTTCACGCGGTAGTCCGGGTGGACCGCGTACCGCTTGGCCGCCAGCGTTTCCACGGGCCCGGCCATGGCGACCGCGCTCTCGGCGAGCGTCCCCGCCGGTGCCTCCCCGGCACCCTCCACGACATCCCCCACGGCATTCCCCACGCCGCTCTCAACCTCTTCGACTGACATTCGGTCCTCCCCCACTGAAGGTGCGTACTCTGCGCCGCGCAGGCTAGCAACCCATGGCTGGATAGCACGCATCATCGACTAGGCTCCGTGCGTCGCGCTTGCGCACGAATACACGGGGGTGGGCGATGCCACCACTGCGCAACACCGGGTCGGCCCCGGAAGCGGAGCGTCCGGAATACGCCGGTCGCTACCTGCTCGAATCAGCCCTGGGAGCAGGCGGGATGGGTGTGGTGCATCTGGCCACCTCCGCTTCCGGACTGCGTCTCGCCGTCAAAGTCATCCATACCAACCATGCGTCGGATCCCGAGTTCAGGGCCCGGTTCCGGCAAGAGGTCGCCGCCGCCCGCCGGGTGAGCGGCGCCTTCACCGCGCCCGTCGTGGACGCCGACCCGGAGGCCGGACGGCCCTGGATGGCCACCCTGTTCATCGATGGCCCGACCCTCTCCGAGCGGGTGAAGCGGAACGGCCCGCTGGACGCCGAGGAACTGACCAGGCTCGCCGCGGGACTGGCCGAGGGGCTGCGGGACATCCACCGGGCCGGTGTGGTGCACCGCGATCTCAAGCCGAGCAATGTCCTGTTGGCGCCGGACGGCCCCAAAGTCATCGACTTCGGTATCTCCCGCCCGGCGGACAGTGATCTGCGGACCGAGACGGGCAAGCTGATCGGCACACCACCGTTCATGGCGCCTGAGCAGTTCCAGCGGCCGCGTGAAGTCGGCCCCGCCGCCGATGTGTTCGCCATGGGCGCGGTGCTGGTCCACGCGGCGACCGGGCGCGGGCCGTTCGACTCCGACAGCCCGTACATCGTCGCGTACCAAGTCGTGCACAACGAGCCGGACTTGGCGGGGGTCCCGGAGTCGCTGCTGCCGCTGATCACCCGGTGTCTGGCCAAGGAGCCCGCCGACCGGCCGACGCCGGACGAGATGATGGCCGCGCTGCGCCCCTCGTCGGCCCCCGGTGCGGGCGCGCTCCACCGCGCGCGGCGGTCGTCGCCGGGGGCGAGTCCGCTCGTACCGGCGCAGCGCGGTCCCGCCCCCGCCGAGAACGCGGATCCGGATCCCGCCACCCATGCCCGCCCCGCCCGGTCCCGGACGCGGCAGCTCCGGATC
Organism: Streptomyces sp. NPDC039430; assembly: GCF_055639435.1. NCBI lineage: Bacteria > Bacillati > Actinomycetota > Actinomycetes > Kitasatosporales > Streptomycetaceae > Streptomyces > Streptomyces sp. NPDC039430. The sequence goes on along the minus strand of NZ_JBVKAK010000005.1, from coordinate 512,076 downwards.
AGGCCCTTGGACGGCGCGGACAGCACGGAGAACAACGAGAGCCCGGAAAGCACGGAGGGCGCGAACGAGTCGGAGAGCGCGGGGAGTACGAACAGCGCGGGGGGTACGAGCCGTGCGCGGACCGTCCGGTGGGCGGCGATCGGTGTCGTGCTGGCCGCCGTCGCGGCGGCCGGTTTCGTCGGTGTCCGCACCGCGCTGGAGGACGACACCGCCGCCCCCGCACGGCCGGCCGCGGTCAGACCCGGCGGCACGTTCCAGCCCTGGCACGTCGAACTGCCCGGCACCGGCGGCGGCGAGAGCCGCATACCCGTCTGCTCGGCGGCGGACGCGGCCGTCTACTGCACGGCTCCCGGCATCAAGGCGGCCCGGCTCGATCCCTCGGACGGCCGGCTCGACTGGTCCGTCAAGGGCGGCAAGGCGGGTGCGGAGGCCGATGTCGGCGCGGCGCCGGTTCTCTCGGGCGGGCTGCTGCAGGTGACCGGCTCCGGCGGGGCCCGGCTGGAGGCGCTCGATCCGGACTCCGGCGCCACGCGCTGGTCCGTCCCGATCTCCTCGTACGCGTCTGTCCGTCACGTCGGTGACACGGTGCTGCTCGTGGCCTACGACGGACGGGTACGGTCCCTCGACAGCGCGACCGGGGACGAGCGCTGGAGCCGACAGCGCGGTGGGACCGGCACGGTCTGGACGGCGGCGGGCGGTTCCGCCGCCGAGGGCGGTCCGCTGTTCGCCGCCACGCCGTCGTCCGACGGCCGGGCCACCGAGGTGAGTTCCGTCGATCCGGCCGACGGCGCCGTGCGCTGGACGAAGAGGCTGACGGGCAGCCTGACCCCGGCGGGCGCGTCGGGCGACGCGCTGTTCCTGCTCTCCGAGGACGCCGACGGCTATACGAACGAGGTCGTACGGCTCGACGCGTCGAGCCCTACCGTACGGCGCGTCCCGCTGCCCACGCCGGTCGACCAGGCGCAGGCCACCGTGGCGGGCGACACGGTGTACGTCATGGGGTACACCGGTTCGCTGCTCGCCGTCGACACCACCGGATCCGGCGCGGCCGGGTCGGCGGGCGGCAGCGGGAGCGGGAGCGCCGGTGTGCGCTGGCGGCTGGAGACATCGGTCACCCGGGCGTCACGGCCCACCGTCGCCGGTGACCGCGTCTATCTGAGCGCGGGCGACGGCCGGCTGCTCGCCGTGGACGCCGAACGCGGCGTCCTGCTCGGGCAGACGAAGCCGCGGATGGACGACGGGCCGCGCACGCTCGTGCCCACCCTGCCCGCGCCCGTCACCGGGCCCGGCGCGGTCTTCGCCACCGCGCCCGACGGGTCCGTCTTCGCGGTCGACAGCCGGCGGCCGGACCGCTGGTAGGCCCTGGCCCGCTCACGGAAAAGCCGTGCGCCCCGGATCCCGCCGGCGGGATCCGGGGCGCACGGCCCGGGTACATGCGTACGGAGGCGGTCAGCCCAGGCGCGTGACGTCCCGCACCGCGCCCTTGTCCGCGCTCGTCGCCATCGCCGCGTACGCGCGCAGCGCCACCGAGACCTTGCGCTCACGGGAAGCGGGGGCGTACACACCGTTCAGCGCCTCGCGGCGGCTCGCCAGTTCGTCGTCGGCGACGAGCAGCTCGATCGTACGGTTCGGGATGTCGATCCGGATCCGGTCGCCGTCGTGGACCAGCGCGATCGTGCCGCCCGAGGCCGCCTCGGGGGAGGCGTGGCCGATCGAGAGGCCCGACGTACCGCCGGAGAAGCGGCCGTCCGTGATCAGCGCGCAGGACTTGCCCAGACCACGGCCCTTCAGATACGAGGTCGGGTAGAGCATCTCCTGCATACCGGGGCCACCGCGCGGGCCCTCGTAGCGGATGACGATGACGTCGCCCTCGGCGATCTCCTTGCGGAGGATCTTCTCCACCGCGTCCTCCTGCGACTCGCAGACGACGGCGGGGCCCTCGAACGTCCAGATCGACTCGTCGACGCCGGCCGTCTTCACCACACAGCCGTCGACGGCGAGGTTGCCCTTCAGCACCGCCAGGCCGCCGTCCTTCGAGTACGCGTGCGCCATGTCCCGGACGCAGCCGCCCGCGGCGTCGGTGTCGAGCGTGTCCCAGCGCTCGGACTGGGAGAACGCCTCGGCGGAGCGGACGCAGCCGGGGGCCGCGTGCCACAGCTCGACCGCCTCGTCGGACGGCGAGCCGCCGCGGACGTCCCAGGTCTCCAGCCAGTCCTTGATGCTCGGCGAGTGGACGGTGTGCACGTCCTCGTTGAGCAGACCGCCGCGGTACAGCTCGCCCAGGATGGCGGGGATGCCGCCGGCCCGGTGGATGTCCTCCATGTAGTACGTGCCGCCGGGGGCCACATTGGGCGCGACCTTGGCCAGGCAGGGCACCCGGCGCGAGACCGCGTCGATGTCGGCGAGGTCGTAGTCGAGCTCGGCCTCCTGGGCGGCGGCGAGCAGATGGAGGATGGTGTTCGTGGAGCCGCCCATGGCGATGTCGAGGGCCATGGCGTTGTCGAAGGCCGCGCGGGTGGCGATGGCGCGCGGCAGGACCGTCTCGTCGCCCTGCTCGTAGTGGCGCTTGGTGATCTCGACGACCGTGCGGCCCGCGTTCTCGTACAGCGCCTTGCGCGCCGTGTGCGTGGCCAGCACCGAGCCGTTGCCGGGCAGCGAGAGGCCGATGGCCTCGGTCAGGCAGTTCATCGAGTTGGCGGTGAACATGCCGGAACAGGAACCGCAGGTCGGGCAGGCGTTCTCCTCGATACGGAGGATGTCCTCGTCCGAGACGTTCTCGTTGACCGCGTCCGAGATCGCGTTGATCAGGTCCAGCTTGCGGACCGTACCGTCCACCAGGGTCGCCTTGCCGGCCTCCATGGGGCCGCCGGAGACGAAGACCGTGGGGATGTTGAGGCGCATCGCGGCCATCAGCATGCCGGGGGTGATCTTGTCGCAGTTGGAGATGCAGATCAGCGCGTCCGCGCAGTGCGCCTCGACCATGTACTCGACGGAGTCGGCGATCAGATCGCGGGACGGCAGGGAGTAGAGCATTCCGCCGTGGCCCATCGCGATGCCGTCGTCGACGGCGATGGTGTTGAACTCGCGCGGCACCGCGCCCGCCGCCTTGATCGCCTCGGAGACGATCCGGCCGACCGGCGCGAGGTGGGTGTGGCCGGGCACGAACTCGGTGAAGGAGTTGGCCACCGCGACGATCGGCTTGCCGATGTCCTCGCTCGCTACGCCCGATGCGCGCATAAGAGCACGTGCGCCCGCCATATTGCGGCCGTGGGTGACAGTGCGGGACCTCAGCTCGGGCATCGTCGCTCGCTCCTTCAGCAGATCCTTCGGCAGAAATGACTTCTTCGAGCGTACGCCCCGGATCCAAGATCTGGACAGCGTGTCCGGGATGCGGAACGACTGTTCAGCTATCGGTCGGGGCTCGGCCCGGCAGGGATCAGGCTTCGGTCAGATAGCGCTGAATCGTGGGGGCCACCATCGTGATGATCTCCTCGGTGTCCACCGACGCCAGCGGTTCCGCCCGGATCACATAGCGGAGGAGGGCGATCCCGATCATGTGCGACGCGGCCAGCTCGGCACGGAACGTCGGATCCGGTACGTCGAGCTCCTCCGCGACCCGCTCCAGCAGCCGCCGCAGGACGAACGTACGCAGCACCTTCGCCGCGGCCTCGTGCGTCAGCGCGGAGCGGATGACCGCCAGCAGCGGGGCCCGGGTCACCGGGTTCTCCCAGACGCCGATGAAGAAGCGGGCGAGCCGCTCCCCGATGCCGTCGGGTCCCCCGGCCAGCAGCGCGGGCAGCATCAGGGCCGGTTCGAAGGAGACCTCGATGGCCGCCGCGAAGACCTCGTCCTTCGTACCGAAGTAGTGGTGGACGAGCGCCGGATCGACGCCCGCCGCCTTGGCGATGCCCCGGATGGAGGTCTTGTCGTAGCCGCGCTCGGCGAACTCCGCACGGGCCGCGTCGAGGATCTTCTGCCGGGCGCTGGGGCCGGTGCCGGCCTCCTGGCGGGCGGGGCGGCCGCGGCGGCGCGGAGCCGTGCCGTTCATGACGGGCGCATCCCCGGGGAGCCGGTACGGGGCGACCGCGCCGAGGACGGCCCCGGCCGCTTCGCCTTCGCCGAGGACGAGGACGGCGCGGACGCGGACGCGGGTGATGTCGACGAGGGCGATGCGGACGAGGGGGACGACGAGGCCAGATGCAGCCGGGCGAACGCCAGCGCCTCCGCCAGATCGGCCTCACGCTCCGCTGCCGACATCGCGCGCCGCGTGTTCACCTCGATCACGACATGCCCGTCGAATCCGCTGCCCGCCAGCCCCGTCAGCAGCTCGGCACACGGCTGCGTGCCCCGGCCCGGCACCAGATGCTCGTCCTTGGCCGACCCGTTGCCGTCCGCGAGATGGACATGCCCCAGCCGGTCGCCCATCCGGCCGATCATGGCCAGGGCGTCGGTGCGGGCGGTCGCGGTGTGCGAGAGATCGACGGTGAAATGCCGGTAGTCGTACTTGGTCACGTCCCAGTCGGGCGCGTAGGCGAGCATCTCCCGGTCGCGGTAGCGCCACGGGTACATGTTCTCGACGGCGAACCGTACGTCCGTCTCGTCCGCCATCCGCCATATTCCGGTGACGAAGTCACGCGCGTACTGCCGCTGCCAGCGGAACGGCGGATGCACGACCACGGTGGAGGCGCCGAGCTTCTCGGCCGCCGCCCGCGCCCGCTGGAGCTTCACCCACGGATCGGTGGACCACACCCTCTGCGTGATGAGCAGACAGGGCGCGTGGACGGCCAGTACGGGCACCCCGTGATAGTCGGAGAGTCGGCGCAGCGCCTCGATGTCCTGGCTGACGGGATCGGTCCAGACCATGACCTCGACGCCGTCGTATCCCAGGCGTGCGGCGATCTCGAAAGCCGTCGCCGTGGACTCCGGATAGACCGAAGCCGTCGAGAGCGCGACCTTCGCATCCGGGATGCGCACCACAGGTTCTGCCACGGAGACAGGGTACGGGCACCCTCTACGTGGTCGGGAGTTGGTCGAGCCGCCGCAGGATGATGCCCTCGCGCAGTGCCCAGGGGCAGATCTCCACCGACTCGACCCCGAACAGGTCCATCGCCCCCTCCGCCACCAGCGCTCCCGCCAGCAGCTGCGACGACCGGCCGTCTGAGACTCCGGGGAGCGCTGCGCGCTGGAGAGCGCTCATCACGGACAGCCTGGGCACCCACTCCTCCAGTGACGTACGACTCAGTTCGCGCTGCACGTACAGCCCGTCGGCGGAGCGCGCGGCCCCGGCGATCCGGGCCAGCTGGCGGAAGGTCTTGGATGTCGCCACCACGTGGTCGGGGCTGCCGAACCGCGAGAACTCCCCGACCGTACGGGCGATCCGCGCCCGTACATGGCGGCGCAGCGCTTTCACGTCGACGGGGTCGGGCGGGTCGCCCGGCAGCCAGCCCGCGGTCAGCCGGCCCGCGCCCAGGGGCAGGGACACGGCGGTGTCGGGCTCCTCGTCGAGTCCGTACGCGATCTCCAGCGAGCCGCCGCCGATGTCCAGGACGAGCAGTCTCCCGGCCGACCAGCCGAACCACCGGCGGGCGGCGAGAAAGGTGAGCCGGGCCTCCTCCTCGCCCGTGAGGACCTCCAGATCGACGCCGGTCTCGCTCTTGACACGCCCGAGGACCTGTTCGGCGTTGCTGGCCTCGCGCACGGCGGAGGTGGCGAAGGGCAGGACGTCCTCGCAGCCCTTGTCCTCGGCGGCCTGGAGCGCGTCGGTGATCGTCGAGACGAGCCGGTCGACTCCGTCGGGACCGATCGCGCCGTCCTCGTCGAGGAGTTCCGCGAGCCGCAGCTCCGCCTTGTACGAATACGCGGGCAGCGGACGGGCGCCGCGGTGGGCGTCCACCGCGAGCAGATGAACCGTGTTCGAACCGACGTCGAGGACTCCGAGTCTCATGAACGGAACGCTACTGCGACCGCGCGCATACGCTGGACCTGTGCCAAAGACGAAAAAGGCGAAGCCGGGCAAAGCAAAGAGCCCGAAGAAGCAGCACCAGCAGGAGGAGGCCACGAGCACCGTCCGGGACGTCCCGGACGAGAAGGGGCTGGACTTTCCCCGTGCCTGGGCCGAATTCCCCGATCCCGCCGACGACGAGCAGGTCTTCCGCTGCGATCTGACCTGGCTCACCTCGCGGTGGAGCTGCGTCTTCGGCAGCGGCTGCCAGGGCATCCAGGCGGGCCGCGCCGACGACGGCTGCTGCACGCTGGGCGCGCACTTCTCCGACGAGGACGACGAGAAGCGCGTCGCCGGTCATGTGGGGCGCCTCACCCCGGACCTCTGGCAGTTCCACAAGGAGGGCACGACCACCGGCTGGACGCAGACCGACGACGACGGCGAGCGTCAGACGCGCCGCTGGGACGGCTCCTGCATCTTCCAGAACCGCCCCGGCTTCGCGGGCGGCGCCGGGTGCTCGCTGCACATCCTGGCGCTGCGCGAGGGCCGCGAGCCGCTGGAGACGAAGCCGGACGTCTGCTGGCAGCTGCCGGTACGGCGGACGTACGACTGGATCGAGCGGCCCGACGACACGCGCGTGCTTCAGGTGTCCATCGGTGAGTACGACCGGCGCGGCTGGGGGCCGGGCGGCCACGATCTGCACTGGTGGTGCACCTCGGCGACCTCGGCGCACGGCGCGGGCGAACCGGTGTACAAGACGTACCGGCCCGAGCTGACCGAGCTGATGGGCAAGGAGGGGTACGACCGGCTGGCCGAGCTGTGCGAGCAGCGCCTGGCGAGCGAGCTTCCGCTGGTGGCACCGCACCCGGCGGACCCGGCGCGGCAGCGTTCGGACAGGGCCTAGTTCCTGTCCGGCCGGTCTTCGGCCCGCGCAGATCGGCCGGACGGGTCCAGGGCGTGTCTTCAAAGTGGCGCCGTCCGTCCGAAGGCCGAGCAGGCGGGACTTCGAAGACACGCCTTAGGGCGTGACGCTCGGGTCCGGGGGCGGGTCGGTCGGCTGCGGATCGCCGGAGACGGGGGCTCCGGTACCGGGATCGGCCGGATCGGCCGGAGCGGCCGGACCGGTCGGACCGGTCGGATCCGAGGACCCCTGACCCGGGCCGGGGCCGGGGCCGGAGGGCTGGGACGGGCCGGGGCCGGTAGGCGTCGGCGCGCCGGGGCCCTGGCCGGGGCCTGGATCGGCGGGGTGTCCCGGATGTCCGGGGAGCGTGGAGTACGCGGGGTGACCCGGCCGGCCCGCGTGACCGGAGAACGGCGGTCTGGAGCCGTAGCCGTAGATCTTCACCACCGATCCCGCCGGATAGATCGCCACCCGCGCGCTCCACGGCCCTGACGGTTCGCGCCGGTGGTCCACGAAGACCTGGACCGTGAACGATTCGCCGGGCGCGAGCGTGCCGTAGTGGCGGCTCAGCCGGAGCCAGGGGGCCTTGGTCCCCGCCGTCCAGGAGACCGGCGCGCCGCCGGACGCCCTGAGCGTGATCATCGTCGTGTCGCCCTGGGGCCGCGCCTCGACCGAGAGCCTGCCGAGGGCCGGCTGCCCCGGGAGGGCCGGCGGTACGGGCAGACCGTCGCTGATGACCTCGACCGAGACGCCGGGCGCGGTGCCCTCCCCGCCGGGGCCGCGGCCGGGGCCCGAGCCGTCCTGGGCGGTGCCCGCGATCTCGTAGTACTTGCGCGGCTTCCCGTCCGCCCCGGCCGGGCCCTCGGTCGCGCCGGCGCTGACCGACGGGCCGTCGCGGCCGTCCCCCGTCTCCGGCGCGCCGCGGTACGCCGCCCAGAGCGCGAGCACGGGGGCGGCGACGACGGTCGCCACGACGGTGGTGGTCACGGCCCGCGCCCGCAGCCGGTCGCGGCGGGCGGCGCGGTCCTTGGGGTCCATGGGGAAGCCGTTGCGGCCGAAGCGCGGCGCCGCCGCCCGCGCCCGGGGTGCCCGGTCCATCGCCTCGTACGTGGCCTTCCTCGGCGCCACGATGAGCGGCAGCACGGCGGGCGGGGCGGACCGCGCGGCGGCTCCGTCCGAGACCGTCGGGTCCGAGACCGTCGGGTCCGCGGCCGTCGAGCCCGCGCGCTCCGGCCCCGTGAGGGAGGAGGGGCGCGACCCCGGCCAAGGGCCCGCCGCCTCGGCGCGCTCGGCGACGCGGCGGCAGCGCGGGCAGTCGTCGACGTGCCGGACCAGCTCGCGCCGGAGCGCGGCGGAGAGCAGCACCTGATGGTCGCCGGTGAGCCGGGCGACGGACGGGCAGCCGCCGGTGTCCACGACGACGAGCGCGGCGCGGGTGCGTTCCACCTCGCAGGCGGCGGAGGCGAGCAGCTCACGGGCCGCCGCGGGCTCCATGGACAGCACGGCGGCGACCTCCACCGGGCCCAGCTGGTGGCGTACGGCCAGTTCCAGGATCTCGCGCTGCTCGGGCGTCGTACCGGCGGCTTCCGGCCAGGCCAGCAGGGCGAGTTCACGCCGTCGGCGCTCGGCGGTCTCCGGCGGGAGCGTCTCCGCCGGGGCGGGCTCGGGCTCGCGCTGGGCCGAATGCGCCCCCAGCCGGCTGCGGCGCTGCTCGGTGAGCCTGCGCAGACAGGACCAGCGGGCGAGCGCGTACAGCCAGGCCTTGCGCTCCCCGGCGCCCGAGGGGCAACGGCTGTACTGCCGCTCGGAGATGGACAGCACCTCACCGAGCACCTCGGTCGCGACGTCGTGGTCGCACAGCACGGAGAGGCAGTAGGTGAACAGACCGTCGAGGTACGGCTCGTAACGTGCGGCCTGACGGTGCGGCACCGGATGGGGCGCACGACGGGGCGCGCGGTGTGCGCCGGTGGTGTGCGTGGAGGTGTCGGGGCTGCTGCTCATCACCCGGCGACGTTAGACAGAGGGACCCACAGCCTTCACACCTCTTGAGCACATTTAATCCTTACGGGTGAAGGTATCCCTCAAAAGGGGACAGGAATCGCACGCCCCGATGCGCTCCTCTTCCTTCAGGCCCGGTAGCGCCCGTGGTCGGCGCTGTCAGTGGGTCCCTATACGGTGACGCCATGGCTGCCCGTACGAAATCCGCCAAGGACAGGCCGTCCTACCGCTGCACCGAGTGCGGTTGGACGACCGCCAAGTGGCTCGGCCGCTGCCCCGAATGCCAGGCGTGGGGCACGGTCGAGGAGTACGGCGCGCCCGCGGTACGGACCACGGCGGCGGGCCGGGTCTCCACGGCCGCGCTGCCGATCGGCCAGGTCGACGCCCGTACGGCCACCGCGCGCTCCACGGGCGTGGACGAGCTGGACCGGGTGCTCGGCGGCGGGCTGGTGCCGGGCGCCGTCGTGCTGGTCGCGGGCGAGCCGGGCGTGGGCAAGTCGACGCTGCTGCTCGATGTCGCGGCGAAGTCGGCGAGCGACGAGCACCGCACGCTCTATGTGACGGGCGAGGAGTCCACCAGCCAGGTGCGGCTGCGCGCCGACCGGATCAAGGCCATCGACGACCATCTCTATCTGGCCGCGGAGACGGATCTCTCCGCGGTCCTCGGTCACCTCGACGCGGTCAAGCCGTCGCTGCTGATCCTGGACTCCGTCCAGACCGTGGCCTCACCGGAGATCGAGGGCGCGCCGGGCGGTATGGCCCAGGTCCGTGAGGTCGCGGGCGCGCTCATCCGGGCGTCCAAGGAGCGCGCCATGTCGACGCTCCTGGTGGGGCATGTCACCAAGGACGGCGCGATCGCGGGGCCGCGGCTGCTCGAACACCTTGTGGATGTCGTGCTGTCGTTCGAGGGCGACCGGCACGCCAGGCTGAGGCTCGTCCGGGGGATCAAGAACCGCTACGGGACGACCGACGAGGTCGGCTGTTTCGAGCTGCACGACGAGGGGATCACCGGGCTCGCCGACCCGTCCGGTCTGTTCCTCACCCGGCGTGACGAGCCCGTCCCCGGCACCTGCCTGACCGTCACGCTGGAGGGGCGCAGGCCGCTCGTCGCCGAGGTGCAGGCGCTGACGGTCGACTCGCAGATCCCCTCCCCCCGGCGCACCACGTCCGGTCTGGAGACCTCCCGGGTGTCGATGATGCTCGCCGTGCTGGAGCAGCGCGGCCGGATCAGCGCGCTCGGCAAGCGCGACATCTACAGCGCGACGGTCGGCGGGGTGAAGCTCACGGAGCCCGCCGCCGATCTCGCGATCGCCCTCGCGCTGGCGTCCGCGGCCAGTGATACGCCCCTGCCGAAGAACCTGGTCGCGATCGGGGAGGTCGGGCTCGCGGGCGAGGTCAGACGGGTTACGGGCGTCCAGCGGCGGCTGGCCGAGGCCCACCGTCTCGGCTTCACGCAGGCGCTTGTTCCCACCGATCCGGGGAAGATCCCCGCCGGTATGAAGGTCACGGAAGTCGCCGACATGGGTGATGCTCTCAGGGTGCTGCCGCGCCGCGGTCGTGCGGACGCCCCACGGGAAGACAACGCTCGCCGGTAGACTTTGCCCTGGTCTCGCCCATCCGTACGAGCCGGAGGAGTGCAGTGGCAGCCAACGACCGGGCATCAGCGCCCGGAAAGTCCGGCGCGGGCTCCGGCAACGAAGCGCTGATGCGCGCCTCCCTGAGCGCTGTCGCGCCGGGCATGGCGCTGCGCGACGGCCTGGAGCGGATCCTGCGCGGCAACACCGGAGGTCTGATCGTCCTGGGCATGGACAAGACCGTCGAGTCGATGTGCACGGGCGGTTTCGTGCTGGACGTGGAGTTCACCGCGACCCGCCTGCGCGAGCTGTGCAAACTCGACGGCGCGCTCATCCTGGACAAGGACATCACCAAGATCCTGCGGGCCGGCGTCCAGCTGGTCCCCGAGTCGTCCATCCCCACCGAGGAGACGGGCACACGGCACCGCACGGCCGACCGCGTGTCCAAGCAGTGCGGCTTCCCGGTCGTCTCCGTCTCGCAGTCGATGCGGCTGATCGCGCTGTACGTGAACGGGGAGCGCCGGGTCCTGGAGGAGTCGGCGGCGATCCTGTCGCGGGCGAACCAGGCGCTGGCGACCCTGGAGCGGTACAAGCTCCGTCTCGACGAGGTCGCGGGCACGCTCTCCGCGCTGGAGATCGAGGACCTGGTGACGGTCAGGGACGTGACGGCCGTCGCCCAGCGTCTTGAGATGGTGCGCAGGATCGCCACGGAAATCGCCGAGTACGTGGTCGAGCTGGGCACCGACGGCCGGCTTCTCTCGCTCCAGCTGGACGAGTTGATCGCGGGCGTGGAGCCGGAGCGGGACCTGGTCGCACGGGACTACGTCCCCGAGCCGACCGCCAAGCGCTCCCGTACGGTCGACGAGGCGCTCGGCGAGCTGGACTCGCTGAGCCATCCCGAGCTGCTCGAACTGCCCATCGTGGCAAGGGCGCTGGGCTACAGCGGCGCGCCCGAGACGCTCGACTCCGCGGTCTCGCCGCGCGGTTACCGGCTGCTGGCCAAGGTGCCGCGGCTGCCGGGCGCCATCATCGAGCGGCTCGTCGAGCACTTCGGCGGGCTCCAGAAGCTGCTGGCGGCGAGCGTCGACGATCTGCAGACGGTGGACGGCGTCGGCGAGGCGCGGGCCCGCAGCGTGCGCGAGGGGCTGTCGCGGCTGGCGGAGTCCTCGATCCTGGAGCGGTACGTCTAGCGGCGTCTCCACACGGCGCCTTCAGCGGCGTACGTACGTGAGCGACGGCGGCACGCGAACGACGGCCGCGCGTGAACGACTGCGGCACGCGAACAACGGCGCCACGCGAGCGACCTCGGCGCGTGAACGACGGCGGCGCCCCGGCCCACTCCCGGGCCGGGGCGCCGTCTCATGCGCCGGTGCGGACGGCTGTCAGTCCTTCTCCAGGCGGATGGACGCCTGGCCCTGCTTCACAGAGGCGCGCGAGGTCTTGGCCTCCACCAGGTACGTGCCGGGGCCCACGGCCCCCGCGGGCGGCGTGGCGCAGCCCGGCGCGCTCCGTCCGCGGTTCCACTCGACAGTGCGCGTGATCGTTCCGCCCGCCGGGACCTCGTAGAGCACCGCGCCGGTCTTCGGGCAGTGCTCGGACGACCAGACGTCCTCGTCGTCGGCGTTGGCGACCGTCAGCACCACGGCCTTCGGCCCGAAGTCGGCCTTGCAGGCGGTGTTCGAGGTGTTCGTGGCGGTCAGCCGGAACGCGGGCTTCTCGCCGGGCGCGTAGGCGACCTTCGTCGTGGTGAGGCGCAGGGTGAGGGCGCTCGGCGGGCAGTTGGGCAGTCCGGAGCCGGCCGGTACCTGCCGACCGGAGCTGGTGCTTCCGCCACCGCTGCCCGCCGAACCGCCGCCACTGGCGCCGCCGGTGCTCGCGGCGCCGTCCGGACCGCCGGAACCGGCCCCGCCGGCGCCGCCGGTGTCGCCGTTCTTGCCGCCGTCGCCGCCGCCGTCCGTACCGCCCTGGCCGCCGCCGGTCCCACCGGTGCCGCCGGTTCCGCCGGTCCCGTCGGTCGAGCCCGACTCGTCGCGTCCGCCCGGCTGTTCACTGATGGCCGGCCCGGAACCGGAGGGGCCCGGGGTGATGGACGTCGCGGGATTGGCGCCGTCCGCTGTGTCCCCGCTGTTCTTGCCGTCACCCCCGCGGGAGGTGACGACCCATACGACGAGCAACGCGAGCAGCGCGATCAGCGTCGCCGCTACTGCCCTCCGTCGCCAGTAGATGGTGGAGGGAAGCGGCCCGACCGGATTGCGCAAAGATCCCACGGCGCAAACTGTACGAGAGATCGGCGCCAACTCCCGCCCCCCATGCCGCCCGTCTCGCAAGTTTTACGGATCATCATCACGGAGCGGCCGCCGGTGACCGGGACTTCCTTCCTTTCGGCAGGGGTACACCCCGGTCTTCGGGTGAGGGGAACTCCCGATGATCTCTGTACGTTCTCCCCATGAACAGCAGCGCAACGAGCGATCTCTATCGCGAAATCACCGACTTCGCCCGTACGACCCCTTCCTGGTTCCAACACCTCGCAGAACTCTGGACAGAGGCCGGACTGCTGTTGTTCGGCGTGCTCTTCATAACGGTGTGGTGGTACGCGCGGCCGGCCGGTTCACGCGCCGTGGCCGTCGCGGTCCTCGCGCCGCTCGCGACCGCCGTCGCGTATGTCTGCAGTGAACTGACCAAGTCGGCGCTGACCGAGGAGAGGCCGTGCCGTGCGGTCGCCGGAGCCGGGGCCTCGCTCATCCCCTGTCCGCCGGTGGGCGACTGGTCCTTCCCCAGCAACCACGCCACGATCGCCGGAGCGGCGGCGATCGCGCTGGCCGTCGCCCGTCCCGTACTCGCTTACCTCACCGTCCCGATGGCCCTGCTGATGGCGTTCTCCCGGGTCTTCGTCGGGGTCCACTATCCGCACGACGTGGCGGTGGGGCTGGTGTTCGGCGGCGTGGTGGCGACGGTCGTGGTCCTGGCGGCGGCACGGCCCGTGGGCACGCTGGTCCGGACGATGCGGACGAGCGGGTCGGGTCTGGCCCTCCTCCTCGCCGGACCGGGGCGGACACGCACAGCCGATCACACGGGCATGACCGAGCGGGCATGACCGGGCGGGCGTGACGAGACGAGCGTGACCGGGCGGGCGTGACAAGGCAAGCGTGACCGGGCGCGTGGGACGGGCGGGCGGGGGTGAACGTGGGGCGTGCGCGGGACCGGGCGCGTGACACCTCGGCCCCGCCCGCGCCTGCCGCACCCTCCACGGCCCGGGACATGCCAGGATCGGTGGTGCCATGACTGCTACCTCCGCGCACTCCGCGTCCTCCCCGACCGCCGTCGATCCGGCCGCCCTCCACACCCCCGTCATCGCGTGGTTCGACTCGAACGCCCGCGATCTGCCCTGGCGCCGCCCCGAAGCGGGCGCCTGGGGGGTGATGGTCAGCGAGTTCATGCTCCAGCAGACCCCGGTGAACCGGGTGCTCCCGGTGTACGAGCAGTGGCTCGGCCGCTGGCCGCGCCCCGCCGATCTGGCCGCCGAGGCCCCCGGCGAGGCAGTCCGCGCCTGGGGCCGGCTGGGCTATCCGCGCCGCGCGCTGCGGCTGCACGGCGCCGCGCAGGCGATAACGGAGCGGCACGGCGGTGACGTACCGCGCGAGCACGCGCAGTTGCTCTCGCTGCCCGGGATCGGTGAGTACACGGCCGCGGCCGTGGCCTCGTTCGCGTACGGACAGCGGCACGCGGTGCTCGACACGAACGTGCGCCGTGTCTTCGCGCGCGCCGTGGCGGGTGTCCAGTACCCGCCGAACGCGACGACCGCCGCCGAACGCAAGCTGGCCCGCGCGCTGCTGCCCGAGGACGCCCCGACCGCGGCGCGCTGGGCGGCGTCCTCCATGGAGCTGGGCGCGCTGATCTGCACGGCGAAGAACGAGGGCTGCGTACGGTGCCCGATCGCCGACCGGTGCGCCTGGCGGCTGGCCGGGAAACCGCGGTACGAGGGCCCCGCGCGGCGCGGCCAGACGTACGCGGGTACGGACCGTCAGGTGCGCGGCAAGCTCCTGGCCGTCCTGCGCGAGGCGGTCGCGCCGGTGCCGCAGGGGGTCCTGGACGCGGTCTGGGACGAACCGGTGCAGCGGGCCAGGGCGCTGGACGGGCTGGTCGCCGACGGGCTGGTCGAGCCGATGGAGAACGGGGTCTACCGGCTGCCGCAGAACCGGGCAGAACCGCGCTGATCCCGCGCCCGCCGCGCACCGTGTCACGGCTGCCCGTCCGGCGGCCGTTACACAACCGATGGACAGCCGTGCGTCCTCCGACGGCTGTCCCGCACAGCCTCGTGACAACCGCTCCGTAATTTCGGTGCCGTAAGCGAACGGCATGGATGGTCACGGGGTGGGAGGCGGTTGTCATGGCGCACGGTGAGGTGCTCGGATTCGAGGAGTACGTACGGACCCGGCAGGAGGCCCTGCTGCGGAGCGCCCGTCGCCTCGTGCCCGATCCCGTCGACGCGCAGGACCTGCTCCAGACCGCGCTGGCCCGTACGTTCGGACGCTGGGACGGCATCGCCGACAAGTCGCTCGCCGACGCCTATCTGCGCCGCGTCATGATCAATACGCGTACGGAGTGGTGGCGCGCCCGCAAGCTCGAAGAGGTCCCCACCGAGCAGCTGCCCGACGCGAGCATCGACGACGGCACCGAGCAGCGTGCCGACCGCGCGCTGCTGATGGACATCCTGGGGGTGCTCGCGCCCAAGCAGCGCAGCGTGGTGGTGCTGCGGCACTGGGAGCAGATGAGCACGGAGGAGACGGCTGCCGCGCTCGGCATGTCGGCGGGTACCGTAAAGAGCACGCTGCACCGCGCGCTGGCCCGGCTCCGTCAGGAGCTGGAGAGCCGGGAACTGGCCGGCCAGGGCCTGGACGCCGACGCGCCGGAGCAGTCGGATCTCCGTCGCGGCAGGAGCGGCGGGAGTTACGGGAGCGACAGAGGTGACGGCCGGGGCGCTCGCGTCACACGCGGCGGCCACGGCGGTCATGAGGAGCGGGGGCGGGAGAGGTGCGCGGCCTGAGAGACCCGGGGCGGCCGGCAGGCGGACCCTTCGCGGTGGGTACGGCACTGTCCGCGCTCGCCGCTGCCGGCCTGCTCGTGTCCGGCTGTTCGACCGGCGGTACGGGCACCAGGGACGAGGGCGCGGCCGTGACCTCCCCCGTGGAGCGCGGCGCGCCGACCCCCAGGGTGTCCGCGGTGACCCCCGCCAAGACCGTCAACGCGGTGACGCTGCTCCGGCAGGACCCCGCGGTCAGCCCGCGTGTGAAGGCCGACCTCAAACCGTGCGGCGAGGACTCGTACCCGGTGGACACGTCGTACGGGAATCTGACCGGCGGTACCGCGCCCGATCTGGTGGTCAACGTGATGACGTGCGGTGACTCGGTGGGCGTCGGGACGTATGTGTACCGCGAGCGGAACGAGGAATACCAGAACGTCTTCGCGGCGGAGGAGCCCGCCGTCTACGCCACGATCGACCGCGGTGAGCTGGTCGTCACCCAGCAGGTGTACGCGAAGGGCGATCCGCTGTCCTTCCCGTCGGGCGAGGACGTCGTGACGTACGGCTGGGCCGACAGCAAGTTCAGCGAGCGCTACCGCGTGCGCAACGACTACAGCAGAGCGGTGGGCAACGGCGAGGGTTCCTCATCCGTCGTGCCCGCCCCGACGAGCGAGAACTGAGAGCTGAGAACCACGGGATGGCCGAGACCCATGTCCTCTTCGTCGAGGACGACGATGTCATCCGCGAAGCCACCCAGCTGGCGCTGGAGCGCGACGGCTTCGTGGTCACCGCCAGGCCGGACGGGCTCGCCGGCCTCGACGCGTTCCGCGCGGACCGTCCCGACATCGCTCTGCTCGATGTGATGGTGCCGGGTCTGGACGGCGTCAGCCTGTGCCGGCGTATCCGTGACGAGTCGACCGTCCCCGTGATCATGCTGTCCGCGCGCGCCGACTCGATCGATGTCGTACTCGGGCTGGAGGCGGGCGCCGACGACTATGTGACCAAGCCCTTCGACGGCGCGGTGCTGGTCGCCAGGATCCGCGCCGTACTGCGCCGCTTCGGGCACGCGGGCGGGCCGGCCGGGGAGAGCGGCGGACCGGGCGAGCCCGATGAGAACGGGGTGCTGACCTTCGGCGATGTGGAGATCGACACGGAGGGCATGGAGGTGCGCAGGGCGGGCGCGCCGGTGGCGCTGACGCCGACGGAGATGCGGCTGCTGCTGGAGTTCTCGTCCGCTCCCGGGACCGTGCTCTCCCGCGACAGACTGCTGGAGCGCGTCTGGGACTACGGCTGGGGCGGAGACACCCGGGTGGTGGACGTCCATGTCCAGCGGCTGCGCACCAAGATCGGCCAGGACCGGATCGATACGGTCCGCGGCTTCGGATACAAGCTCAAGGCATGAAGCGGCTCACCCTGCGCACCGGTGTCCGGTGGAAGATCAGCATCGCGATCGCGGCGGTCGGCGCGCTGGTCGCGGTGGCGCTGAGCCTGGTGGTGCACAACTCGGCGCGGGTCTCGATGCTCGACAACTCGCGCGAGGTGCAGATGGAGCGGCTGCTGTTCGCGGAGCGGATGTACGAGTCGACGAAGGAGCCCAGGCTCGGCACGAAGCTCAATGACCCGACGCTCCCGCGCGATCTGCGCGCGAAGATGAACCAGGGCAGGCGCGCGACCCATGTGCAGGAGACCGCGAGCGGTGTGCCCGATGTGTGGGC
This sequence comes from Streptomyces sp. NPDC039430, assembly GCF_055639435.1. Classification (NCBI taxonomy): domain Bacteria; kingdom Bacillati; phylum Actinomycetota; class Actinomycetes; order Kitasatosporales; family Streptomycetaceae; genus Streptomyces; species Streptomyces sp. NPDC039430. The sequence goes on along the minus strand of NZ_JBVKAK010000005.1, from coordinate 494,927 downwards.
GGCCGTCCCGCTGAGCAACGGCACGGTGCTCTCGCTGCACAGCAAGTTCGCCGACTCCACGACGATCATGAAGGATCTGGACCGGTCGCTGATCATAGGTTCGGTCTCGGTGGTCTTCGGGGGCTGCGCCCTGGGGGTGCTGATCGGCGGACAGCTCTCGCGGCGTCTGCGCAGGGCCGCCGCGGCGGCGGGGCGGGTCGCGCAGGGCAATACGGAGGTGCGGGTCGGGGACGCGGTCGGCGGCGTCGTACGGGACGAGACCGATGAGCTGGCCCGCGCGGTGGACGCGCTGACCGACGCGCTGAACGAGCGCATCGAGGCCGAGCGCCGGGTCACCGCGGACATCGCCCATGAGCTGCGTACGCCGGTGACCGGGCTGCTGACCGCCGCCGAGCTGCTGCCGCCCGGCCGCCCCACGGAGCTGGTACGGGACCGGGCCCAGGCCATGCGCACGCTGGTGGAGGACGTGCTGGAGGTCGCGCGGCTCGACAGCGCCTCGGAACGCGCCGAACTCCAGGAGATCGCTCTCGGTGAGTTCGTCGCGCGGCGGGTGGGGGTGCTGAACCCCGCGATCAAGATCAAGGTCGTCCACGATTCCTGGGTCAGCACGGATCCGCGCCGGCTGGAACGCATCCTGGGCAATCTGCTGGCCAACGCCGCCAAGCACGGCGGGACGCCCGTCGAGGTGACGGTCGAGGGCCGGGTGGTACGCGTACGGGACCACGGCCCCGGCTTCCCCGACGCCCTGCTGCGGGAGGGCCCGAGCCGCTTCCGTACGGGCGCGACCGACCGCGCGGGCCATGGCCACGGGCTGGGCCTGACCATCGCGGCGGGCCAGGCCCGGGTCCTCGGAGCGCGGCTGACCTTCCGGAACGCGTCGCCCGAGGGGATCGAGGGCCGGGACGGCTCGGGAGGCGCGATCGCGGTCCTGTGGCTGCCGGAGCACGCTCCGACGACGACGGGCAGTTTCCCGATACTGCGGCTGCCGGGCTGACCGCGCGACCCGCGTGACCGTATGCCCGCGTGACCGTATGCCCGCGTGACCGCGGCTGAGGCTCTCCCGTGCACTGACCACGGCCCCCGGCGCCGGTGAGCGCCAGGGGCCGTGAGCCGTTGAGTGATGCGTCGTACGCCGGAGGCTCAGGCCGACTGCGTGACCTTGCCGTCAGCCGCCGGAGCCGAGGCCGGGGCCGGGGCCGGGGCCGGGCCCTGGTCGGCGGCGTCGGCCGGCTTCGGCTCCCCGCCCCGCAGCGGGACCTCCTTGACGAAGAACGCCGCGACGAAACCGATCACCGCGATCGCCGCGCCCAGTGTGAACGCCGCGTGCGTACCGGTCGACACCGCGTGCTGGTACGCCTCGCGCACCATCTCCGGCAGCTTCGCCAGGCTCGCCGCGTCCAGCTGGGCCGACTGCTGGGTGGCACCCGTCGCGCCCGCTCCGGCGCGGGCGGCCATCTCGTCCTGCACCCGGCTGGTGAACAGGGCGCCCATGATGGCGGCGCCGAAGGAGCCGCCGAGCGTACGGAAGAGGGTGGTGGTGGACGAGCCGACGCCCATGTCCTTCATCTCGACGCTGTTCTGCGCGACGAGCATGGTGATCTGCATCAGGAAGCCCATGCCCGCGCCGAGGACGGCCATGTAGACGCCGGAGGTCAGCCGCGAGGTGCCGGTGTCCATCTGCGCCAGCAGGAACAGGCCGACGACCATCAGGCCACCGCCCAGGATCGGGAAGATCTTGTACTTGCCGCTGCTGGTGGTGATCCGGCCCGCGACCAGCGAGACGGCCATCATCGACAGGAGCATCGGCAGCAGCAGCAGACCGGAGTTGGTGGCCGAGGCGCCCTGTACGGCCTGCTGGTAGAGCGGGAGGAAGAGCACCGCGCCGAACATCACGAAGCCGGTCAGGAACCCGATCACGGACATCAGCGAGAAGTTGCGGCTGCGGAAGATGTGCAGCGGCATGATCGGCTCGGGGACCCTGGTCTGTACGAAGACGAAGGCGACGAGGGAGACCACGCCGATCGCGATCAGCTCCATGATCATCGCGGAGCTCCAGGCGTACTCCGTACCGCCCCAGGTGGTGACCAGCACGATCGCCGTGATGCCGACGGTCAGCAGCGCGGCACCGAGATAGTCGACCTTGGCCTTGCTCCGGTCCTTGGCGGGCAGGTGCAGGACGGCCGTGATCATCACGAGCGCCAGCGCGCCGAGCGGCAGGTTGATGTAGAAGCTCCAGCGCCAGCCGAGGTGGTCGGTGATGGTGCCGCCGACGAGCGGTCCGCCGATCATCGCGAGCGCCATGACGCCCGCCATCATGCCCTGGTACTTGCCGCGCTCCCGGGGCGGTATCAGGTCGCCGATGATCGCCATGACGCCGACCATCAGACCGCCCGCGCCCAGGCCCTGCACGGCCCGGAAGCCGATCAGCTGGCCCATGTCCTGGGCCATGCCGCTGAGCGCCGAGCCGATCAGGAAGACCACGATCGAGGCGAGGAAGACGCCCTTGCGGCCGTAGATGTCACCGAGCTTGCCCCAGATCGGCGTGGAGGCGGCGGTCGCCAGGGTGTACGCGGTCACCACCCAGGACAGATGCGCGAGGCCGCCCAGCTCACCGACGATGGTCGGCATCGCGGTACCGACGATCATGTTGTCCAGCATCGCCAGAAGCATCGCGATCATGAGCGCGAGCAGCACCACGCGCACACTGCGCGGCTGCGGCGCGGACTTCTCCACGCTTCCCGGACCCGCTGGATCCGCCGGGCTCGCCGGATTTCCCGAGCCCGCTGGACTTCCCGCGCCCGCTGGACTTCCTGGGCTCTGTAGCTGCTTCGTCTGCTTACCGGTCGGACTCATCGTCCCCACTCCCCTGTACTTCCCCTGGTACTTACTTGCCGCCCGGCAAGTCGACTACAGTGGGATAAGGTAGACCGCAACTTGCCGGGCGTCAAGTAAGTTATTTCTCGGGAGAGCACCCATGGGCAGCACACAGCACCCGCGGCGGGGAAACACCCGCCAGCGCATCCAGGACATCGCGCTGGAGCTCTTCGCCGAGCAGGGGTACGAGAAGACGTCGCTACGGGAGATCGCCGAGCGGCTGGACGTCACGAAGGCGGCGCTGTACTACCACTTCAAGACCAAGGAAGACATCCTGATCAGCCTCTTCGAGGATCTGACGCGCCCGCTCGACGATCTGATCGCCTGGGGCGGTACACAGCCGCACACCCTGGAGACCAAGCAGGAGATCCTGCGCCGCTACAGCGAGGCGCTGCACGGCGCGGCCCCGCTCTTCCGCTTCATGCAGGAGAACCAGGCGACCGTCCGCGAGCTGAGCGTCGGCGAGACGTTCAAGGGGCGGATGATGAACATGCTCGATCTCATCCAGGACCCGGACGCCTCCATGAAGAACCGGGTCCGCTGCCTCAGCGCGCTCTTCACGATGCACGCGGGCATGCTCGCCCTCAGAGACGTCGATGGAGACCCCGAGGAGAAGCGCAAGGCCATCCTGGAGGTCTCCACCGAGCTGATGAGCCAGGCTCACCGGATCACATAGTGACGGTCACACCTCGACAGTCATACCGTGACAGTCACACCGCGACGGTCACACCTTGACGCCCACCGAGCGCAGGAACGGGACCGGGTTGACGCCCGAGCCGTAGTTCGGGGTCGTACGGATCTCGAAGTGCAGGTGCGGGCCGCTGGAGTTGCCGGTGTTGCCGGACAGCCCGATCACCTTGTCGGTCTTGACCTGCTGACCCACGTACACCTTGACCTGCGACAGGTGCGCGTACTGCGAGTACGTGCCGTTCTTGTGCTTGATCACGATCGCGTTGCCGTACGCGGGGCCGTCACCGGCGCCGTTCGGGCCGGCCTTGACGACGGTGCCGCCGTGGACGGCGTGGACGGGCGTGCCGGTCGGAACCGCGAAGTCCTGGCCGGAGTGCTTGCTCGCCCACATACCGCCGCCTATGCCGAAGCCGGCGCTGAGCTTGTAGTGCTTGACCGGGTCGGTCCAGGAGACGGCCTTCTTGGCGTTCGCCTTCGCCTTCGCGGCCTTCGCCTTGGCGTCGTCCGCCTTGGAGGCGGGCTTGGCGTGGGCGGCGGCCTGGTGCGTGGCGGCCGAGACGGTCGAGGCGGTGGCCGCGGCGCCGGTGGTCGCGTCACCACCGGTCGCGGCGAACGCGGCCCCGGTTCCGGCCGCCAGCGACACTCCGAGTCCGGCAGCCAGGACACCGGCACGGGTACGAAGGACGGACGGTCGGGAGAGACGGGACAGCTTGCGCTGCGACATACGGGTAAACCTCCGGGCATCAAGGGACCCGGCACACGAGCGCCGGGCTGGCCTCACCTTGGTAACCCGGACCCCACCTCATCCCAAAACACCCCATCTACGGCATCACGTCGTAGCGATCCCCCGGGCAATCCGCCTCTTGACGCCCCCGGCGGACGCGCCACAGGCATGCTTTATGTGCTGATTTCAACTGGTTTAACCGCACGTGGAACGCCTTGGGACCGGCGGCCGGCCCCGGTGCGCGGCGCAGTCGGCGCCATCCCCCCGAAAGCCCCGCCCGCGACAGGGCCGAACGTCCCGGCCGACGCCCGGCGCCGCGACTACGACGGCTAGTAGGCTCGGAAACGCCTGTGCTGCTTGTCACGGCCACCGGGTAGGAATGCCTTCCGATTCAGGACCAAAGTCCCGGTTAATCCGACCGATCACCGGCAGGGACCACCGCCTCATACCGGGGCGATCGCGCCCAAGGGGGACACCACCATGACCGCCCCGTCCGACGGCCACGGCCATGACTTCGACGGCATCGAACTCGCCGACGCCATCGAGTCCGTACGCGACCAGCTCCTCGACGCCGCCACCCGCGCCACGGACCGGCCCCTGGCCTTCGAGGTGGGCGACATCCAGATGGAATTCACGCTGGAACTCCGCAAGGAGATCAAGGGCGGGGCCAAGGTCAAGGCCTGGGTGGTCGAGGCGGGCGCGGACGGCACCCGCGCGACGGGCCGCACCCACAGGGTCGCGTTCACACTGACGCCCCGGGACGCCCGCACCGGCACCCCGTGGAAGGTCGGCAACGACGACCAGGGCAGTACGGCCGGATTCGGCCGCGGAGCGCGATGAGCACCGCCCGCGTCGTCGCCGTATGCGGAGAGACGCAGGGCACGGGCGTGCTGCTCGCCCCGCGCCTCGTGCTGACCTGCGCGCATGTGGTCGGCGGCGACGACAGACCGATGATCGCCCACCCCGGCCGGGCGGGGCGGGTCACCTCCGAGGTCCAGTGGCGCGACGCGTCGCTCGATACGGCGCTGCTCTTCGCCGACCACGACCTCATCGACGCGGAACGGGCCGCTCCGCTCGGCCGGCTCCGTATCGGCGCGCTCGCCACCACCTCACCGCTCCCGCACTGCGAGATCGTGGGGTTCCCCGACATCCAGCGGTACGGGCACGACGGCGCCCTGGAACTGGACCAGTACCGCGCGACCGTACTGCCCTCGGCCGGCTCGCTGCGCTCCCTCCTCGTCTGTGAGCTGGATCACCCCGCGGCCGCCGAGCGCCACGACGGCACGTCGCCGCTCCAGGGCCTGTCCGGCTCACCGGTCTTCGCCGGCCCGGTGCTGCTCGGCATCGTCACGCAGGTCCCGAAGGGGCGCGGCCAGCTGCGGGTCGAAGGCATACCGATGGACCGGATCCTGGCCACCGATGTCTTCCTGGACTCGTTCCGGTCGGAGCGGGTGACCGACTTCCACCCGGGCGACCAGCGCTTCGAGGAGCGGTACGCGCGGGCGCTGCGGGCCCGGTACCGCAAGACCCGCGTCTTCGGGATCGACGAACTGGGCACGCGCGAGACGAGCTGGGACCTGGACACGGCGTATCTGAGCCTGGAGGCGGGCCGGCGGGACGGGCTCGTCCCAGGACCCGAGGTCCCTTTCGGATCCGGACCCGCCCTGCCCCGCCGGATCGACGACCTGCTGGCGGACCGGCCCCGTACGCTGCTGCGCGGCGAGGCGGGCGCGGGCAAGACCACCCTCGTCTGGTGGCTCGCCTCCCACGCGGCGTCCGGCACGCTCGACGCCGAACTCGCCGACCTCAACGGGCTGGTGCCGTTCGTCGTCCCGCTGCGTACGCTGCACGCCCGCGGTACCGGCCTCGCGGACCTCGACCAGCTCCACACCGCGGCCCAGATCCCGGTGGGCAGGGCACCGGACGGCTGGGCCGACCGGGTGCTCGCGTCCGGCCGGGCCCTCCTGCTGGTCGACGGCATCGACGAAGTGCCGCCCGCCGAGCGCGAGAAGGCCCGTACGTGGCTCACCGAGCTGCTGGACCTCTACCCCGGGACCCGTTGCCTCACCACCGTACGACCGCTCGCGGTCGAGCAGGGCTGGCTGCGCTCCCAGGGCTTCGCGGAGCTGCACCTCCTGCCCATGCGCGACGAGGACATCCAGGCCTTCGTCGCGGCCTGGCACCGAGCCGCGCGACGGGAGTGCGACGGCTACGCCGACCAGGCGCTCGCCGCCGAGGAACAGGCCGAACTGCGCGCGCTGGAAACGGAGTTACAGACACGCTTCCGGCAGCACGCGGCCCTGCTCGCCCTCGCCCGGACCCCGCTGCTCTGCGCGGTCATCTGCGCCCTGCACCGCCGCAGGCGCGGCTTGCTGCCGGACACCCGCTGGGAGCTGTACCGCTCCACGCTGGCCATGCTCCTCGGCAGCCGGGACAGCCAGCGCGGGATCCGGCGCCCCGAAGGCATCACGATGGGTCTGGAGGAGCACCAGGAGCTGTTGCAGTCCGTCGCGGTCTGGCTGGTGCGGGCGGGTCAGACCCAGCTCTCGTACCAGGACGCCGAGCGCCAGATCGAGGTGGCGATGCGACGGCTGCCCCTGGTGAGCGCGCAGGGCACGGCGACGACCGTGCTCACGCATCTGCTGAACCGCAGTGGTCTCCTCCAGGAACGCGGCGACAGAGAAGTCCAGTTCATCCACCGCACCTTCCAGGACTATCTGGCGGCCCGCGCGTTCATCGAGGACGGGTCGCTCCTTGAGCTGCTCCAGAACGCCCACGACGAGCGGTGGCACGACACGATTCTGCTGGCGGTCGGCCACTGCCGGCCCCACGAGATCCGGAAGCTGATCGGCGGCCTGCTCGCCGCCGGGGAGGCCGCCTCCGACCGGACGCGACGCGCGGAGCTGTACGTACTCGCGGCCCGCTGTTTCCTCGACGCCGTCGTGGTGGACGAGACGGTCGCCGAAGAGGTCGAGTCGCGTGTACGCGCCATTCTTCCGCCTCACCCGATGGCGCCGGTGGAAAAACTCGCCTCATTGGGGCCCTATGTACTGCCTTTTCTTCCCGGACCGGCCGATGCCGATTCGGTGACGGCCCAACGCGTCGTCCGGCTCATCTGCGCAATCGGCGGCCCGGAGGCCATTCCCCTCGCGCGCCGGTACGCGCCGCACGAAAGCGCTTTGGTGCGGGTGCAGTTCGCGACGAGCTGGAGCCGATTCCCGGCGGGACCGTACGCGCGGGAGGTACTGGCCCGCATGCCCTTCGCGGGCACGATGCTCACCGTGACCGATGCCGGCCAATTGCGGCATCTTCGCGAACTGCCCGCCTTTCCCTCGCTCATGCTCCTCGGCAGTTACGGCGGAGCACGACTCGGCTCATTTCTTACGGGCTTTGGCTTCGAGAGGCTGCTCGTCCTCTCCAACAAAGCGCTGGACGAGCTGTCGTTCCTCCGTGAACTGCCGCGGCTGAACAACCTGACGCTATCCGGCTGTTCAGCCCTGAAAGACCTCTCGGGCCTGCGGGAGTCAGGGATCGAAGTGCTCCAGCTGGAGGTGGACCGGCTGACGCACGCCGATCTCTCCCCCATCCACCGGATGCCGGAACTGTCGTCGCTGCGGCTCACCTACGGAGATTCGCCGCTCGCACAACAACTGCCCACCGGTCACCCCCGGGTGAAGAGCCTCACCATCCAGTGTGAGAAGCCGATCGACTTCTCCTCGCTCCCCGAGTGGACCTCGCTCTCACAGCTCGAAATCATCACCACCATGCCAGAGGGCTGGGAGCCTGATCTGCCTCCCCTGCACGGCCTGCGGGTCACCATCTCGCCCCGCTGGGTCTCCGTACCGCACACCGTCGTCGGCGACGAGATCCTCTTCGACCAGCCGACCGTGCACGACTGAGACGGGCCTGCGCCGAGAAGAAGGGGCTGCCCCGGAACCGTGGGAAACACGGTCCGGGGCAGCCCCTTCAGTCACTCACCCCAGGGGTGTGAGCCTCACACGTCCTTCGTCAGGTTCGGGCCGCCACCGGCCGCCTGCTCGATCGGAGGGACGTCCGGCAGAGGCGACTTCTCCTCGCCGCGGAAGGTGAACTTCTTCGCCTCACCCTCGCCCTCGGTGTCCACGACCACGATGTGACCGGGGCGCAGCTCGCCGAAGAGGATCTTCTCGGAGAGGACGTCCTCGATCTCGCGCTGGATCGTCCGGCGCAGCGGCCGGGCGCCCAGGACCGGGTCGTAACCCTTCTTGGCCAGCAGCGACTTGGCGTTCGCGCTGAGCTCAAGGCCCATGTCCCGGTCCTTCAGCCGCTCGTCCACCTTGTCCACCATGAGGTCGACGATCTGGATGATGTCTTCCTCGGTGAGCTGGTGGAAGACCACCGTGTCGTCGACGCGGTTGAGGAACTCGGGCCGGAAGTGCTGCTTCAGCTCTTCGTTGACCTTGTTCTTCATCCGCTCGTAGTTGGTCTTGGTGTCGCCCTGGGCGGCGAAGCCCAGGTTGAACCCCTTGGAGATGTCCCGGGTCCCGAGGTTGGTCGTCATGATGATGACCGTGTTCTTGAAGTCCACGACCCGGCCCTGGGAGTCGGTCAGCCGACCGTCCTCCAGGATCTGGAGCAGGGAGTTGAAGATATCGGGGTGGGCCTTCTCGACCTCGTCGAAGAGGACGACGGAGAACGGCTTCCTGCGCACCTTCTCGGTGAGCTGGCCGCCCTCCTCGTACCCCACGTATCCGGGGGGCGAGCCGAAGAGACGCGAGACCGTGTGCTTCTCGCTGAACTCCGACATGTCGAGCGCGATCAGCGCGTCCTCGTCGCCGAAGAGGAACTCGGCGAGCGTCTTGGACAGCTCCGTCTTACCGACACCGGACGGGCCGGCGAAGATGAACGAGCCACCGGGACGCTTGGGGTCCTTCAGACCCGCTCGCGTACGGCGGATCGCCTGCGAGAGCGCCTTGATGGCGTCCTTCTGGCCGATGACGCGCTTGTGGAGCTCGTCCTCCATGCGGAGCAGCCGCGAGGACTCCTCCTCGGTGAGCTTGAAGACCGGGATGCCCGTGGCCGTCGCCAGGACCTCGGCGATCAGCTCCTCGTCCACCTCGGCGACGACGTCCATGTCGCCGGCCTTCCACTCCTTCTCCCGCTTGGTCTTCGCGGCCAGCAGCTGCTTCTCCTTGTCACGGAGAGACGCCGCCTTCTCGAAGTCCTGGGAGTCGATGGCCGACTCCTTGTCACGGCGGACGCCCGCGATCTTCTCGTCGAACTCGCGGAGGTCCGGCGGAGCGGTCATCCGGCGGATACGCATCCGGGAGCCGGCCTCGTCGATCAGGTCGATCGCCTTGTCCGGCAGGAAGCGGTCCGAGATGTAGCGGTCGGCGAGCGTCGCGGCGGCGACCAGGGCGGAGTCCGTGATGGACACGCGGTGGTGCGCCTCGTAGCGGTCGCGCAGACCCTTGAGGATCTCGATCGTGTGCGGCAGCGACGGCTCCGCGACCTGGATGGGCTGGAAGCGGCGCTCCAGGGCCGCGTCCTTCTCCAGGTGCTTGCGGTACTCGTCGAGCGTCGTCGCACCGATGGTCTGCAGCTCACCACGGGCCAGCATCGGCTTCAGGATGCTCGCCGCGTCGATCGCGCCCTCGGCGGCACCCGCACCCACCAGGGTGTGGAGCTCGTCGATGAAGAGAATGATGTCCCCGCGGGTGCGGATCTCCTTCAGGACCTTCTTCAGCCGCTCCTCGAAGTCACCGCGGTAGCGGGAACCGGCGACGAGCGCGCCGAGGTCGAGGGTGTAGAGGTGCTTGTCCTTGAGGGTCTCGGGCACCTCGCCCTTGACGATGGCCTGGGCCAGCCCCTCGACGACCGCCGTCTTTCCGACGCCGGGCTCGCCGATGAGCACGGGGTTGTTCTTCGTACGGCGGGACAGCACCTGCATGACCCGCTCGATCTCCTTCTCGCGCCCGATGACCGGGTCGAGCTTGGATTCGCGGGCCGCCTGGGTGAGGTTCCGGCCGAACTGGTCGAGGACCAGGGACGTGGAGGGCGTGCCCTCGGCAGGACCGCCCGCTGTGGCGGCCTCCTTGCCCTGGTATCCGGAGAGCAGCTGGATGACCTGCTGCCGCACCCGGTTGAGATCGGCGCCCAGCTTCACGAGGACCTGGGCGGCGACGCCCTCGCCCTCGCGGATCAGGCCGAGCAGGATGTGCTCCGTGCCGATGTAGTTGTGGCCCAGCTGAAGAGCCTCGCGGAGCGACAGCTCCAGGACCTTCTTGGCACGGGGGGTGAAGGGGATGTGGCCGGACGGGGCCTGCTGCCCCTGCCCGATGATCTCCTCCACCTGCTGGCGGACCGCCTCGAGCGAAATCCCGAGGCTCTCCAGGGCCTTAGCGGCGACACCCTCACCCTCATGGATAAGGCCCAGGAGGATGTGCTCGGTGCCGATGTAGTTGTGGTTGAGCATCCGGGCTTCTTCCTGAGCCAGGACGACAACCCGCCGCGCGCGGTCGGTGAACCTCTCGAACATCGTTAATCGCTCCTCAGAGCGGTCAGGCAGTAAAGGGGTCGGTCCCCTCCCTGTCCTTCCGCAGCTTAGTCCCGCAAGCGGGGACCGCTCATTCCAACTGCCGACTACCTGTCCCAGGCTCCCAGCCCCGAACGCCGGACAACAGCTCCAACCCGATGGTGCGAGACGATGTTCCCGCAGGCCAGGCATATACCCCCACCATCAGTACGCCGATGGCGAACGTGAGACGCCCGGATACCGCGTGTCGCCCCTTCCCACTAGGAATGTCTTACCCGCAAGCAGTGACACTCCATGCGGCGCACCCCGGTTCCCTCCGCTACGGGCGAACACCCTTGCGCTCCCGAACGCGCTCCCGCGCCCCCGCACCCGGAACTCTCCGCGATCGGATGCGGACCCAGCGTAACTCCGGGCGGGGTTGGGGAGTTGCCCCGGGTATGTCCTTCACCGTTCCGCTCCCCCGCGCCCCGCTCGGAGGCGGCAGCGCGCAGTCGCACGCCCAGGCGCATCACGCGGGGGCGTCCGAGGGGGCATCCGGGAAGTCGTCCGCGGGGGCGCCCGAGGGGGCGTTCGCGTGGTGGTACGAGAAGGGGCTGAGCTGGGCGACCGTCGCGGGGCCGCCGGTCCAGCTGCTCACCGGGCTCCGCTTCGACGTACTGGAGCTGCCCGCCGACGCGGGGGACGCGGTGCTGCGGCGGACGGGCACGACAGGGCCGGTGGCGCTCCACGGGGAGCGGATGGCGTTTCTGGTGGCCGCGGGGAGTGCCGACGAGGTGCCGGGGCTGCTCGACTGGCTGGAGTGGGGCGGGATCGCCCTGGGCCTGACCGCGCTCGGCGCGGGCGGACGGATGCCGGCCCCCGTACCGCCCCGGTGGCCCTGTGCCACGGGAGCCGCCGCGCAGGGGGCCGCCGTCTGGCTGCGGCCCCCCGAGCCCGGACGCGAGGTGGAGCCGACACTGCCGGCGCTCGCACCGTTCGGGTACGAAGGCGGTGACGGGGGCAGCGGTGGGGGTGCCCCCGATCTCGTACGACTCGTGGACGCGGCGGCGACTGCGTGCCACCGGGCCCGTTTGCTGCGCGGAAATACTCTTCGTACGAGAACTCAGCCGTTGGCCTTCTCGTAGGCTTCACGGATCTCGGCGGGAACACGGCCGCGGTCGTTGACGCTGTAGCCGTTCTCCTTCGCCCACTTGCGGATTTCCGCGGTGTCCTTGTTACCGCCGACGGCGACACGGCCCTTGCCACGGCTGCCCGCGGCACGACCGCCGGTGCGCCGGCCACCCTTGGTGTAGGGATCGAGCAGACCCCGCAGCTTGTCCGCATTGGCGGTCGTGAGGTCAATCTCGTAGGTCTTGCCGTCCAGAGCGAACGTCACGGTCTCGTCCGCCTCGCCGCCGTCGAGGTCATCGACAAGAAGGACCTGAACCTTCTGTGCCACCGGATTTCCTTTCATCGAAAATGCAGTACGCGGAAAGGAAACCGCTTTTCTCAGGAAAACACAAACCCCCGGCAGGGGTTCAGTGCAGCGAGAACACGGGAAACGTGCGCGATTCGGACATAGGGTCTGGTGTCTTCCCGGCGATCACAGGTGCAGAAGCATCCGGCTGTTGCCCAAGGTGTTCGGCTTCACCCGTTCGAGACCGAGGAACTCGGCAACACCCTCGTCATAGGAACGCAGCAGCTCTCTGTACACATCTCCGTCGACCGGCGTCTCGCCGATCTCCACGAAGCCGCGCTTCGCGAAGAACTCGACTTCGAAGGTGAGACAGAATACGCGCCGCACTCCGAGCCAGCGGGCGGTCTCCAGCAGCTTGTCCAGTAGTTGATGCCCGGCGCCGGTGCCCCTGACGGCGGGATCCACGGCGAGTGTGCGCACTTCGGCGAGGTCTTCCCACATCACATGCAAGGCACCGCACCCGATGACACTCGCGTCCTCGTCGCGTTCCGCGACCCAGAACTCCTGGATGTCCTCGTAAAGCGTCACCGGCGCTTTGTCGAGGAGGATGCCTTCGCTCACGTAAGGGTCCACGAGACGGCGGACCGCCGGTACATCCCTGGTCCTGGCCCGTCGGACGGTGAGGGCATTTGCTTCGGCATTGGGATGCGGAACGGCTGACGGCATGACTGGACGCTATCGCCCCGACTCGCGCCCGGCGTCGGCGCCCTCGGCCGGCTCTTCGGACGCTTCCCGCCCTTCCGGTCCTTCCGGTTCTTCGCGGTCTTGTTCCGGGTCTTGCACACCGACCCCTTCGTTACTGACCGCTTCCGTTTCCGTACTGATCGCTTCCGAATCGGCTTCTTCGGCGGCGAGTTCTTCCGTACGCCCCTCTTCCGCGCGGCCCTCTTCCGCACGGTCGCCTTCCGGCCGGTCACCTTCCGGCCGGTCCCGGTTCACCAGGCGGACCGCGTCCTCCAGTGACTGACGCTGCTCCGACGACATCATGCCGAAGAAGGCGACAAGCGCGGCGGCGGGGTTGTCGCTCTTCGACCAGGCTTCGTTCATCAGGGCCGCGGCGTAGGCGGCGCGGGTGGAGACCGCCGTATATCGATAGGCGCGGCCGTCGACTTCCCTGCGCACCCAGCCCTTCTGATGGAGATTGTCCATTACGGTCATGACGGTGGTGTAGGCGATGGACCGCTCCTGCTGAAGGTCTTCGAGGACTTCCCGGACGGTGACCGGACGGTTCCATTGCCAGACGCGTGTCATGACGGCGTCTTCCAGGTCTCCCAATTGTCGGGGCACAGCGTCACCATAGTGCGAGATGTCCGAATGGCCGGTTATTGACGTAACAAAAAGGACGTACGACTGGAATCAGTCGTACGTCCTGGTCATATGGTGAGCGCCGCGCGTACCTCAGGCTTTGTGCGGACCCGGGGTACCGCCCTGCTGCCGGGCGGCTTCCGCGCGGGCCATCGCCGCGTCGACGGCGGCGTCCTCCTTGGACTTGTTGGGACCACCCTGGCTCTTGACGATCGTCACGACCAGGCCGATGAAGAAAGCGGCCATCACCACGGGGGGCAGGAGCGCGGATACGTAGTCCATGCCGTCCAGAGTAGCTAGCCGGCGGCGCGCTCCTCCGGCGGGGGCGAGGGCCGGCGGCGGGGCGGGAAGACCTCGGACGGCTTGGGCATCGGCCGGTCCTTCTCGGGGCGCTCCGGCTGGCCGGGCCGGCCGGGTCCGCGGGGCTTCTGGGGTTTCTGGGGCTCGCGGGGCTCCCGGGCCGGTTCGTCGGCGGCGCGTCCGCCGGGGAGCGCGAGGAGGCGGGTGCGGGGCGCGGGGGCCGTGACGGCGGGGAGACCGGCCAGCCCGGCGCGCGCCGACCGGTCCGCGAGCCGCCGGCAGCGGTCGAGCAGGGCCGCCGCGACCGGATTGCCGCGCAGGGCGCGCAGCGCCGCGAGATCGTCGGGCCGGGGGCGGTAGCCGGCCGCCAGAGCGTCCTGGAGCAGCTCCAGATAGCCCGTGAGGGACCCGGGAAGCGCTTCCCGGTACCTGGCGAGGTCGGCCTGGAGAAAGGCCCGCAGGCGCCCGGCCTCGCGCACCGCCTCGTCCACGGACTCGGCGAGGGCCAGGCAGGCCCGGACGTCCTCGTTCGGGAGCGGGGCGGGATGGAGGGCAACGGCGAGGGCACGTCGGAGCACACTCAGCTCGTCCGCACCGAAGGCCATGCCGCCGCGGGATCCGTATGGCGTGGGCATGCGGCGACACTACGCGCCAAAGGGACAAAATCCGCTTAACGCCCCTCTTCTGGCGCGGCCCGCCCGCCGAACGAGGGACGGTCGAACGAGGGACGGCGAACGGGGTACGCCGGTGCTCCCCGCCCGCGCCCGCGCGCGGTGCTCACATACGCGAGACGTTGCGCTCGTACACCAGGCGCAGCCCGATCAGGGTGAGCCAGGGCTCGTGCTCGTCGATCACGGACGCCTCGCCCAGCACCATGGGAGCGAGGCCGCCGGTCGCGATGACCGTGACCTCCTCGGGGTCCTCGGCCAGCTCGCGCGCCATCCGCGCGACCACCCCGTCGACCTGGCCCGCGAAGCCGTACAGGATGCCCGCCTGCATCGCCTCGACCGTGTTCTTGCCGATCACGCTGCGCGGCCTGGCCAGCTCGATCTTGCGGAGCTGGGCGCCCTTGACGCCGAGCGCCTCGACCGAGATCTCGATGCCGGGGGCGATGACACCGCCCGCGTACTCGCCGCGCGCGCTGACCGCGTCGAAGGTCGTCGCCGTGCCGAAGTCGACGACGATCGCCGGGCCCCCGTACAGCTCGACCGCCGCGACCGCGTTGATGATGCGGTCCGCGCCGACCTCCTTGGGGTTGTCCATCAGGATCGGCACGCCCGTCTTGATGCCGGGCTCCACGAGGACGGCGGGGACGTCGCCGTAGTAGCGGCGGGTCACCTCGCGCAGTTCGTGCAGGACGGACGGGACCGTCGAGCAGATCGCGATCCCCTCGATGCCGTCGCCCAGCTCGTCGCCGAGCAGCGGGTGCATCCCCATCAGTCCCTGGAGGAGCACGGCGAGTTCGTCGGCGGTGCGGCGGGCGTCGGTGGAGATGCGCCAGTGCTCGACGATCTCCTCCCCGTCGAACAGTCCGAGGACGGTATGGGTGTTGCCGACGTCGATGGTGAGCAGCATCAGGCGCCGGCCTCTCGCAGGTCGAGGCCGATGTCGAGGATCGGGGAGGAGTGGGTGAGCGCGCCGACCGCGAGGAAGTCGACGCCCGTCTCCGCGTAGGCGCGCGCGTTGCCGAGGACGAGCCGGCCCGAGGACTCCAGCACCGCGCGGCCCGCGACGATGCCCACGGCCTCCGCCGTCTCGGCCGGGGTGAAGTTGTCCAGCAGGATCAGATCGGCGCCCGCGTCCAGGACTTCGCGGACCTGGTGGAGGGTGTCGACCTCGACCTCGATCGGTACGTCGGGGAACGTGTCCCGTACGGCCTTGAACGCCTCGGCGACCCCGCCCGCCGCGACGACGTGGTTGTCCTTCACGAGGGCCGCGTCGGAGAGCGACATCCGGTGGTTGACCCCGCCGCCGCAGCGCACCGCGTACTTCTCCAGGGCGCGCAGTCCGGGCGTGGTCTTGCGAGTGTCGCGGACCTTGGCGCCGGTGCCTTCGAGTACGTCGGCCCACGCGCGCGTGGCGGTCGCGATACCGGAGAGCCGGCACAGCAGGTTGAGCGCGCTGCGCTCGGCGGTGAGCAGATCGCGGGTGCGGGTGGTGACGCTGAGCAGCTTCTGGCCGGCCTCGACGCGGTCGCCGTCGGCGGCATGGCGCTCGACGGCGAACTCCTCCGTACAGACGAGGGAGAGCACGGCCTCGGCGATGTGCAGACCCGCGACCGTACCGCTCTCGCGGGCGGTGAAGTCGCCGGTGGCGACGGCGTCCTCGGGGACGGTCGCGACGGTCGTCACGTCCACGCCGTGGTCGAGGTCCTCCGCGACGGCGACATGCGCGATGTCCTCGACCTGGACGGGGTCGAGTCCCGCGGCGGCGAGCAGCTCGGCGAGGGCGGGGTCGAGGCCGCACTCCAGGTCGTCGGGGCCGTAGCCGTCCTCGCCCGCGGAGCAGCCGCAGCCGTCGCCGCAGCCGCCCTGGGCGGCGGGCGTCGCGGCCGGGGCGCCGATCTGGATGAGCGGTACGTCCACGGGCTCGGGGCGCGGACTGTCTTCGGGCGTGCTCACGGTTACGGCTCCCTGGGGGCGTCGGCGGGGGGTGGGGTTGCGGGGCTGGATACGGCGAGGGGCGCGGGGCCGGGGTCCGCGGAGCCGGGTTCCACGGGCGGGAACGCGGCCGTGGCCGTGCGGCGCAGCACCGGCCGGCGGTCGGGCGTCAGGCTGATGACGAGATGGCGGGCCCAGTCGGTGTCGTCGCGCTCCGGACGGTCCTCGCGCCAGTGGCAGCCGCGGGTCTCCTCGCGCTCCAGGGCGGCGGCGACCAGGACCCGGGCGACGCAGAGCAGATTCGACGTCTCCCAGGATTCGACACCGGGGACGGCGGCCTTTCCGTGGCCGGGGCCGTCCTGGACCCGGGACAGGGTCTGGGACCGGGACTGGGACCGGGCCTCCTGGTCCTGCTCCTGGGCCTGTTCGTACACGGTCTCCAGGGCCGCCGCGGCCGTGGACAGGCTCGCGGCGGATCTGAGCACGCCCGCGCCCTCGGACATGATCCGCTGGATGACCGCGCGGGCCTCGGGGGCGATGAGCGGCAGCGGGACGGTGCCGGCGGGTTCGGCCGGTCCGGCTGACGCGGGCCGGAGGGCGGCGGGACCGGAGGCCGCGGCGGCGCGTGGCGCGGCCGTGCGCTCCCCGCTGCCCGCCGGGCTGTTCGCCGCGATGTCCGCCGCTATCCGTTCGGCGAAGACCAGGCCCTCCAGGAGGGAGTTGGAGGCCAGCCGGTTCGCGCCGTGGACGCCCGTGCAGGCGACCTCGCCGCACGCGTACAGCCCCGGTACGGTCGTCCGCCCGCGCAGGTCCGTACGGACGCCGCCCGACGCGTAGTGGGCGGCCGGCGCCACCGGCACCGGTTCCGTGACGGGATCGATGCCGTGCGCCCGGCAGGCCGCCAGGATGGTCGGGAAGCGGGTCTCCCACATCGTGGCGCCGAAGTGCCTGGCGTCCAGGTACATGTGCTCGGCGCCCTGCTCCAGCATCCGGCGCATGATCGCCTTGGCGACGATGTCGCGCGGGGCCAGCTCCGCCAGTTCGTGCTGCCCGAGCATGAACCGGACGCCGTCCGCGTCGACGAGATGGGCTCCCTCGCCCCGTACCGCCTCGGAGACCAGCGGCTGCTGGCCCTCGGCGCCGGTGCCGAGGAAGAGCACCGTCGGGTGGAACTGGACGAACTCCAGGTCGGAGACCTCCGCGCCCGCCCGCAGCGCCAGCGCCACCCCGTCGCCCGTGGAGACGGCGGGGTTGGTCGTCGCCGAGAAGACCTGGCCCATGCCGCCGGTGGCCAGGATCACCGCGGGGGCGCGGACCGCGCCGACTCCGTCGTGCTGGCCCTCGCCCATCACATGGAGGGTGACGCCCGAGGTATGGCCGTGCTCGTCCGTCAGCAGGTCCAGGACCAGCGCGTTCTCGACCGTACGGAGCGCGGCGTCGCGCACCGCCTCGACCAGGGCGCGGGAGATCTCGGCGCCGGTCGCGTCGCCGCCCGCGTGGGCGATACGGCGGCGGTGGTGGCCGCCCTCACGGGTGAGCTGGAGCTCGCCGGTGGCGGAGGTGTCGAAGTGCGCGCCGGTGCCGATCAGCCGCCGTACGGCCGCGGGGCCCTCCGTGACGAGCGCGCGGACCGCCTCCTCGTCGCACAGGCCCGCGCCCGCGACGAGGGTGTCCGCCAGATGCTGTTCCGGGGTGTCGCCCTCGCCGAGCGCCGCGGCGATGCCGCCCTGCGCCCAGCGCGTGGAACCGTCGTCGAGCCGGGCCTTGGTGACGACGACCGTACGGAGACCGGCGGCGGTGCAGCGCAGGGCCGCCGTGAGACCGGCGACGCCGGAGCCGACCACGACGACATCGGCGTCGATGGCCCACCCGGGCGCGGGGGCGGTCAGCCGTATACCGGTTCCGGTCACTGGGAGGCTCCGAAGGTCAGCGGGATGTTGTCGATCAGCCGCGTGGTCCCGACGCGGGCGGCGACGGCGAGGACCGCCTCGCCGGTGTGGTCGTCGGGGACCTCGGTGAAGTCGGCGGGATCGACAAGGGCGAGATAGTCGAGGGTCAGCGGCGGTACGGTCCTGGTCGCCTGGTCGAGGACGGTGCGGGCCGCGGCCCGTACGCCGTCGGCTCCGTTCCAGTCCTCGCCCGCGCCGCCCGCGGCGGCCACCGCGTGGGCGTCGGCCGCGAGCCGGGCCTCGCCGAGGGCGGAGAGGGCGGCGGCCCGCGCGCCGGGCGTGGGCGCGTACTCGGCGCGGGCGCGCAGGGCCTGCTGGGCGCCGAGCCGGTCGCGGGCGGCGAACAGGGCCCGGGACAGCGCGAGGGCGGTGCGGCGCTCGGGGACGGACAGATAGCGGTTCCGGCTGGAGAGCGCGAGACCGTCGTCGTCGCGGACCGTCGGTACGCCGACGATCTCGGCCGGGAAGTTCAGATCGCGGGCCATCCGGCGGACCAGGGCGAGCTGCTGGGCGTCCTTCTGGCCGAAGAAGGCGACGTCGGCGCGGGTGAGGTGGAGCAGTTTGGCGACGACGGTCAGCATCCCGTCGAAGTGTCCGGGGCGCGAGGCGCCTTCGAGGCGCGCGCCCATGGGGCCCGCGGTGACCGTGACCTGGGGGGCGCCGCCGGGGTAGACCTCGTCGGCTGACGGCGCGAAGACGGCGTCGGCGCCCGCCTCCGCCGCGGTCTTCAGATCGGCTTCGAGCGTGCGGGGGTAGCGCTCCAGGTCCTCGCCCGCGCCGAACTGGAGCGGGTTGACGAAGACGGTGACCACGACGAACCCGTCGGGTCCGGCATGGGCGCGGGCGGCCCGTACGAGGCTCGCGTGCCCGTCGTGGAGCGCGCCCATGGTCATCACCACCGCGATACGGCCGGGCGCCGGGCGCCTCTCCAGGAGGCGGTCGAGGTCCGCGCGCGTGGGGGCGAGTTCGAGGCTCATCGAATGGTCTCCACGTCTCTCTCCACGTCTCCAGGATGCGCGTGCGCGGTCGTCTTCGGGATGCGCGTCAGGATGTCGGGACGCGGGCGCAGGGCGTCGGAACGCGGGCGCAGGGCGTCGGAACGCGGGCGCGAGGCGCCGGGACGCGGGCGCGAGGCGCCGGGACGCGGGCGCGAGGCGCCGGGACGCGGGCGCGAGGCGCCGGGACGCGGGCGCGAGGTCATCGGGTGCCCCCGGCGCCGTCCCCACGGGCGTCCCCGAGGGTGTCGCCGTCGGCGAGGACGTCGAGGAGGTCCTCCGCCAGCTCGGGCTTCAGCAGACCGTGCGCCAGCGCCCGGTCCGCGGTCGTACGGGCCATCGCGAGATACCCGGCCACCGCGCCGGGCGCGTGCGCGCGCAACTCGGCGACATGCGCGGCGACCGTACCGGCGTCCCCGCGCGCGACCGGCCCGGTGAGGGCGGCGTCCCCGGAGCGCAGCGCGTTGTCCAGGGCGGCGCCGAGCAGCGGGCCGAGCATCCGGTCGGGCGCCTCGACCCCGGCGGTGCGCAGCAGCTCCATCGACTGGGCGACCAGCGTGACCAGGTGGTTCGCGCCCAGGGCCAGGGCCGCGTGGTAGAGCGGACGGGACTCCTCCGCGATCCACTCGGGCTCGCCGCCCATCTCGATGACCAGTGCCTCGGCGGCCAGGCGCAGTTCCTCGGGAGCGGTGACGCCGAAGGAGCAGCCGGCCAGCCGCTGGACGTCCACGGACGTGCCGGTGAACGTCATCGCGGGGTGGAGGGCGAGCGGCAGGGCGCCGGCGCGCAGGGCCGGGTCGAGCACCTTCGCGCCGTACCGCCCCGAGGTGTGCACGAGCAGCTGCCCCGGCCGTACGGCACCGGTCTCGGCGAGGCCCTCGACCAGTCCGGGCAGGGCGTCGTCGGGCACGGTCAGCAGCACCAGGTCGGCGCGCGCGAGGACTTCGGCGGGGGTGACGAGCGGGATGTCGGGCAGCAGTGCCGCCGCCCTCCGTACCGAGGCGTCGGATACGCCCGAGACGGCGACCGGACGGTGCCCGGCGAGCCGCAGGGACGCGGCCAGCGCGGGGCCGACACGGCCCGCTCCGACGACGCCGACCGTGAGCCGCGCGGGGCGGTCCCGGGGATCGAAGGGTTCCTGTGCTGTGGAGTTCACGCGGTGGGGCCTTCCGTTCCAGTCCGCGGTGGGTACCGGACGATTTCCCGCCATGCTACGCCAGCGTCGCGCTCCGCCACTTGACTGTCCACAGGCTGTGGGCAGGGCGCCGCGCGTGGGCAATGATCGGTCCATGGGAGAGACAAGTGAGCAGGCCGGTGGAGCCGATCGGACCGACCGGGCCGACAAGGCCGGACCGGACGGCGGGAAGCTCCATGCGACCGGGCCGGACGGCGAAACGCCTCATACGCCAGGGCCGGACGGCGAGAAGACCGCACAGGACGCGCGGCGGCGCAGGCTGGCCGCGTGGCGGGCGTCGGAACGCGTCCTGGTCCGCACGCCGATGGACCGGCCGATGGGCGAACAGCTGACCGCCCTCGCCGCCGACGCGGCGTCCGTGTACGACATGGACGAACATCCGGACGTGTACGGCGACGGGATCGTCGCGGAGCTGGAGCGGCGGGTGGCCGCGCTGCTCGGCTTCCCCGCCGCGGCCTTCTTCCCGACGGGCACGATGGCGCAGCAGGTGGCGCTGCGCTGCTGGGCGGGGCGTACGGGCAACAGCACGGTGGCGCTGCACCCGCTCGCCCACCCCGAGGTGCACGAGGCCGGTGCGCTGTCGGTGGTCAGCGGGCTGCGTACGGTCCACCCGACGAAGGAGCCGCGGCTGCCGACCGCCGCGGAGATCCAGGACCTGGCCGAGCCCTTCGGCACGCTGATGCTGGAACTGCCGCTGCGCGACGCGGGGTTCGTCCTGCCGTCCTGGGACGAGCTGGTGGCGGCCGTGGCGGCGGCGCGCGAGCGGGACGCGGTGGTGCATGTCGACGGCGCGCGGCTGTGGGAATGCGCCCCGCACTTCGGGCGCTCACCGGCCGAGATCGCGGGGCTCGCGGACAGCGTGTACGTGTCCTTCTACAAGTCGCTCAACGGGCTTTCGGGCGCGGTGCTCGCCGGTCCCCCGGAGCTGGTGGAGGAGGCGCGGGTCTGGCGCCACCGCTACGGGGGCCAGGTCTTCCAGCAGTACCCGGCGGCGCTGGCCGCCCTCATGGGCCTGGAGCGCGAACTGCCCAGACTGCCCGCGTACGTGGAGCACGCGCGCGTGGTGGCGGCGGCGCTGGCCGAGGGCTTCGCGGCGTCCGCCGTCCCGTGGTTCCGCGTACACCCGGAGCCGCCGCACACCCATCAGTTCCAGGTGTGGCTGCCGTACCCACCGGACGTGCTGAACGAAGCGGCGGTGCGGCAGGCGGAGGAGACGAAGACCGCGCTGTTCCGGGTCTGGTCGGCCCCGGCCGCCGCCGCTCTTCCCGGTGTCTCCTGCACGGAGGTCACGGTGGCGGAGCCGGGGCTGGAGTGGACGGCGCAGGAGGTACGGGCGGCGGTCGAGGAGTTCGTGACCCGGGTGCTGGAGGCGCGGTCCTGAGCCTCCGGTCGCACCGTTTGACGCGGGCCGTCAATCGACGGCCCGATTGTCAGTGGCGGCGTGCACCATGGCCTCATGAGCGTGTTCATCGACATCACCGGCCTGCCCCGGGAGCGGATCACCTTCGGCCCGTCCCCGCTGGCGGAGCTGGGTGCCGCGCTGCACACGCTCTCCGAGCCCGCCCACCACGCCCGGCTGCACGGCTGGATCACCACCACCTCCGCCGCGCTCAAACCCGAGCTGGCCGACCGGCTGCACGAAGCGGACTTCCTGTGGCGGTCGACCCGCGCCGACATCCTGCTGCCCGCCACGCCCCGGGAGACGCTCGCCGAGGAGCTGGACGACCTCGATCTGATGGACGACGAGAAGTATGTGGGCGCGGCGCTGGAGATCTCCTGTTCCAGCCCGTACGGCGAGGGGCTGCCGTCACCGCTCGTCGACGCGGGCGTGCGGCAGCGCGTGCTGGAGCTGGCGGCGGCCCGCGGTCCGCGCCAAGCCGCGTTCGTGCGGCAGATGCTGGCCGATCCTCCTGGGGTCAGGGCCTGGATACGGCGGCTCCTGGAGGACTGCGACGAGGCGTTCTTCGCGGACACCTGGCGGCGCGTCCGGGTCCAGCTCGCGGCCGACGCCCGGCACAAGACCGAGATACTGCGCCGCAAGGGCCTCGCGGAGGCCGTCGCCGCCGTCTCCCCCGCCGTCACGCTGGAGGAGGCGGAGCCGCGTACGAGGATCGTGGTGGACAAGCTGACCGATGGCCGTACGGCCGCGACGGGACGGGGGCTGACGTTCCTGCCGACCGCCTTCGGCTGGCCCCATCTGCTGGCGCTGGCCGCGCCCGGCTGGCAGCCCGTCGTGCAGTACCCGGTCTCCACGCAGGAGCTGACGGACGCCACCCCCGTCGACACGGTCCGGCAGCGACTGGAGGCCGTCGCGCACCCCATGCGGATGCGGCTGTGCCGGAGCCTGGCCCGGGGCTCGTACTCGACGGGCGAGCTGGCCGATACGTACGGGATCACGGCGCCCGAGGTCTCCCGGCATCTGGGGGTGCTGCGGAAGGCGGGGCTGCTGACGACCCAGCGGCGCGGACGCTATGTGCTGCATCAGCTGGATGTCGCCGTGGTGGCCCGGCTCGGGAGCGACTTCCTGGAGGGGGTGCTGCGCTGACGGCGCGCCACCTCCGTCCGGCGGTCCTCAGCCGAAGCGGACACGGAAGCAGAAGCGGACGCGGACGCGGGTGGCAAAGCAGCTGAACGGCCGCGAGATGCCGGCGCGCGGACGCGGCTTGACGCGGCTTGACGCGGCTCAGACGGGACCGCCGCCCCCGGCCCGCACCAGTCCCGTCTCGTAGGCGAGGACGACCACCTGCACCCGGTCGCGCAGTCCGAGCTTGGTGAGGATCCGGCCGACGTGCGTCTTCACGGTGGCCTCGGAGAGCACCAGCCGGCCGGCGATCTCCCCGTTCGACAGCCCCTGCGCGACCAGCATCATGACCTCGCGCTCCCGGTCGGTGAGCCGGTCCAGCTCCTTGTGCCGCGGCTTGCCCGCGCTGGGCAGCATCGGCGAGAAGCGGTCGAGCAGCCGCCGCGTGGTGGACGGGGCGACGACGGCGTCCCCGCTGTGCACCGAGCGGATCGCGCTGAGCAGCTCGCTCGGCGGCACGTCCTTCAGCATGAATCCGCTCGCCCCGGCCTTGAGCCCGGAGAACGCGTACTCGTCCAGGTCGAAGGTGGTCAGGATGAGCACCTTCGGAGCGTCGGGCTCCGCGCAGATCCGGCGGGTCGCCTCGACGCCGTCCAGCCGGGGCATACGGACGTCCATCAGGACGACGTCGACGGCGGTGGAGCGAAGGTTCTCGATCGCCTCGGCGCCGTCCCCGGCCTCCGCGACGACCTCCATGTCGGGCTGCGCGGCCAGCACCATACGGAATCCGGTGCGCAGCAGCACCTGGTCGTCGACGAGCATGACGCGGATCGACATCTGCGGGGTCCTTGTCCGATAGGGGGAGCAGCGAGAGGGGGAGCAGCCGGTGGGGGCCGGTGGGGGCCGGTGGAGCGAGTGACGGCGGGAGCGTGACGGCGGGAGCCGGTACGCCCCCGCGCGCCTCAGTTCGCGGGTTTCAGCGGCAGCAGCGCGCTGATCCGGAAGCCGCCGCCGGGCCGCGGCCCGGCGTCCAGTGTGCCGCCGACCATACCGACCCTCTCCCGCATGCCGATGAGCCCATGACCGCGCCCGTCGGCCCCGCCGTCCTCGTACAGCTCGTGGGCCGCGCCCCGCCCGTCGTCCTCGACGAGCAGTCCGAGCCCGTCGTCGAAGTACACCAGACGCACGCTGGCGCCCACATCGGGTCCGCCGTGCTTGCGGCTGTTGGTGAGGGCCTCCTGCACGATGCGGTACGCGGTCAGCTCCACCCCGCTGGGCAGCGGACGCGGGGTGCCCTCGATCCGGAAGTCCACGGCCAGACCGGCGTCCCGTACCTTCTCGACCAGATCCTCTATCTGCCCGACATCGGGCTGCGGCACGTACTCGCCGCTCTCCTTGCCGTCCCCGGTGCGCAGCACGCCCAGCAGCCTGCGCATCTCGGCGAGCGCCTGTCTGCCGGTGCTCGAAATGGTCTCCAGGGCCTGTTTGGCCTGGTCGGGCGCGGCGTCCAGCACATAGGCGGCGCCGTCCGCCTGGACCACCATCACCGAGACGTTGTGCGCGACGACGTCGTGCAGCTCACGGGCGATCCTGGCCCGCTCGGCTGCGACCGCGACCTTGGCCTGCGCCTCGCGCTCCTTCTCCAGCCGGGTGGCGCGCTCCTCCAGCTGGTCGAAGTAGGCGCGGCGGGTACGAACGGAATCGCCCAGCACCCAGGCGAGGGCGAACGGCACGCCCATGACGATGGCGTAGCCGACCCGGCCCGCGATGCTGATGCCCCCCTCGGGCCAGCGCACCTGCGACAAGGGCGCGGCGAGCAGCCCGCCGATCAGCGCGAGCCGCGAGGCCCAGCGCGGCCCGCCCTGCGCGGCGACGGTGTAGATGATCACCATCATCGCGAAGTCGGCCGGGTTGGGCTCCACGTCCAGGGCGACCTGGGCGAGGCCCAGGCCCAGCATGAGCAGCAGCACCTTCTCGGGCGCGCGTCGGCGCAGCGCGACGGAGACGCTCAGAAGCAGGACCAGCGGAATCGCCACCACGCCCTGGTTCTCCTGGACCACCCACAACAGGGAAAGCCCGAAGAGCAGGACGGCCCAGAAGCCGTCGACGCCCGTCGGGTGTCCTCGGAGAAAGTCGTAGAAGCGCTGCACGTAACCCAGCGTAGTGAGGCGGACAAGGCGGAGGGTCAACCGGAGGGCCGATCCGGTCGGCGGAATCGTACTCCCCAAGGTGGAGACTTGACGCCGTGACGGATGAGACGTGTAAGTCGCGCGGGGTGCCGGGTAGGCCGCGGGGGGCGAGGGACGGCCGGTGCGCCACCGGACCGGTCCGGTGGCGCACGGCCGCGGAGCGTGCGCTGTACGGCCCCGACGGCTTCTATCTGCGCCCCGAGGGACCGGCCGGGCACTTCCGGACGTCGGTCCACGCCTCGCCGCTCTTCGCCGCCGCCGTGGCCCGGCTGCTTGCCCTGACCGCCGAGCGGCTGGGCACGGACGAGGTGGCGCTGGTCGATGTCGGCGCGGGCCGCGGAGAGCTGCTTTCCGGAATCCTGGCCGCGGTCCCGGACGGGCTGGCGGTACGCCCGTACGCCGTCGAACGCGCGCCGCGGCCCGCGGGCCTGGATCCCCGTATCGAGTGGTGTACCGAGCCGCCGGCCGGGGTCAGCGGGCTGCTCTTCGCGAACGAGTGGCTCGACAACATCCCCCTCGACCTCGCGGAGACCGGCTCCGACGGGGTCGCCCGGTACGTCCTCGTCCGGCCGGACGGCTCCGAGGAGCCGGGCGAGCCGGTCGAAGGGCCCGACGCCGAGTGGCTCGCCCGCTGGTGGCCGCCGGCCGGCCCCGGCACCCGCGCGGAGATCGGCCGGCCGCGCGACGAGGCGTGGGCGGCGGCCGTCGCCACCCTGGAGCGGGGGCTCGCGGTCGCGGTCGACTACGCGCATGTACGGGACGCGCGGCCGCCCTTCGGCACCCTGACCGGCTTCCGGGCGGGCCGGGAGGTGCCTCCCGTACCGGACGGCGGCTGCGATCTCACCGCCCATGTGGCCCTGGACGCCTGCGCGCTGCCCGGCGCGGAGCTGCTGGCCCAGCGCGAGGCCCTGCACCGGCTGGGGGTGAGCGGCGAACGGCCGCCGCTGTCCCTCGCCACCACGGATCCGGCGGCGTACGTACGGGCGCTCGGGGCGGCCGGGGAGGCGGCGGAGCTGACGGCCCGGGGCGGCCTGGGGGACTTCCGCTGGCTCGTCCAGCCCGTCGGCCTCCCGGGTCAGGGCGCCTTCCCCGATCAGGAGGCCGTCCCAGGTCAGGGCGCCTTCCCGGGGCAGGGCGCCTTCCCGGGGCAGGGCACCTTCCCGGCTCAGGAGGCCCCGGGGGGCTTCCCGGCTGACGGGGCACGGGGCCGGGGAGCATGACAGGCGCTCTGAGAGGATGTCGCCCATGACGGAGACCACCCGGACGACGGTCGGTATCGGCGGCGCGGCGGAGAGCACGGACATGGTGCTCAATATCGGCCCGCAGCACCCCTCCACCCACGGGGTGCTCCGGCTCCGCCTCGTGCTCGACGGCGAGGTGATCCAGCAGGCGGAACCGGTCATCGGCTATATGCACCGGGGCGCGGAGAAGCTCTTCGAGGCGCGCGACTACCGGCAGGTCCTGGTCCTCGCCAACCGCCACGACTGGCTCTCGGCGTTCTCCAACGAGCTGGGCGTGGTGATGGCCGTCGAGCGGATGCTCGGCATGGAGGTGCCCGAGCGCGCCGTATGGACCAGAACGCTGCTCGCCGAGCTGAACCGGGTGCTCAACCATCTGATGTTCCTCGGCTCGTACCCCCTCGAACTGGGCGGTATCACCCCGGTGTTCCACGCGTTCCGGGAGCGCGAGGAGCTTCAGGGCGTGATGGAGGAGATCTCCGGCGGCCGGATGCACTACATGTTCAACCGGGTCGGCGGCCTCAAGGAGGACCTCCCCGCGGGCTGGCAGGGACGCGCCAGGGACGCGATCGCTTCGGTGCGCTCGCGGATGGACGTGTACGACCGGCTGGTCCTCGGCAACGAGATCTTCCGGGGCCGTACCCGCGGGGTCGGGGTGCTGTCGCGGGAAGCGGTCCACGCGTACGGGGTGTCCGGGCCGATCGCCCGCGCCTCGGGCGTCGACTTCGATCTGCGCCGCGACGAGCCGTATCTCGCGTACGGCGAACTGCGCGACACGCTCACGGTCGTGACCCGCGAGGAGGGCGACTGCCTGGCACGGTTCGAATGCCTGCTGGAGCAGACGCACAACGCGCTGGCCCTGGCGGACGCCTGTCTGGACCGGATCGCCGAGCTGCCTCCCGGGCCGATCAACCAGCGGCTGCCCAAGGTGCTGAAGGCGCCCGAGGGGCATACGTACGCGTGGACCGAGAACCCCCTCGGGATCAACGGCTACTACCTGGTGTCGAAGGGCGAGAAGACGCCGTACCGGCTGAAGCTGCGCTCGGCCTCGTTCAACAACATCCAGGCGCTGACGGAGCTGCTGCCCGGGACGCAGGTCGCCGACATGGTGGCGATCCTGGGCTCGCTGTTCTTCGTCGTCGGCGACATCGACAAGTAGCCGGTCCGGGACAAGTAGCCGGTCCGGGCAGCCGCTTCAAGGAGCCGGTCCGAGGAGCACTTCAGGAGCCGGCTCCGGGCGGCCGTTCGCGCCCGGCGACAGTCCGGGGCAGGCCCTTGGCACCGTCCGGTCAGGTCCCGGCGAGTCGCGCGTCTCCCGGCCCGGGGTGATGGGGCGACCGCCCGCGATCAGCCGCTGATCGCGTTGCGCAGCTCGCCCAGTTCGAGCGGCTCGGTCTCGTCGTGCGCGGTCAGATCGATGACCTGCCCGATCCCGCGCTCCTCGGCCCTGCGCCGCTCGGCAAGAGCCTCCTCGCCCACCACGTCGGCGAGGTCCTCACGCTCGACGCGGGCCAGTGCGGCGGCCGGTGCGGGCTGCTCCGTGTCGTCGGCGTCCGCCGTCCTGAGGCCGTCGCGGGCGTTCTGCGCGGCGGCCTGCGCGCCGAAGAAGTCGAAGCCGCCCTCGGGACGGCGGGCGGGACGGTCCGCCGGGGCGTACGGGACGATCGCGGACGCCGTGGGCACGCGCGTGGCGGGAAGGGCGGACGACGGGCGGCTGTGCTGCTCGGCCCCGGCGCCCGCCGCGTGCTTCCCCCGCGACTCCCCCGCCTCCGTGGCCCGTTCCGCGAGGTCGCGCGCGCGGGCCGCCTCGACCGTGCGCTTCGCCTGCTGGACCGCGGCGTTGCGCGGCAGTTCGTCCAGGGCCCGCGCGGCGCTGACGTACGCGGCCTTGCCCGGCGTGCCGCCCGCGGTCAGCGCCTTGGGCTCGGCCGCCGCCTCCAGGGCGAGCTGACGCCGCCCCTCCAGCGCGGTCGCGCGCTCGGTCTCCGCGGTCGCGTAGCGGCGCAGCAGCGCGGCGTGCTCACCGCGCAGCCCCGCCAGCTCGATCCGCTTGACGCGCAGCTTGGCTTCGAGCTTGAGGCGCAGCTCGCGCGACTCCTCGACGTCCGCTTCCAGTTCGGCTATGCGCTCCTCGGTCTTCCAGCCGTCGCTCTCCCGCGCGCGTGTCAGCTCGGCGACCCGGCGCCCGGCGCTGCGGTCCCAGCCACGCATGAAGCCCGCGCCGGTGACCGCCGCGGCGGCCGCCACCGCGACCAGACCGCGGAGCACCACGGGCTCGGCGAGGAACCAGGCGCCCGCGGCGCAGAGAACCGCGGCTCCGGCGACCGCCGTCGGCGGCAGAAGCTTGTGGAGGGGTGGGGAATGGCGGTGGCGTCCACGTGGCATGGCCTGAAATTTACCGTGCGTGGAGACCGAATGGGGGGCCGGTCGGACAATCTTTCCCGGCCCGTTGCCGGCCCTCCTCCCCTTCCACTCCTGTTTCCTCTACAGAACTCCGTTTTGCCTGGCGGCGGTTACCGAACCGATGCCGTCCGGCCGCTACTTCTTGACCAGACCTTTGGACTCCAAGTACTCCTTGGCGACATCCTCCGGCTTCGCCCTCTCGGCATCGACCTTGAGGTTCAGCCCCGCGAGATCGTCCGTCGTCAGCGCGTCGGTCAGCTTGCCCAGGACTTCGGCTATCTCCGCCGAACCGGCGTCCTTCGCATTGACCACGGGCAGTACGTTGTCGGCGTTCTGGAGCTTCTTGTCGTCTTCGAGGACGACCAGTCCGAAGCTGTCGAGCGTGCCGTCGGTGGTGCTGCTCAGGACGACCTGGTCCACACCGTCCTTGACGGCCTGCTTGGACTGCGGGGTGCCGACGCCCTTGGGGTCGATGCCCGCCACGTCGATGCCGTACGTCTTCTTCAGGCCCGGGGCGCAGAACGGCCGCACCTCGCACTCGTCGCCCGCCGCGATCTTCACCTTGAGCTTCGACTTTCCAAGATCGGAAAGGGTCTTCAGCTTGTTCTTCTCGGCGAATTCCTTGGTGACCGCGAAGGCATTCTGATCAACCGCCTGACCGGCGGGCAGCACCTTCAGTCCGCGCGGCTCGGCGAGCTTCTTCAGCTCGGCGACCGTCGCGGCGGAGTCGCTGGACGCGAGCGGCTTCTCCTCCGCCGCCTTGGCGCCGTTCACCTTGGCGTTGAGGAATTCCGTGATCGTCGCGGCGTATTCGGGCACCACGTCGATCTCGCCCTTCTCCAGGGACGGTTCGTACAGCTCACGGTTCTTCACCGTGGTGACGGACGTGGAGTAGCCGGCGTCGCCCAGGATCTGGGCGTACAGCTCCGCCAGCACCTTGGACTCCGTGAAGGCCGCCGCGCCGATGACGAGCGACCCCTTCTTCCCCGAACCGGAACCGGAAGCGGAGTCGGCGGAGCCGCCCTTGTCCTTCTCCAGGCTGTCGCCGCCGCACGCGGCGAGCGAGGTGGTCAGGGCCACCACTCCCAGTACGGCACCCGCGAGGCGCGAGGTCTTGCTCATGAGGTTCACCATCTCCAAGAAGCCAGAAAGGTCGGTCGTCACACGGGGTCGGTCATACGGACTCGGTCGTCACACGGTCCGTGCCGGAGGGGCGGGCCGCCGGCGAGGGCGCCGGGTCGATGACCCGGTCCAGCGCCACCAGCACCCCTTCGACGAGCAGCGCGAGCAGCGCGACGAGGAGCGCACCCGCGACCACCTGCGGGGTGTTGTACGTGTTGAAGCCGGCGGTGATGATCCGGCCGAGGCCGCCCTGTCCCACCATCGCCGCGATGGTGGCGGTGGCCACCACCTGTACGGAGGCCGAGCGCAGCCCGGTCATGATCAGCGGGTACGCGAGGGGCAGCTCCACCCGTACGAAGAGCTGGCGCCCGGACATGCCCATCCCCCGGGCGGCCTCCACGACCGCGCTGTCCACCTCCCGCATCCCGACGTAGGCGTTGGTCAGCAGGGGCGGCACGGCGAAGAGCACCAGCGCGATGATCGTGGGCACCGAGCCCGAGTTGCGCAGGGGCGAGACCATGAACAGGGCGAGCACGGCGAACACCGGCACCGCCCGGCCCACATTGGAGATATTGATCGCGAGCGCGCCACCCTTGCCGATATGCCCCAGATAGAGCGCTATGGGCAGGGCGATCGCACACGCCAGCGCGAGCGCGATGCCGCTGACGAATATGTGCTCCTCAAGCCGCCGCCACACGCCGCTGTCGCCGGACCAGTTGGCCCCGGTCGTCAGCCAGCCGACCGCTTCTCCCAGAACTCCCATGGTCAGCCCGCCACCTTCACGGCATCGGCGGGACCGGCCCCGGCGGGGCCGGTCCGCGCGTCCTTACGGCGGGCCGTACGCGCCGGCCGTATCCGCGTCCAGGGCGTCAGCAGCCGCTGCACTCCGAGCAGCAGCAGATCGGCGACGACGGCGAGCAGCACGCACAGCACCGAGGCCGTCAGCACCTGCGCCTTGAAGAAGCTCGGCAGCGCGTCCTCGATGAGATTGCCGAGACCGCCCCGGCCCACGATCGATCCGACCGTGGTCAGCGCGACCGTCGACACCGTCGCTATGCGCAGGCCCGCCATCAGCGCGGGCAGCGCCAGGGGCAGCTCGACCTCCCAGAGCAGCCGCCCCGGTCCGTACCCCATCCCGCGGGCCGCCTCCCGTGCCTCTTCCGGCACCGATTCGAGCCCCGCGATGATGTTGCGCACGAGAATGGTCAGCGAATAGAGCACCAGGCCGGTGATCACCAGCCCCGCGGAGAGCCCGAAGACCGGCAGCAGCAGCGAGAACATCGCGAGCGACGGAATCGTGTAGAGCAGCGTCGTCAGCCCCAGCACAGGTCCGGCGAATGCCGGCCTGCTCCGCGCCAGCAGGGCCAGCGGAAATGCCACCAGCAGCCCTACGACGACCGACACCGCGGTGATCCACACATGCTGGACCGTGGCGTCGATCAACTCCTGGCTACGGGAGCGGAGATATTCCCCGCAGATCCAGTCGTTGGCCGCCAGGCACCCTTGCGTACTCATCCATCCCCGCCTCCCCCGTCTTCCCGAACGTATGTCTGGCTCTATGTCCTGGCGACCCTAACCCCGACCACTGACATTCGCGGAAGCCCGCCACATTCCAGCAACATGGCCTTCACACAACACGCCGCACAATGGGGAACCATGATCCGATTCGAGCACGTCACCAAGCGGTACCCGGACGGCACGACCGCCGTCGACGACCTCTCCTTCGAGGTCCACCAGGGCGAACTGGTCACGCTCGTCGGACCTTCCGGCTGCGGCAAGACCACGACCATGAAAATGGTCAACCGCCTCATCGAGCCGACCGAGGGACGGATATTCCTCGACGGGGACGACATATCCGCCATCGACCCGGTCCAGCTCAGGCGCCGTATCGGCTATGTCATCCAGCAGGTCGGCCTCTTCCCGCACAAGACGGTCCTGGAGAACACCGCGACCGTCCCGCATCTGCTCGGCTGGCAGCGCGGCAAGGGCCGGGAGCGCGCCGCCGAACTCCTCGACCTGGTCGGACTCGACCCGTCCGTCTACGGTGACCGCTACCCCGAGCAGCTCTCCGGCGGCCAGCGCCAGCGCGTCGGCGTGGCCCGCGCCCTGGCGGCCGACCCGCCCGTCCTGCTGATGGACGAGCCGTTCGGCGCGGTCGACCCCGTCGTACGCGACCACCTGCAGAGCGAGTTCCTCAAGCTCCAGGCGGCGGTCCGCAAGACTGTGCTGTTCGTCACGCACGACATCGAGGAAGCGGTCCGGCTCGGCGACCGTATCGCCGTCTACGGACAGGGCAGGATCGAACAGTTCGACGCCCCCGCCGCCGTGCTCGGCACACCCGCCACCCCGTACGTCGCCGATTTCGTCGGCGCGGACCGCGGTCTGAAGCGGCTCTCCGTCACCTCCATCGAGGAGGGCGACCTCGAACAGCCGCCCCTCGTCCATCTCGACGACTCGCTGGAGCGCGCCGCGGCGAAGCTCGCCGAGGAGGGCGCGCGCTGGGCCGTCGTCCTGGACTCCGCCGACAATCTGCACGGCTGGATCTCCACCGAGCGGACCGGCGCCTCCGGGACCGTACGGGAGCACGCCCGCCGGATGGAGGCGTGGCTGCCGGTCGGCGCCTCCCTGAAGCAGGCGTTCGCCACGATGCTCCAGCACGACGCGGGGTGGATCGCGGTGATCGACAAGGAGGAGACCGGGCGCTTCCTCGGGGTCCTCACACCGGCCAGGCTGCACGAGGCGCTGCGCCGGTCGATCGACGCGGACGCGCAGGCCATCCCCCGTACGGAGGTGGAGCTGGAGACGGTCAGCAAGGTCGCCTCCGCCTGAGGGCGGTGTCTGCCCGAGGCACACATCCGGCCGACGCATCCGGCCGAGGCCCGCGCCCGCCCGAGGCCCGCGCCCGCCTCACGCCACCGCGACCAGGCCCTGCGCGTCAGTTCGAGTACAGCCGCCCGCTCATCCACTCCAGGGCCGGCGGGATCTCCCGGCGCCAGGTGTTGAAGTTGTGCCCGCCGCTGTCGAGGATGATCGACGACACATGCGAGGGCGCCTTGACCTTGCTGATGAACGTCCGCGTGGCCCTGAGATTCCCCTCGCCCTTCTTGGACGAGGTGACCAGGAAGGACACCCTGCCCTGCGGCCGGTTGTCCAGGCTCCACAGCAGATCCGAGCGGTTCCGCAGCTGCTTGTCGCCCCGGAAGAGATCACCGGTCGTCGGGTCGACGGGCGCCTTGTAGTACGCCGAGAGCCCGACGCCCACGGAGTAGCGCTCCGGATGGTGCATGGCGATCTTCAGCGCGCAGTAGCCGCCGGTGGAGTTGCCCATGATCCCCCAGCTCTTCGGCTCGCGCCCGACCCGGTACGTCCGGGACACCGCCAGCGGCAGGTCCTTGGCGAAGAACGTCTCGGTCTGCGGACCGCGCGGGATGTCCACGCACTCGGTGTCCCGCGGCGGCGCCACGGTGGGCCGCAGCATCACCAGCACCATCGGCTGCATCTTGCCGTCATTGGCCAGCTGCCAGGCGGTCTTCGGATAGTTCAGCCCCTTGATCAGGTTCTCCGCCATCCCCGGATAGCCGGTGAGCACCACGGCGACCGGGAAGGTCCGGTGCACGAACCCGGGGCGGAAGTACTCGGGCGGGAGATAGACATACGCGGTGCTGTCGATCCCGGATTTCGGGCCGCTGACGACGATCCGCTGGACCTGGCCGGCCACCGAGGGCACCGAGCCGCCCGGCGTGGGCGTCCGCTGCGTATCCATCACCGTCACGTGATGGCCACTGGCCGAGTGGTCGACGACCGCCCCCAGATCCTGCTTCCGGCCGAACAGGTCGGACCACGAACCGTAGAAGAGGAAGGAGTTGTTGGCGACGAGACCGACCGCCATGAACACCGCCACCTGCGTGGAGAACAGCAGTCCGACCCGGCCGAGCACGACACGCGGCGTGCTCCGCGACAGCCGCGGCCAGAGCCAGATGGTCACGACGAACAGCGCAACAGCCAGCAGGACGGCCAAGGCCAGGACTTTACGGCTGGTAAGACCCATGTCGACCGAGCTTTCTCCTGTGAGATTTTCCGAAACGCTGAGGAACCCGACCTCCGAAACCCCCGTCCTAGAGGTCGCAAAATGTCCGGCCCGCGAAGAAGAAGCGGACTCGGGCACCACACTCTCTCGCGGAGCCACGGGAAGCGATGTCTGTGACGCTAGATGGGGATAAATCAGGATCGGTTCCGGGTCGGTTCCAGCACAGCACGCCCATACCCCCCAAGCCACTGACACGCCGTCTGTTCCGGTGGACCCGTCGGCTGTTCCGCGGCCCGCGCCCCGAATCCGTCCCCGCGCTGGTCGGCACCGCCTGCACCCTCATCGGGCTGCTGGACATCGCCGCCGGGGTCTTCCCCCGCTTCCGCCACAGCCGGATGCACACCTTCGCCGAGGTACTGCCGGGGGCGCTCGGCCCGCTCTCCGCCGCACTCTCCATCAGCGCCGGCGTACTCCTGCTCCTGCTCGCGCACGGTCTGAAACGCCGGAAGCGGCGTGCCTGGCGAGCCGCCGTCATCCTGCTGCCCGCGGGCGCCGTGGCGCAGTTCGGCTACCGGCACTCACTCCTCGGAGCCCTGCTCTCCGTGGCGCTGCTCACCCTGCTGCTGCGCCACCGCGGGGAGTTCGCCGCCCTGCCCGACCCGCGCAGCCGCTGGAAGGCGCTGGCCAACTTCTTCCTGATGGGCGCGGGCTCCATCGGCCTCGGGCTGATCATCGTCAGCGTCCATCCGCACCGGACCGTCGGCAACCCCGGCCTGGCCGAACGGC
Source organism: Streptomyces sp. NPDC039430 (assembly GCF_055639435.1). Taxonomy (NCBI): domain Bacteria; kingdom Bacillati; phylum Actinomycetota; class Actinomycetes; order Kitasatosporales; family Streptomycetaceae; genus Streptomyces; species Streptomyces sp. NPDC039430. Next base: position 460,039 of record NZ_JBVKAK010000005.1, on the reverse strand, counting down.
TCGAACACGTGCTGTACGGCCTGTTCGGCCTCGACGGCCCCATCGACTACAACGGCATCGTGAGCGGCACCGTCGGCGACTCCCTCGGCGCGCTCGGCCTGCTCACCGCCCTGACCACCTGCTATCTCGCCTTCCGCCCCGAACACCCCGCCGCCCGCCTCACCGAGGACGACGAACAGCGGCTGCGCGCCCTGCTCGCCCGGCACGGCGGACGCGACTCCCTCGGCCACTTCGCGCTCCGCCGCGACAAGGGCGTGGTCTTCTCGCCCAGCGGCAAGGCCGCCGTCTGCTACCGCGTCGTCTCCGGGGTGATGCTCGCCAGCGGCGACCCGATCGGCGACGTCGAGGCCTGGCCCGGCGCCATCGAACGCTTCATGGACGAGGCCAAGGCCCACTCCTGGACCCCCGCCGTCATGGGCTGCAGCGAGACGGGCGGCGAGGTCTGGACCCGCGAGACCGGACTCGACGCGCTGGAGCTCGGCGACGAGGCGGTGGTGGACGTACCGGATTTCTCCCTGCACGGACGCGCCATGCGCAACGTACGCCAGATGGTGAAGCGCATCGAGCGCGCCGGCTACGAAACGCGGGTACGGCGCGTCCGTGATCTCTCCGACGGCGAGCTGGCCCGGATCCGCCGCGCCGCCGACGACTGGCGCGGCACCGATACCGAACGCGGCTTCTCCATGGCACTCGGCCGGATCGGCGACCCCGCGGACGGCGACTCCGTCCTCGCCACGGCCCACCGACCGGGCGAGGACACGACCGGCCCGTACGGCGACCTGAAGGCCGTCCTCCACTTCGTCCCCTGGGGTACGGACGGGATGTCCCTGGACCTGATGCGCCGCGACCGCTCCGCCGACCCCGGCATGAACGAACTGCTGATCGTCGCCGCGCTGCACGCCGCCCCCGCGCTCGGCGTGGAGCGGATCTCCCTCAACTTCGCGATGTTCCGCTCGGCACTCGCCCGCGGCGAACGGCTGGGCGCGGGACCCGTCCTGCGCGGCTGGCGGGGGCTGCTGGTCTTCCTCTCCCGCTGGTTCCAGATCGAGTCGCTGTACCGCTTCAACGCCAAGTTCCAGCCGCGCTGGGAACCGCGCTACGTGGTCTTCCGCAGCACCGGCGAACTGCCCAGGATCGGCTTCGCCGCGATGCGGGCCGAGGGCTTCGTCACCCTCTCGCTGCCACGCCCCCTGCGCCACCTCGCCCGCGACCGCCACCCCCGCCCCTGCGCCCACGACATCCAGAGCCCGCCCGACCACGAGATCCGTACGGCCTAAACGAGCGGACCCGGTCCGTCCGAGAAGACCCTGTCCGGCGCCCGTCACGCGCCTGCCGCGCGGATCCGGCCGGGCCGCCCGCCCCCGGGCAGACCCCCTAGGGTGGGCGTATGAGTACGTTGCGCGCGCGGGGCACGGTCGAGGGGCTGCCGGATTGGGACCGCTGTGCGGTGATGGGGGTCGTCAATGTGACGCCCGACTCCTTCTCCGACGGTGGCCGCTGGTTCGACACCACCGCCGCCATCAAACACGGCCTCGATCTCGTCGCCGAGGGCGCGGACATGGTGGACGTCGGCGGTGAGTCGACCAGGCCGGGCGCCACCCGCGTCGACGAGGACGAGGAGCTGAGGCGCGTGGTCCCCGTCGTACGGGGCCTGGCGGCCGAAGGCGTCACCGTCTCCGTCGACACCATGCACGCGTCCGTCGCCGAGCAGGCGGTCGCGGCCGGCGCCGCGCTGGTCAACGACGTCAGCGGCGGACTCGCCGACCCGGCCATGGTCCCGGCCGTCGCCGCCATGGGCGTGCCCTTCGTGGTGATGCACTGGCGCGACTTCAGCGACCGGATGAACAGCCGCGCCGTCTACACGGACGTCGTCGCGGAGGTCGTCGCCGAACTGCGCGCGCGCATGGACGCGGTGATAGCCGGAGGCGTCGCCCCCGAGCGGCTCGTCATCGACCCCGGTCTCGGCTTCGCCAAGCGGGCCGAGCACGACCTCGCGCTCCTCGCGCACCTCGCCGAGCTGCGCGCCCTGGGCCGGCCGCTTCTGGTCGCGGCGTCCCGTAAACGCTTCCTCGGACATGTCCTCGCCGGCGGCGAGGGCTCCCCGCCGCCGCCCGCCCGCGAGCGCGACGCGGCCACCGCCGCCGTCTCCGCGATCGCCGCCCACCAGCACGCCTGGGCGGTCCGCGTCCATGAGGTACGGGCGACCGCCGACGCGGTACGGGTGGCCCGCGCCGTCGAGGGAGCCCAGTGACCGCGCGTACGGACAACGAACAGGTCGAGGTCGCCAACACCACGTTCTACGAGGCCATGGAGCGCGGCGACTTCGACGCGCTGTCCGAGCTCTGGCTGGACGGCGACGACGACGGGATCTCCTGCGTCCACCCGGGCTGGCCCGTACTCACGGGCCGCGGCGAGGTCCTCCGCTCGTACGCGCTGATCATGGCGAACACCGAGTACATCCAGTTCTTCCTGACCGATGTCGTGGTGTCGGTCTGCGCCGACACCGCCCTCGTGACCTGCACGGAGAACATCCTCAGCGGCGGTCCGGCCGAGGAGAGCGGCGAGCTCGGACCGCTCGTCGGCCAGCTGGTCGTCGCGACCAACGTCTTCCGCCGGACACCCGAAGGGTGGAAAATCTGGTCACATCACGGCTCACCGGTTCTGACCGAAACCGATGAGGAAACGGACGACGAGACACCCGCGTGAGTGGGTAGGCAGCCCCTGCGGACCGATCGGCGGGCCCGGGGCAGGGGCGGCTGCCGGGCAATCCCGCACCTGTCCCTCACCCCCACGCCACGGCACTGTCCGTGCCCGCGGGTAGATTCACATGAGGACACCGAGCCGCCCGCACCGGCCGGGTGCCCCGACGACCAACGACAGCAGGAGTGATTCGCGTGGATCGTGTCGCGCTGCGCGGCCTCAAGGCCCGCGGGCATCATGGCGTCTTCCCCCGGGAGCGCGAGGAGGGCCAGACCTTCATCGTGGACCTGATGCTCGGCCTCGACACCCGCCCCGCGGCCGCCGACGACGACCTGGCGAAGACCGTGCACTACGGGATCGTGGCCGAAGAGGTCGTGGAGGTCGTCCAGGGAGAGCCGGTCGACCTGATCGAGACGCTGGCGGAACGGATCGCCCAGCAGTGCCTGAAACACGACGGCGTCCAGGAGGTCGAGGTGGTCGTGCACAAACCGGACGCCCCGATCACCGTCCCCTTCGACGATGTGACCATCACCATCACCCGGAGCCGAGTATGAGTGTGTTTTCCGCCAGGGGTCCCCAGGGCGACCCGACCGTACAGCCGGTACCCGCCTCCGTGGTCGCGCAGGTCGACGCCGCGGACACCACACTGTCCAACCCGAAACGCGCCGTGGTCTCCCTCGGCTCCAACCTCGGCAACCGCCTGGAGACGATCCAGGGCGCGATCGACGCCCTGGAGGACACCCCGGGGCTGCGGGTCAAAGCGGTCTCCCCGGTGTACGAGACCGAGCCCTGGGGCGTCGAGCCCGGCTCCCAGCCGTCCTACTTCAACGCGGTCGTCGTGATCAAGACGACGCTGCCGCCGTCCTCGCTGCTGGAGCGCGGCCAGGCCATCGAGGAAGCCTTCGACCGGGTCCGCGAGGAACGCTGGGGACCGCGCACCATCGACGTGGACATCGTGGCGTACGCGGACGTCGTCTCGGACGACCCGCTGCTCACCCTCCCCCACCCCCGGGTCCATGAGCGCGCCTTCGTGCTCGCGCCGTGGCACGACGTGGAACCGGAAGCGCAGGTCCCGGGCCATGGCCCGGTCGCCGAACTGCTGGCGGACGTCGACCGCGGCGGTGTCCGGACCAGGACCGATCTGGAACTCCGCCTGCCCGAGTAGTGGTTAGGCTCACGGGGTCGGTACGGCGCGGGCCGGTACGGCGCGTGTCAGCACGGCGCGTGTCAGCACGGCGAGGGTCGGTACAGCGAGGCGAAGGGCTTTCTCGGTGAAGCAGTTGCGGATCGGCGTCCTCGCCGGCCTGTTCGTGGTGGCGGGCGTGCTCTCCTGGGGCGCCGCCCGCCTGTGGGACTCCGTCGGCACACTGCCGAGCGTCCCCCTCGCGGCGCCGATCGTCCTCGCGGTGATCGCCGTCGTCCTGGCCGCGACGGCCCTCTCGCTGCGCGCCCGGCTGAAGGCCCAGCGGGAGCGCCGCCCCGGCGCGCAGGGCGTGAACCCGCTGATGGCGGCCCGCGCGGTCGTCTTCGGCCAGGCCAGCGCCCTGGTCGCGGCCCTCGTCTCCGGCATGTACGGCGGCACGGGCGTCTTCCTGCTCGGCTCCCTCGACATCCCCGCCCGCCGCGACCAGGCCATCTACGCGGCGTTCTCCGTCCTGGCGGGCATCGCGGTGATCATCGCGGCCTTCTTCCTGGAGCGGGTCTGCAAACTCCCGGAAGACCACGACAAGAACGGCACGGCCCCAGCGGGCCCGGCCGCCTGAGCGGACACGTTCCCCGAGCGGGCGGCGCGCGCCGGACGCCCTTGGGTCAGCGCGCCATTATCAGGCTCATCGCCTCGGCGCGGGTGGCGGGAACCCTCAGCTGGCCGCGGACGGCCGACGTGATCGTCTTGGCACCCGGCTTCCGTACCCCTCGCATGGTCATGCACATGTGCTCGCACTCGACGACCACGATCACCCCGCGCGGATCCAGGATCTCCATCAGTGAATCGGCGATCTGTGTGGTCAGCCGCTCCTGGACCTGCGGCCGGCGGGCGAACACATCCACCAGCCTGGCCAGCTTGGAGAGACCGGTGATCTTCCCGTCCGAGGACGGGATGTAGCCGACATGAGCCACCCCGACAAAGGGGACAAGATGATGTTCACACGAAGACATCACTTCGATGTCCTTCACCAGGACCATCTCGTCGTGGCCGAGATCGAACGTCGTGGTGAGCACCTCTTCCGGCGTCTGCCAGAGCCCCGCGAATATCTCCCTGTACGCCCGCGCCACCCGGCCGGGAGTCGCCCGCAGGCCCTCGCGGTCCGGGTCCTCCCCGACCGCGATCAGCAGCTCGCGCACGGCATTCTCGGCCCGCTTCTCATCGAATTCGCGGATGGGGCTCTCCCCGTCCAGCATCACCGGGTCGGTCATGTGTGCCTCGTTCCTGTGCCGTCCTGTGGGCGGGCAAACGAATGCCGCGCACCCACAGGCTAAAACCTGGGGGGCGCGGCATCCATTCCGGGCCAGGTGAGGCGCCGGGATCAGCTCTCGGGGCGCTCCTCGGGGACCGCCTCGGTGGGCGTCTCGCCGCTCGTCACGGCGGGCATGCCGTTCGAGCCGGAGGCGCCGTTGGTCAGTGCCAGTTCCTTGGGCGAGAGCACCGGCGGCCGCGTCGACGGTGTACGACGCGAGGAGCCGGTCCATGCCGGACGGGACGGGCGCTTCACGATGGTGGAGAAGATCTCGGCGATCTGTTCCTTGTTCAGCGTCTCCTTCTCCAGGAGGGCCAGGACCAGATTGTCGAGCACATCGCGGTTCTCGACGAGAATCTCCCACGCCTCGTTGTGCGCGGTCTCGATGAGCTTCTTGACCTCTTCGTCGACCAGCGCCGCGACCTCTTCCGAGTAATCGCGCTGGTGCGCCATCTCCCGGCCGAGGAACGGTTCGGTGTTGTCGCCGCCGAACTTGATCGCGCCGAGCCGCTCGGTCATGCCGTACTGCGTGACCATCGCCCGAGCCGTGGCCGTGGCCTTCTCGATGTCGTTGGCCGCGCCGGTCGTCGGGTCGTGGAAGACGAGTTCCTCGGCCGCGCGCCCGCCCATCATGTAGGCGAGCTGGTCCAGCATCTCGTTGCGCGTGGTCGAGTACTTGTCCTCGTCGGGCAGGACCATGGTGTAACCCAGGGCCCGGCCGCGCGACAGGATCGTGATCTTGTGCACCGGGTCGGAGTTCGGAGACGCCGCAGCGACCAGGGCGTGACCGCCCTCGTGGTACGCGGTGATCTTCTTTTCCTTCTCGGACATGATCCGGGTCCGCTTCTGCGGGCCCGCCACGACGCGGTCGATCGCCTCGTCCAGGGAGTGGTTGTCGACCAGCTTCTTGTCGCTGCGCGCCGTCAGGAGCGCCGCTTCGTTCAGCACGTTCGCCAGATCCGCGCCGGTGAAGCCGGGCGTACGACGGGCGACAGCACCCAGATCGACGTCCGGGGCGACCGGCTTGCCCTTCTGGTGGACCTTCAGGATCTCCAGCCGGCCCTGCATGTCCGGGCGGTCGACGGCGATCTGCCGGTCGAAGCGCCCCGGGCGCAGCAGCGCGGGGTCGAGGATGTCGGGCCGGTTCGTGGCGGCGATCAGGATGACGCCGCCCTTCACGTCGAAGCCGTCCATCTCCACGAGCAGCTGGTTCAGCGTCTGCTCGCGCTCGTCGTGGCCTCCGCCGAGGCCCGCGCCGCGGTGCCGGCCGACGGCGTCGATCTCGTCGACGAAGACAATCGCCGGGGCGTTCGCCTTGGCCTGCTCGAAGAGGTCACGCACGCGCGAGGCGCCGACGCCGACGAACATCTCGACGAAGTCGGACCCGGAGATCGAGTAGAAGGGCACTCCTGCCTCACCCGCGACGGCGCGGGCGAGCAGCGTCTTGCCCGTACCGGGCGGGCCGTAGAGCAGCACACCCTTCGGGATCTTGGCCCCGACGGCCTGGAACTTCGCCGGCTCCTGGAGGAACTCCTTGATCTCGTGGAGCTCCTCGACCGCCTCGTCGGACCCCGCCACGTCGGCGAAGGTCGTCTTCGGGGTGTCCTTGGTGATCAGCTTGGCCTTGGACTTCCCGAACTGCATGACACGGGAGCCGCCGCCCTGCATCTGATTCATCAGGAACAGGAAGACCACGACGATCAGGACAAAGGGGAGCAGCGAGAGCAGCACCGAGACGAACGGGCTCTGCTTCGACGGCGAGACCGTATAGCCCTTGGTGATGTCGCCGTTCTGGAACTTGGTCTGGAGCGTCTTGGCCAGCGTCGCGCCCTGGCTGCCGATATAGCTCGCCTGGATCTTGTCGCTGCCATTGATCTTCTGGCCGTTCTTGAGATCGACCTTGATGATCTGTTCGTCGCCGGTGGTCAGTCTGACCTGCTCGGCCTGGTTCTTGTCGATCGCCTGGACGACCTCACCGGTGTCCACCGTCTTGTAGCCGCCCGACGAGCCGACGACCTGCATCAACACGACCACGGCGAGGACGGCCAGCACGATCCACATGACCGGCCCACGGAAGTATCGCTTCACGTCCATCCATACGGAGCGAAGTCGCCCCGTCCCTCCTGCCCGTAGGTAAATGCTGCTGTGAGAAAAGACTGTTCTTCGGACGGTACCCCAGCATTGTGGCCCGCGACCGCACGGGACGGGTGACAAACCCGTCCTCCCATGCTCCAACGGCGCGAGGGGGTCTGGGGTTCCCGGTCGCGGCGAAGCCTTTCCGTGGAACTTCGCCGCTCTTCGGAGCGCTCAGCTGCGCCGAGGTGCGCTCTAACCGCCGTACACATGCGGAGCGAGCGTCCCGACGAAAGGCATGTTGCGGTACTTTTCCGAGTAATCCAGGCCATATCCCACGACAAACTCATTGGGAATGTCGAAGCCGATCCATTTGACGTCGATCGCGACCTTTGCGGCATCCGGCTTACGGAGCAGGGTGCAGACTTCGAGCGAGGCCGGCTCCCGCGAACCGAGGTTGGAGAGCAGCCACGACAGGGTCAGACCCGAGTCGATGATGTCCTCGACGATCAGTACGTGCTTGCCCTTGATGTCGGTGTCCAGGTCCTTGAGGATCCGGACCACGCCGGAGGACTGCGTACCCGCCCCGTACGAGGAGACGGCCATCCAGTCCATCGTCACGGGGGTGGACAGCGCCCGCGCCAGATCCGCCATGACCATGACGGCGCCCTTGAGGACTCCGACGAGAAGCAGGTCCTTGCCCGCGTACTCCGCGTCGATCTTCGCGGCCAGATCGGCCAGCTTCGCGTCGATCTCTTCCTTGGTAATGAGCACCGACTGGAGGTCGTTGCCCATGTCCTTGTCGTCCACCCGCATCACTTTCGTCGTCGGCCGGGGGTCCGGGGCCAAGGCACTGGCGGCCCGGGAGACACAGCCGTAAGTGCATCAGCGCTTCAGCCCTGCCGGATGACCAGTCTGCCACCCTGCCTCCGGGCCTCCACGCGGCCGGGCAGGTTGATGGCTCCCTGGCCGCGCCAGCCGGTGATCAGGCGGTCGACCTCTTCGATGTGACGGGCGAACAGCGAACCCGCGGGGGCGCCCGCGGCGATGACCGCGCGGCGCAGTACGCGGCGGCGGACGGCGGCCGGGAGGACGTACAGCTTGGCGCACTGCAGTTGTCCCGATTCGTCCCGTACGGACTCCTCGACGGTGGCCGCCCAGGTGTCCAGGGCGTCGGCGTCGTCGCGGGAGAGCTGTGCCGTACGCGCCAGGGCCTCGACGACGCCCTTGCCGAGCGCCTTCTCCAGGGCCGGCAGTCCTTCGTGGCGCAGTCGTGAACGGGTGTACGCGGGGTCGGTGTTGTGCGGGTCGTCCCAGACGGGGATGGACTGGACGAGGCAGGCCTTGCGGGCGGTCTGCCGGTCGAGCTGGAGGAAGGGGCGCCGGTAGCGGCCGGCCGCCCCGGAGACGGCGGCCATCCCGGACAGCGAGCGGGTGCCGGAGCCGCGGGCGAGCCCGAGGAGCACGGTCTCGGCCTGGTCGTCGCGGGTGTGGCCGAGCAGGACGGCGGCGGCGCGGTGGCGCTCCGCGGCGGCGTCGAGCGCGGCGTAGCGTGCGTCGCGCGCGGCCGCCTCGGGACCGCCTTCCCGGCCGACGGTCACGGCGACGGATTCGACGGGGTCGAGGCGCATGGCGCGGAGTCGGGTGACGACTTCGGCGGCGCGGAGGGCGGAGCCGGCCTGGAGTCCGTGGTCGACGGTGACGGCTCCGGCGCGGACGGAAAGTTTGGGGGCCTCGAAGGCGACGGCGGAGGCGAGCGCCATGGAGTCGGCGCCGCCGGAGCAGGCGACGAGCACGAGCGGCTGCTCGCCGAGGGGGACGTGCGGGGCGGCGGAATGATTCTCCGCCCGGTCGGTGAGGACGTCGTGGAGTACGCGGCGGACCGCCAGGCGTATCGCCGCGACCGCAGGATGGGGACCCATATCCGGTGCCCTTCGTGATGTTATTTGGGGGGTGCCTCGGTCGGAGTAAGGACGGAGAGCGTCACTCAGAGTGCGTCGATGGTGACAGAACCGAGCCATTACCCGAGCATTGCACGCCTATCCCTCACCCACGGTCCCTCGGATGGGTGATACCTGAGGCGTACTTCTGCCGTGAGCCGCGCCCGGCTCAGGAGTCCGCCCCGCGGTGCACCCGTGCGATCCAGTCCGCCGGTTTAGCGATCTCCGCCTTGGTCGGGAGGGTGTTCGGCGAGGTCCAGACCCGGTTGAAGCCGTCCATGCCGGTCTCCTCGACCACGGCCCGTACGAACCGTTCCCCGTCCCGGTACTGGCGCAGCTTGGCATCGAGGCCGAGCAGTTTGCGCAGTGCCTGGTCGAGGCGGCCGGCGCCGCGGGCCCTGCGCTGCTGGAACTTCTCGCGGATCTCGGCGACCGAGGGCACGACGGCCGGTCCCACGCCGTCCATCACATAGTCGGCGTGGCCTTCGAGCAGGGACATCACGGCGGTGAGCCGGCCGAGGATCTCGCGCTGTCCGGGGGTCTGCACCAGCTCGACGATGCTGCGGCCGTCCTCGTCCTCCTCGCCCTCCGGGCGCCCGCCCGCGAGGGTCTGCGCGGCTTCGCGGAGCCGTTCGAGAAGGGTCATCGGGTCGACCTCGGTCTGGTCGAGGAATGACTGGATCTCGCCCTGGAGGTGGTCGCGCAGCCACGGCACACCGGTGAACTGGGTGCGGTGGGTCTCCTCGTGGAGGGCGACCCAGAGCCTGAAGTCGTGGGGTTCCACGTCCAGTTCGCGTTCGACGTGGACGATGTTGGGGGCCACGAGCAGCAGCCGGCCGCCGCCGTCCGCGGAGGCGGGGAGATCGCGGGTGGCGGGGGCGAACGTCTCGTACTGGCCGAGGACGCGGGACGACATGAACGACAGGAGCATGCCCAGCTCCACGCCGGTCACCTTGCCGCCGACCGCGCCGAGCACGGCGCCGCCGGGACCACCGGGGCGGCGGTCCTGCATCTTCGACAGGAGGGGCTTGAGCAGCTCGCGGAACCCGGCGACGTTCGCCTTGACCCAGCCCGCCCGGTCCACGACCAGGACGGGGGTGTCGGGCGGCTCGTGGCCGTCGGGGACCATCCGCGTGTACGCGCGGACGTGCTCCTCCGAGGACTTCGCGTGCCGCCGCAGCTCGGCGACGATCTCTCGCGCCTCGTCGCGGGTCACTTCCGGTCCCGGCCGCACGAGGCGGGTCGCGGTCGCCACCGCGAGATTCCAGTCGACCATCTGGGCACCACCGATGCTCGTCATGCGTCAACCGTACGTGCTCGGCCCGGGGAGCGGTGGGGTGTGGGTGGCCCGGTTCTTCCCCTAGCGGGCCCTTAGGGGGCGCGGCGGACCCTCAGGGACCCGCAGGGGCGGGCCCGCGGAGCCTGGCGGGCGCTCGTTACGGGACGAGCGCCGCGGAGAGCCGGTCCAGGGCCTTCTGGGCGGTGCCGGGCGCGGGGGTGGAGCCCGCCATGAAGGCGAAGGCCAGCAGCCGGCCCCGGGCGTCGACGACCGTGCCCGCCAGGGCGTTCACCCCGGTGAGCGTGCCTGTCTTGGCGCGGATGAGTCCGGCGGCGGGTCCGGCGTCCGCGTACCGGCCGCGGAGGGTGCCGTTGAATCCGGCGACCGGCAGCCCCGTGAGCACGGGGCGCAGCTCGGGGCGGGCGGGGTCGGCCGCGCGGGCCAGCAGCGCGGTGAGCAGGGCGGCGCTGATCCTGCCCTGGCGGTTCAGGCCGCTGCCGTCGGCGAAGCGGGCACCGGTGACGGGCAGTCCGAGCTTCTTCAGCTCGGCGCCGACGGCCCGGCCCGCGCCCTCGAAGCTGGCGGGCTCGCGGGCCGCGATGGCGGTCTGCCGGGCCAGCGACTCGGCGATGTCGTTGTCGCTCTCGGTCAGCGCGCGTTCGACGAGGTCGGAGAGCGGACGGGAGTAGGTCCTGGCGACGGTCTTCGAGCCCTTGGGCGACGTGCCGGGCTCGGGCGCGGCCGAGGTGCGGATGCCGCGTTCGCGCAGCAGTCCGGCGAAGAGGCGGGCGGCGTCACCCGCCGGGTTGCCGCTGCGGGGAGCCGGTCCGCTGCGGGACGTGTCCAGCCGGCCCTGATCGGCCATCAGGGCGACGACGGGGGCGATGTTGTCGTTGGGGCCGATCGGGTGTTCGCGGCGGCCGGAGTAGAGGGAGGTGTCGTAGCGGAATTCGACCTTGGTGACGCCCCGGTCGCGCAGCGCGCGGGCGGTGTCGTCGGCGAGGGCGCGCAGTCCTGCCCGGCCGAGGGTGGCGTCGCCGCCGCCGACCAGGGTGATCCTCCGGCCGTCCGCGGTGGAGGTGACCGTGGTGGCGATGCGGTGGTCGGGGCCGAGGGCGGAGAGCGCGGCGGCCATCGTCGCGATCTTGACCGTGGAGGCCGGGGTCATCGGGGTGCCGGCCGCCCTCCCGTAAAGCGGTCGGCCGGTGGTGACGTCGATGACGGACGCCGACCGGGACTTGCCGAGCGCGGGGTCGTCGAGGAGCGGTCCGAGCTTCTTCCTGAGATCCACGGACGCGGTTCCGGCATTCGGGGGCGCGGCGCCGGGCGCGGAGAGCTCGGGGAGCACGCCGGCGGCGCTGGGGGCGGGCGCGGGTGTGCGGGGGGCGGACGGGCCGTGATGTGCGCCACCCGTACGGCTCTGCGCGACCGCCCAGTCCCGCTCGGCCCTACGCTGACCGGAGTCCCAGGGGCCGGCCGCGGCCACCGCCGCGGCGGCGAGCGCCATGCCGACCACGACGGAACCCGCCGTGAGCTGCCACACTTTCGGCTCAAGCATGGTTGACCAGCCCCTTTCGCGATCACACTGCTGCGTGGGGGACACTTAATCACTGCGCCTTGCGACGAGCATGGCACCCCGGCCAGCAGTGGGCTCTCCGTCCGCTCCCGGACGGGGGGTCTCCTGCGTGAAGACGCAGCACCACTGACAAATGTGTTGATCATGGAGGAGCCACCCGTGGAGTTCGACGTCACCATCGAGATCCCTAAGGGTTCGCGGAACAAGTACGAGGTGGACCACGAGACCGGTCGGATCCGTCTTGACCGTCGTCTCTTCACCTCGACCAGCTACCCCGCGGACTACGGATTCGTCGAGAACACCCTCGGCGAGGACGGCGACCCGCTGGACGCGCTGGTCATCCTGGACGAGCCGACCTTCCCAGGCTGCCTCATCAAGTGCCGTGCCATCGGCATGTTCCGGATGACGGACGAGGCCGGCGGGGACGACAAGCTGCTGTGCGTCCCGGCGTCCGACCCCCGGGTGGAGCACCTGCGCGACATCCATCACGTCTCGGAGTTCGACCGCCTGGAGATCCAGCACTTCTTCGAGGTCTACAAGGACCTGGAGCCCGGCAAGTCCGTCGAGGGCGCCGACTGGGTCGGCCGCGCCGAGGCCGAGGCCGAGATCGAGGCCTCGTACAAGCGGCTTGAGGCCCAGGGCGGCGCGCACTGACCAGGCGCTGAACCGCGCACCGGCCGCGCGCCCGCGCGTGTGACCGGCCGGCCGCCGGGCGGCCGAGAGGCGGATGACGGGCGGCGTACCCCCCGAGGGGTGCGCCGCCCGTCCGCGTGTGTGGTTGCCCATGTCCATGCCCATACTGGGCAGACGTGTGGCTGCGCGGCGCCGAGATCCGGCCCCAGGAACGAGGGAGCAGAGGGTGGTGGCGGAGTCGGACGGTCCCGAGGACCGGAAGCCTCAGACGGACGAGGCGCACAGCGCCTTCACTCCACCGTCCGGGATGGAGCAGCCGCCGCTTCCCGAGGACGACCATCCGACATCGGAGTTCGCGCTTCCCGAGGGGCTGAGCACGGAGCAGCAGGCCGAGCCGGAGGGCTCGGCCTTCGATCTGCCGGGCGGTACGCCGGCCGGCGTGGCCGGCGGCCGGCAGTCGTCCCCCGCGTACACGCCCGCCCGGGGCGTCCCGGTGGTCCGGCTGAACAAGGAAGCGCCCTGGCAGGACCGGATGCGCACCCTGCTGCGGATGCCGTCCGGCGAGCGCCCCGTACCGGAGAGGGTCCAGCGCCACGACGACCAGGGGCCCGCCGTGCCCCGGGTGCTCGACCTGACGCTCCGTATCGGTGAGCTGCTGCTGGCCGGCGGCGAGGGCGCCGAGGACGTCGAGGCCGCCATGTTCGCGGTCAGCCGCGCGTACGGCCTCGACCGCTGCGAGCCGACCGTCACCTTCACCCTGCTGTCCATCTCCCATCAGCCGTCGCTCGTGGACGACCCGGTGACGGCCAGCAGGACCGTACGCAGACGGGGCACCGACTACACCCGGCTGTCCGCCGTCTACACGCTCATCGACGACATCACCACCGAGGACACGGACGTCACGCTGGAGGAGGCGTACCGGCGGCTCGCGGAGATCCGCCGCAACCGGCACCCGTACCCCGGCTGGGCGCTGACCGTGTCGAGCGGGCTGCTGGCCGGGGCGGCGTCCGTGCTGGTCGGTGGTGGCGTGGTGGTGTTCGCGGCGGCGGCGCTCGGCGCGATGCTCGGTGACCGGCTGGCCTGGTTGTGCGCCGGGCGCGGGCTGCCGGAGTTCTATCAGTTCGTGGTGGCCGCGATGCCGCCCGCCGCGATGGGGGTGGCGCTGACGCTGCTGGGCCCGCTCGTGTCGTGGGAGGGCCGGCCGTCGGCGGTGATCACCGGTGGTCTCTTCGCGCTGCTGCCGGGGCGGGCGCTGGTGGCCGGGGTGCAGGACGGGCTGACGGGCTATTACATCACCGCCGCCGCACGGCTCCTGGAAGTCATGTACTTCTTCATCGCGATCGTCGTCGGGGTGCTGCTCGTGCTCTATCTGGGCGTTCAGCTGCACGCGCAGCTGACGCCGGAGGCGGCGCTGCACAGTGACGTACGGCCGGTGGCCCAGACGCTCGCGGCGGTGACGCTGAGCTTCGCCTTCGCGATCCTGCTCCAGCAGGACCGCTCGACCGTCCTGATGGTCTCGCTCAACGGCGGTGTGGCCTGGATCGTCTACGCGGCGATGCATGACGTGGGCGGTATCTCGCCGGTGGCCGCGACGGCGGTCGCCGCCGGTCTCGTGGGGCTGTTCGGGCAGCTCTTCTCGCGCTACCAGTTCGCTTCCGCGCTGCCCTACATCACGGCGGCGATCGGACCGCTGCTGCCCGGCTCGGCGACCTACTTCGGGCTGCTGGGCTTCGCGCAGAACGAGCCGGCCCGCGGGCTGACCTCGCTGTCCCAGGCGGTGGCACTGGCGCTGGCGATCGCCGTCGGGGTGAACCTCGGCGGGGAGATCGCCCGGCTGTTCCTCACGGTGCCGGGGGCGGGCCGGGCGTCGAGCCGCCGCGCGGCCAAGCGGACGCGCGGCTTCTGACGGGTCGGGGGCGGGTCAGCGCTTGGCGTGACGGCCGCGGCCACCGCTGCCGGGGCCAGGGCCGGGGGCGCCCGGCGCACCCGGGGCGCCGGGGGGCGTCATGGGGGCGCGCCCGTCCGTCGCGGCCGTACCCGGGCCGACCAGACCGTCGTCGACCGCGGGCTGCCGCGCGGCGGCCTTCTTGGACTTGGACCGCGCCCGCAGGAACTCGATCACGATCGGCAGCACCGAGAGCACCACGATGCCGATCAGGATCATCTCGATGTTCTTGGTCACGAACTCGATCTTGCCGAGCGCGGCTCCCAGCAGCGTGACGCCCGCGCCCCACAGCGTGCCGCCGACGACGTTGTACGTGATGAACGAGCGGTAGTTCATCCGGCTCACACCGGCGATGATCGGCGTGAACGTACGGACGACGGGCACGAAGCGCGCGAGGACCAGCGACTTGGGTCCGTACTTCTCGAAGAACTCGTGCGCCTTCTCGACGTTCTCCTGCTTGAAGAACTTGGAGTCCGGACGCTTGAACAGCGCGGGCCCCACCTTCCGGCCGAAGAGATAGCCGACCTGGTCACCGATGATCGCGGCGATCACGATCAGCAGGCAGACCAGCCAGAGCGGGGTCTTGAGGGTGCCGGCCGTCACCAGCAGGCCGGTGGTGAAGAGCAGCGAGTCGCCCGGCAGGAAGAAGCCGATGAGAAGGCCGGACTCGGCGAAGACGATGACCAGAACACCGATCAGCCCGAAGGTCCCGATCAGATAATCCGGATCCAGCCAGCTGGGTCCGAGTGCAAGGGTGGTCACGGGTTCCGGACTCCTGTGTCATTAGTCGGTCGATCGTCGATTCGGCGTATTCGGCCGCGCACAAGCTATCAACGCCTACCGTCCCTTCCAGGTTCCACCCGGGCCCTTACGGGCACACCCCGGATCCGGCCGGGGTCCCACACCGGACGCAGCCGGTGCAGACCCACCCAAAGCAGCGTGCCCGCCGGGCGCCACCGTGCCCCGGGCCCTGTCCGTCCGGCGCGACCGCCCCACAGGAGGCGTGAGCGGGGAGCGGGAAGCGAGGGCATTACGGACGGTTACGGTGAGCGCGTGGCCCATGACACTCCGTCCACCTCCCCCTCCTCCCCCTCACCCTCACCCTCGGCCCGCACGCTGCTGCCGCTGGTCGCTCCCTCCCTCCTGATCGGCGCCGCCTCGGCGCTCGTGCTGCTGGGCGTGAGCGAGGTCGCGGATCAGCTGAAGGACGTGCTGTGGGGGACGCTCCCCGACGCGCTCGGGGCCGGCCGCTACTCCACGCTCTGGATGATCGTGATGCTCACGGCCACGGGGCTCGCGGTGGGGATCGTCGTACGGCAGGTACACGGACACGCCGGGCCGGACCCGGCCACCACCGGGCTGGTCGATAAGCCGCTGCGCCCCGGGGTGGTGCCGGGGCTGCTGGTGGTCGCGGTGCTGGCGCTGGCCGGCGGGGTGAGCCTCGGCCCGGAGAATCCGGTCACCGCCGCCAATGTCGCGCTCACCTACTGGCTCGGCCGCAAGGCGGCGCCCGGCGCCCCGGCGGCGCTCTGGTTCTCCCTCGCCGCCGCGGGCACGATCGGGGCGCTGTTCGGTACGCCCGTGGCGGCGGCCCTGGTCCTGAGCGAGACGCTCGCCGCGCGGCCGGGCCCCGGCTCGCTCTGGGACAAGCTGTTCGGTCCGCTGATCGCGGCCGGCGCGGGCGCGCTCGTCACCGCCCTGATCGCCCACCCGGCCTTCGACCTCGCCCTGCCCCCGTACACCGGCACCCACTGGAGCGATCTGCTGGCGGCGCTCGTGATCGCTCCGCTCGCGGCGGCGCTGGGGCTGGCGGCCTGCTACGCGTTCCCGTACGTCCACGCCGCTTTCCGGCGTCTCGGCCACCCCGTCCTGGCGGTCACCGCCGGCGGGCTGGTGCTCGGTCTGCTGGGGGCGCTCGGCGGGCCGCTGACGCTGTTCAAGGGACTGGACGAGGTGAAGACACTGGCCGCCGACCCGGAGGGCTGGTCGGCGGGCGCGTTCGCGTTGATGACGGTGGTGAAGCTGGCCGCGCTGCTCACCGCCGCCGCCTGCGGCTTCCGGGGCGGGCGGATCTTCCCCGCCGTCTTCGTCGGGACCGCGCTGGGCCTCTGCGCCCACGCGCTGGTCCCGGCCGTACAGCCCGGCCTGGGAGTGGTCTGCGGAGTCCTCGGCGTCCTGCTCGCCATCACCCGGCAGGGCTGGCTCAGCCTCTTCACCGCGGCGGTCCTGGTCGCCGACCCCGATGTGCTGGCGCTGCTCTGCGTCGCCGCCCTGCCCGCCTGGCTGGTGGTCACCGGCCGGCCGTGGATGCAACTGCGCGAGGACGGCACGGCCCTGCGATGACCCCCCGGACCCGGCGGGCGGTTCACCCCTTTCGTCCGTATTCTCGCGAGGGGAACCGTACCCATCCCGAGGAGATCCGCCGATGCCACTCCACCGAGGCGCGGACCGGGCAGCCGGAATGCCCCCGAGCGAACGCGACGAGCTGAGCAGACTGTCGATCAACCCCTTTTACGGGGAGGCCGATCCGACCAGCGAGATGACCTCGGCGCCGCCCATGCACCGGCTTCCCGACGGCCCGACCCCGCCGGACACGGCGTACCAGCTGGTCCATGACGAGCTGATGCTCGACGGCAACTCGCGGCTCAATCTCGCCACCTTCGTCACCACCTGGATGGAGCCGCAGGCCACGGCGCTGATGACGGAGTGCCGGGACAAGAACATGATCGACAAGGATGAGTACCCGCGCACCGCCGAGCTGGAGCGGCGCTGCGTGGCGATGCTCGCCGACCTCTGGAACGCACCGGATCCGGCGACGACCGTCGGCTGCTCGACGACGGGATCGAGCGAGGCCTGCATGCTGGCCGGGATGGCGCTCAAGCGCCGCTGGGCCGCGCGCAATACCGCACGCTACCCGGCGACGGCCAGGCCCAATCTCGTCATGGGCGTCAACGTGCAGGTCTGCTGGGACAAGTTCTGCAATTTCTGGGAGGTCGAGGCGCGGCAGGTGCCCATGGAGGGCGACCGCTTCCATCTCGACCCCCAGGCCGCCGCCGAGCTCTGCGACGAGAACACCATCGGGGTCGTCGCCGTCCTGGGCTCCACCTTCGACGGCTCGTACGAACCCGTCGCCGAGCTGTGCGCGGCGCTGGACGCGCTCCAGGAGCGTACGGGGCTCGACATCCCCGTCCATGTCGACGGGGCGTCGGGGGCCATGGTGGCGCCCTTCCTCGACGAGGACCTGGTCTGGGACTTCCGGCTGCCGCGCGTCTCCTCCATCAACACCTCCGGGCACAAGTACGGGCTGGTCTACCCGGGCGTCGGGTGGGCGCTGTGGCGCTCGCCCGCCGAGCTGCCCGAGGGACTGGTCTTCCGCGTCAACTACCTGGGCGGTGACATGCCCACGTTCGCGCTGAACTTCTCCCGGCCGGGCGCGCAGGTCGTCGCGCAGTACTACACCTTCCTGCGGCTGGGCAGGGACGGCTACCGCGCCGTCCAGCAGACCGCGCGGGACATCGCCGGGAAGCTGGCCGGGCGGATCGAGGAGCTGGGCGACTTCCGGCTGCTCACGCGCGGGAACGAACTGCCCGTGTTCGCCTTCACCACCGCTCCCGGTGTGACGGCCTTCGACGTCTTCGACGTCTCGCGCCGGCTGCGCGAGCGCGGCTGGCTCGTGCCGGCGTACACCTTCCCCGCCCATCGCGAGGACCTGTCCGTGCTGCGGGTGGTCTGCCGCAACGGCTTCTCGGCCGACCTGGCGGCGCTGCTGGTGGCCGATCTGAAGCGGGTACTGCCCGAACTGCGCGGCCAGGACCGCCCGTTGGGCCGGGACAGGTCCACGGCGACGGCCTTCCACCACTGACCGCCCGGGGCCTGCCCCGCCCGGCCCTGTCCGACCCCCGGACCCCGGACCCCGCCCGCGGAGAGTGGCTCCGTGGGCGGGGGCCGGGGGCGGGGGCCGGGGCGGGGCCGGCCTCGTACCGGCCGTACGCGTCCGGATCAGCGGCTGAGCCTCCCGAACCGCCGTACCGCCAGCGGGAAGAAGAGCGCGAGCAGTGCCACCGGCCAGAGGACCGCCAGGGTCCCCGCGTGCTCCGCCGCCCAGGAGCCGCCCGCCGCGGCCGGGTTGCCGAACAGGTCCCGTACCGCCGTCGCCGTCGCCGACATCGGGTTCCACTCCACGACCGCGCCCAGCCAGCCCGGCATGGACTCCGGTGTCGCGAACGCGTTGGAGAGGAAGCCGATCGGCCAGACCAGGATCTGCACCGCCTGCACCATCTCGGGACGGCCCGCCACCATCGCCAGCTGGATCCCGAGCCAGAGCATCGCGAACCGGAACAGCAGCAGCAGTCCGAGAGCGCCGAGGAAGGACGCGGTGCCCGCGTGCCAGCGCCAGCCGATGGCGTAGCCGACGCCGGTCATCACGAGCAGGCTGACCGCCGACTGGAGCATGTCCGCCACGCTCCGGCCCACCAGGACCGCCGACGACGCCATGGGCATCGAACGGAAACGGTCCACCACCCCCTTGTTCAGGTCCTGGGTGACGGCGAGCATCGTGGACTCCAGGCCGAAGGCCATGGTCAGGGCGAGCATGCCCGGTACGAGGAACTCGACGTACTCCCCCTCGATCCCCCGGCCGCCGCCGATCAGGTAGCCGAACATCAGCAGGAGCATCACCGGGAAGACCAGTCCGACGACGACCTGGACCGGCTGCCGTGCCCAGCGGGCGAGTTCACGCCTGGTCATGGTCCAGGAGTCGGCGAGGGCCCAGCCGAGCCCGCCGCCTCCGGTGGCCGTGTCCGGATCCGCGGACCCCGATGCCGTGGCGTTCACCGTCGTCACGCCGTCACCTCCTGTCGCTCCTGAGGGGCGTCCCCGTCCCTCTCCCCGCGCTCGGCGTCGTCCTTGCCCGTGAGATGGAGGAAGACCTCGTCCAGCGTCGGCCGGCGCAGCGCGATGTCCGCCGCCTCGATCCCCTGCGCGTGCAGGGCGCGTACGGTCTCGGTCAGCGCCGCCATCCGGTCCGCCACGGGCGCGCTGAGCAGCCGCCGGTCCACGTCCGTACTGACGGCGTGCGTACCCGTCGCGCGCGCCAGCGCCCGTGCGCCGTCCGCGAGCCGGTCCGCGTCGCGCAGGACGACATCGATGCGGTCGCCGCCGGTCCGCGCCTTCAGTTCGTCCGCCGTGCCCTCCGCGATGACCCGTCCGCTGTCCACCACCGAGATACGGTCGGCCAGTTGGTCGGCCTCCTCCAGATACTGCGTGGTCAGCAGTACGGTCGTACCGCCGCCGACCAGCGAGCGCACCGCGCTCCACACCTCCGCCCGGCCGCGCGGGTCGAGTCCGGTCGTCGGCTCGTCCAGGAACAGCACCTCCGGGTCGGTGATCAGAGAGGCCGCGAGGTCGAGCCGGCGCCGCATGCCGCCGCTGTACTGCTTGACGGCCTTGCGGCCGGTGTCCGTCAGGCCGAACCGCTCCAGCAGCTCACCGGCCCGCTGCCCGGCGCGCCGGGCGCCGAGGTGGTAGAGCCGTCCGAACATCTCCAGGTTCTGCCGGCCGCTCAGGTCCTCGTCGAGGGCCGCGTGCTGTCCCAGTAGCCCGATTCTGCGCCGCACTTCGCGCGCGTGGGTCCGCACATCGAGCCCGGCCACCCGCACCAGCCCCTCGTCGGCCCGCAGCAGCGTGGTCAGGATGCGTACGGCCGTGGTCTTGCCCGCGCCGTTCGGTCCGAGCACGCCGTGCACCGTGCCGCGTTCCACCCTCAGATCGAACCCGTCGAGGGCCCGCTTCTCGCCGTATCGCTTTCGTGCGCCCGCCACCACGATCACGTCGGTCACATCGGCCACATCGGCCACGTCGGTCAATGTCTTCGCCTCCCACCCAGGTAATCAAACTTGACTACCGAGCCGGAAGAGTAACCCTGGCCCTTCGATTAGTCAAACTTGATTAGTGTTGATCCCCGTCATCGGGGACACCCGTCGCGTACGGGTTCTCCTGGCCCTCGGCGAGCACCCCCACGAACGGCTCGCCCTCACCGGCGAAGGTGTACGCGCCGCCCTCGATGCGCTTGATCAGCCCCCGCGTCCACTCCGCGCCCGAGTCCGCCGAGTGCACCCACAGGTTCATGATCTCGCCGATGTGCCCGAGCTGTTCCGGGCCCTCCTCGGGCACGTAGTGCTCGGTCACCGCGGCCCGCCACGCCTCGATCCCGGCCACGCGCTCCTTGAGCAGCTCGATGACCTCGGCGCGCGGCAGATCGACGATGGCGCCGATCCCCGCCGACAGCACGTCCATCTTCTGGTCGTAGGTGGTCAGCGCCTCGCGCAGCAGCCGCAGATACTCCTCGCGGCCCGCGTCCGTCAGCTCGTACTCGGTACGCGGCGGCCCGCCCGCCGTGCTCGGCGCGACCTCGTGGGCCAGCAGGACGCCGTGCTTCGCCATCTGCTTGAGCGCGTGATAGATCGACCCGGGCTTGGCGTTGGACCACTCGTGGGCGCCCCAGTACTCCAGGTCGTTGCGTACCTGATAGCCATGGGCCCGGCCGTGCTGGCGGACCGCGCAGAGCACGAGCAAACGGATCGCTGACATAGCTCCAGGTTATGACCCCGGAGCGGGGCACCCCCGCCGGGCCCGCGACCGTACGACCGCACGACCGTGCGACGCGTCAACGTCGGCGCGGCGTCGGCGTCGGCGTCGGCGTCGGCGTCGGCGTCGGCGTCGGCGTCGGCGTCGGCGTCGGCGTCGGCGTCGGCGTCGGCGTCGGCGTCGGCGTCAGAAGGGGAACGCGGTCCGGCCGTGCTGCACCGAGATCCACTTCTGCGTCGTGAACGCCTCCACCGTCGCGTCGCCGTTGAGCCGGCCGAGCCCCGAGGACTTCTCCCCGCCGAAGGCCACCAGCGGCTCGTCCTGCACGGTCGAGTCATTGACATGCATCATGCCCGTGACGATCCGCTTGGCGAACGCGACGCCACGCTCGATATTCGAGGTGTGCACGGCCCCGCTCAGCCCGTACGGGGTGTTGTTGGCGAGCCGTACCGCCTCATCCTCCCCGTCGAACGGGACCAGCAGCACCACGGGTCCGAAGATCTCCTGGCGCATCAGCGGGGAGTCCTCGTCCAGGCCCGCCAGCACCGTCGGCTCCACGAGATTGCCGCGCGTACGCCCCCGTACGAGCGCGGTCGCCCCCTCCGCCAGCGCCTGGTCCACCACCGCCGCCAGGGCGTCCGCCTGGAAGGTGTTGATGACCGGACCGATCTGGGTCTCGGGGTCGCGCGGGTCGCCCGTCCTGAGCGACGCCACCTTCGCCACGAACTTCTCGGTGAACCGCTTCTCGACGGCGCGGTCCACGAGGATCCGGTTGGCGGCCACACAGACCTGGCCCTGGTAGATGAAGCGGCTGGCGACCGCCGCGTCCACCGCGTAGTCGAGCCCCGCCTCGTCGAGATCGTCGAGGACGACCAGCGCGCTGTTACCGCTCAGTTCGAGTATCGCCCGCTTGAAGTTGCCGCCCGCCACCGCTCCGACATGACGGCCGACCCGGTCCGAGCCGGCGAACGAGATCACCTTCGGCACGGGGTGCTCGATGAGCGCGTCCCCGACCTCCGCGATGTCCGTCACCACGACGTTGAGCAGACCGGCCGGCAGCTCCGCGTCCTCGAAGAGCTTGGCGATGAGCCCGCCGCCGACGATGGGCGCGTTCTGGTTGGGCTTGATCACGACGGCGTTGCCGAGCGCCAGCGCGGGCGCCACCGACTTGATCGTGACCAGGAAGGGGAAGTTGAAGGGGGTGATCACACCGATGACACCGACCGGCAGCCGGTAGACGCGGTTCTCCTTGCCGTCAACCGGGGACGGCAGAATCCGGCCTTCGGGCCGCAGCGACAGCTGTATGGCATCGCGCAGGAACTCCTGCGCCGCACCGACCTCGTGCTCCGCCTTGAGCCGCGTACCGCCCAGCTCGTCGATGATCGCCTCGATGATGTCGTCCCTGCGCTCCTCGACCAGCCTGAGGACACGCTCGAAGACCCGGCGACGGGTGTACGGACTGGTCGCGGCCCAGTCGCGCTGCGCGCGTTCGGCGGCGCGGTACGCCTCGTCGATCTCCTGGACCGTGGCGATCGTGATGGCCGCGAGCTTCTCCCCGTTGTACGGATTGAAGTCGATGATGTCCCACGAGCCGCTGCCGGTCCGCCACTCGCCGTCGATGTACTGGTGGGCCAGGTCGGTGAAGTAGGACATGCGATCCCTTACTGCAGGTGCTGCAGGTGCAAACTCCTGATATGAGGTCATCGTACTGATGTCTCAGATCAGTTGGAGCAGTCCGCGCAGGACATCTCGGCTCTCTTCCGGTCCCGGGCTGTCCTGCTGTAGTCGGCCCATCACTCGTTCGTACTGGGCGACCTCCTCGCGCTTGTCCAGATACAGCGCGCTGGTCAGCTGCTCCAGGAAGACGACATCGGAGAGATCCGACTCGGGGAAGCTCAGCATGGTGAAGGCGCCGCTCTCGCCGGCGTGGCCGCCGAAGCTGAAGGGCATCACCTGGAGCGTGATGTTCGGCTGCTCCGAGATCTCGATCAGATGTCTCAGCTGTCCCTGCATCACGGAGCGCTCGCCGTACGGACGGCGCAGCGCCGCCTCGTCGAGGATGGCGTGAAAACGCGGCGCGCGTTCGGAGACGAGGACCTTCTGCCGCTCCAGCCGGAGCGCGACGCGGCGCTCCACCTCGGCGCAGGGCGCGTCGGGCTGGCCACGGGTGACGACGGCGTGCGCGTACGCCTCGGTCTGCAACAGACCGTGCACGAACTGCACTTCATAGATACGGATCAGTGAGGCGGCACCTTCGAGACCGATATATGTCTGGAACCAGCCGGGCAGCACGTCGCCGAAGCTGTGCCACCACCCCGCGACATTGGCCTCCCGGGCGAGGCCGAGAAGGGCAGCGCGCTCGCCCTCGTCGGCGACCCCGTAGAGGGTCAACAGGTCCTCGATGTCTCTGGCCTTGAAGCTCACCCGTCCCAACTCCATACGGCTGATCTTGGACTCGGATGCGCGGATCGAGTAGCCGGCGGCCTCACGAGTGATGCCGCGCGTCTCGCGCAGCCGCCTCAGTTGTGAGCCCAGCAGGATGCGCCGCACCACGGAACCGCCCGATTCGGCTGCGGTCACGTCTCCAACCCTCCCCATCACATGTGGATCTCCCCGGAGCACCCCCGAACTCCAAGTGCCGGATTCTGCCATCAAAACGCTTCAGCCCGTACTCATTCGATTACGGAAATAAGAAGGCTTTGCGGAGAGGGTAAAACTGGTCACGAGGAGAAATAGGCCGGAACCGTCACGGGAGGGGTGAAGTCCGGCGCGTGCACGTGCATCTGCCCTTGCATCTGCCGTACGCATTCGGAACCATGGTCCCCGCGCACCTGCGTGCTCGTTCGTGATTGACGTGTTGTGACGCTGGACCACCGCAGTATCGCTACGGCCGCGAATCCCGGGAGTGCCTCGCATGGGGACGAATGGATCGACCATGCTCGAGCCGTTAAGGCAGGGGCTTCCCCCCATCGATCCCTCGGCGGCCGCGGGCTCGGTTTCGTGTGCTCTGCCCGCCCGCTACGAAGCGGTGCGCGGGGCCAGGCAGTTCACCAGGAACACGCTGTCCCAGTGGGAGCTGAACGACCGCTTCGACGATGTCGCGCTGGTCGTCTCCGAACTCGTCACCAACGCGCTGCGGCACGCCCTGCCCGCCGACACCCCGCGGGATCCCCAGGACGCTTCCGTACGGCTGCATCTGATGCGGTGGTCGTCGCGACTGGTGTGCGCGGTGCGGGATCCGAGCCACGCGAGCCCGGAGGCACGGAAGACCGAGGAGGACTGCGCGGCGGAGTCCGGCCGGGGGCTGTTCCTGGTCGAGTCGTTCAGCGACACCTGGGGCTGGCATCCGCTGGCGGGGTCGCTGCACGGCAAGGTGGTCTGGGCGCTGTTCCAGCTGCGGGTGGCCGACTGACGGCGGACGGGATCGACCGGCTGAGCCGCACGCTCGGCCGCCCGCCGTCGGTCAACCGCTCGCCGTCAGATGGTCGAATTCCCCGTCTTTGACGCCCAGCAGCATGGCCTCGATCTCGGCGATCGTGTAGACCAGCGCGGGCCCGTCGGGGTGGCGTGAGTTCCGTACCGCCACCTCGCCGCCGGGCAGCTTGGCGAACTCCACGCAGGATCCCTGGGAGTTGCTGTGCCTGCTCTTCTGCCAGACGACTCCGTGAAGCTCTGTGGCCGTAATGCCGTTGAACACGTGGTGCACAGGTCGCTCCCCGAGTTGCAAGGTGCAGTCGTCAACTTTCTCGGATCATAGCTGTGTTTCATGTGCCGCTGCATGAGCAAATGCACGTGCACGCGGGGTGTTCCCTTGGTTACAGGCCCGCCCCCCGGCATCCGATCGCCCGCTCTGTGTAGTGAGACGCGCTGAAGGGCTCCGCGGATCCCTCGGCGGGTGGAATGGTGGCGGAATAGTGACCGTGTACCCGGTGAGGACAAGAAGACTCCCCGCGCGGTCCGGGCGCGGGGAGTCTCGGTACGTCGGCCGCACGGCGGCGGTGCGGCCCCGTACGACCGCGGTTGAACTGGCGGCCGCCCGACAGCGGTTGAACTGGCGGCCGCCCGACAGCGGTTGGACAGCGCCGCCCGGCGCGTCAGTGTGGCGTCGAGCGGTACGGCAGGAGCGCCATCTCCCGGGCGTTCTTGATCGCGCGCGTCAGCTGCCGCTGCTGCTGGGCGCTGACCCGCGTCACGCGGCGGCTGCGGATCTTGCCGCGGTCCGAGATGAACTTCCGCAGCAGGGCGGTGTCCTTGTAGTCGACATAGGTGATGCCCGCGGTGTCCAGCGGATTGGGACGGGGCGCGGGCGGCTTGCGGTCCCCACGACGGGTGGACATCGGACGGGTGGACATCGGACGGGTGGACATCAGACCTCCAGGAGGTTGTCGAAGGCGGGCGGAAGGCGCTTCCAGGCGGCGCGGCCCGCGGTGTACTCGGCATCGGTCAGCAGACAGGAGTCCAGCAGCTGTTCGATGCCCTCCCGGTCGAGGCCGGGCGAGGTGAAGACCAGATGCTGGCAGCGGTCGCCGTGCAGCGGATGCCAGTCCAGCGAGGCGGCGGCCCGGCGCGGCGGCGGAACGGTCTCCCAGGCGGCGTCGGGCAGCGCCGCCAGCCAGGGCCCCACGCTCTCCACACAGAGCGCGCCGCCGGCCGCGTCCCAGTGCAGCAGCGTGTCGGGACGGTCGGCGAGCCAGAACCGGCCGCGGCTGCGGGCGGCGGCGCAGGTCAGATCCTCCAGCGCCTGGTAGAGCCGCTCCGGGTGGAAGGGGCGCGCGCGGTGCCAGACGTACGTACCGACCCCGCACTCGTCCGCCTCCTGCGGCAGCAGCGCACAGGCCGGGTGCTGGCGGGCCGCGGCGGCCTCGACATCGAAGCCGCCGAACGCGGCCTCGGCCAGTTCCCCGGCCGACGCGCCCTCGCCGTCGACGCGTACCTGCCGTGCCGTCGGGTGCAGTTGGGCGAGCAGCGCGCGGTCCTCGTCGTCCGCGAGCGGGCTGTCCACGACGGCGAGCACCGGCGCGTACTCCAGCTGCCGCGCCCAGGTATCGGCGATCGTCCGCTGGTCGGAG
The DNA here is from genome assembly GCF_055639435.1 of Streptomyces sp. NPDC039430. Lineage (NCBI taxonomy): Bacteria > Bacillati > Actinomycetota > Actinomycetes > Kitasatosporales > Streptomycetaceae > Streptomyces > Streptomyces sp. NPDC039430. The sequence goes on along the minus strand of NZ_JBVKAK010000005.1, from coordinate 433,783 downwards.
GCGGCGGCCGCGAGCCCGGCGTCGGCCAGATCGTCGCCGTTGCCGAGATACGGCAGCAGCAGCGCCGGGTCGACCGCCGTCAGCACGGAGCTGACGACGAGACGCTCGCCGTGCGCGGCGATGACCTCGGCCATGGCCCGGGGCTCGACCGAGTCCCACAGCTCGACGATCGCGAGCCGGGTCAGGCCGCCGTCCGCGAGCCGGGTCAGCTCGGGTACGAGATCCTCCCGCAGGGCGCAGCAGGCGCAGTCGTTGACCAGCGGTGCCTCGCCCGTGGAGACCAGTTCGGTGGCGTCGCGGACGGTGCGTATGACCGTGCCGCGGGTGGCCGTCGACAGGTCGTGATGGAGCGCGACACTGCCGGGCACGGTGGCGAGAAGCCGTCGTACGGCTGCCTCGCGGGCGTCGGAGTGCAGCCCGCAGACGATCGCGACAGGGAGTCTGTTGTCGTCGATGGGTCCCACCTAGCGGGCCTCGGGGCGGCGGCCGTAGCGGCGCTCGAAGCGCTCCACGCGGCCAGCGGTGTCGAGGACGCGCGCGGTACCCGTATAGAAGGGGTGGCTCGCCGAGGAGATCTCGACATCGATGACGGGGTACGTCCGGCCGTCCTCCCAGACCACCGTCTTCTCGGCGGTCGCGGTGGAGCGGGTGAGGAAGGCGTACCCGGCGGCCTTGTCGCGGAAGACGACGGGCTGGTACGCGGGGTGGATTCCGGGCTTCATATCGGCCTCTTCGTTCTCTGCTTCGTTCTCTGCTTCGGTCTTCTCTTCGCGCTCGTCATGCTTCTTCGCCCGGCTGTCGTCGCCGGTCAGCGTTCTTCGCGGAAGTCGGTGTGCCGGCGGACGAGCGGGTCGTACTTGCGCAACGTCAGGCGGTCGGGGTCGTTCCGGCGGTTCTTGCGGGTGACGTACGTGTAGCCGGTCCCCGCGGTGGAGCGGAGCTTGATGATCGGGCGCAGTTCGTTACGTGCCATGGGGCTAGTATATGGAAATGGTTTCCATTTCCAAAGAGAAGGATGTGTGACCTTGTCCGCGCACTGCCAGCTGACCGGGGCCAAGCCCGGCTTCGGCAACCAGATCTCCCACTCGCACCGGCGCACCTCCCGCCGCTTCGACCCCAACATCCAGCGGAAGCGCTACTGGCTGCCCAGCGAGGGCAGGAATGTCCGGCTCACCCTCAGCGCGAAGGCGATCAAGACCATCGACTCCATCGGTATCGAGGCCGCCGTCGCCCGGATCCGCGCCCGCGGGGTGAACGTCTGATGGCGAAGAAGAGCAAGATCGTCCGCAATGAGCGGCGCAAGGAAATCGTGGCGCGGTACGCCGCGCGCCGCGCCGAGTTGAAGGAGATCATCCGGCGCCCCGGCACAACCGACGGGGAACGGCTGGCCGCGCGTGAGGAATTGCGACGTCAGCCGCGCGACGCGAGCGCCACGCGGGTGCGGAACCGCGACAGCGTGGACGGCCGGCCGCGCGGCCATCTCAGGAAGTTCGGCCTCTCCAGGGTGCGGATGCGTGAGCAGGCGCACGCCGGATTCCTGCCGGGTGTGCGTAAGTCGTCCTGGTAGTTTTGCGCGGTCCGGCCGGCGGCAGGATCCGGTCGACGGACTCCAGGCTCCAGGCTCCAGGCTCCAGGGGGACTTGAACGTGCGGAAGATCGTGCAGAGCGGCGCGGCCGCGGCCGGGCTCGTGGTGACACTCGCACTCGCGCTCACGGGCTGCGGCGGTGACGGCGGCGACTCGGCCAAGGACGGGGGCGGCGCCGCGGCGCCGAGCGCGACCGGCGGCGAGAGTTCCGGTGCGACCGCGGACTCCGGTGCGACCGCGGACTCCGGCTCGGGCGCGGACTCCGGCTCCGGCTCGGACACGGACAGGGACACGGACACGGCGAGCGTCGAGGGCACGTGGGCCGGGCTGAGCGACGGCAAGACCGTCGCCCTGTCGGTCAAGTCCGGCAAGGTCGCCCTGGTCGCGGACCGGCATGTCTGCCAGGGCGCGGTGGAGGACATGGGAGAGCCGATGTTCTCCCTCACGTGCGTCGACGGCAACACCGACCGCACGATGGGGACGATCGAGTCGAACGACGGCAAGACCCTGGTGATCTCCTGGGGCAAGGGCGTGAAGGACACGTTGGCGAAGGCCGGGGACGACAAGCTGCCGGAGGGAATGCCGAGCGATCTGCCGACGGACCCGCCGACGTCGTGAGCCGTCGTGATGCGGTCGTGAAGCGGACACGGCGTATCCGTCCCGACCGCTGACCGGTCGGCCGGATGACCGGTCGAGCTGTTGCCCGAGCGGGCGGGGTGGTCAACGGGTGGGGCGTATCCGGCCGCGCCGCCCCGTCCCGCCCGGCCCGTCCGCCGCGCCCGGTCCGCCCGGTCCGCCCGGCACCCGCGCCGCGTCCGCCGCGGAGGTGCCATGGGTCCAGCCCTCGGCGTCCGTCGCCCCGCGCACGCGCGTCGCCACCGTCTCCGGGAACATCCGGTCCGTACGGTCGGCCACCGCCGCCTCGCGGGCGGCGAGTACGGGCAGCAGCCCGCCGGCACCCGCTTCGGCCGCCCGCGTTGCCGCGGCCGTCGCCGACTCCTGCTCCGCCGTCACCTGTTCCGTGGTGAGGGCCAGGCGTTCGCCGATGCGGTGGGCGTACGCCAGCAGGAACGACTGCCGGAATGTCTTCGTCCGCTTACGCCCGGCCGCGCGCTGGGCCGCCTCCGCACGGGTCATCGCGGCCGTGCCCTGCACCAGCAGCGACGTATGGAGCAGTTCGACCGCCTCCAGGTCCGACTCGAAGCCGACGACCGTCGAGAAGCCGTACGCGCTGTTCCAGACGGCGCGGCAGCGGTTCGCGGAGGCCACGGCGTCGAGCAGGATCGCCTTCGCCGTCTCGTACGGAGCGTCCACCCCGATCCGCACCGCGCCGGGCACATCGCCCCGGTGCGTACGGTCGGCGAGCAGTGCCTCGTCGATGCTGTGCCGCGCCATCAGCTCCTGCGCCTTGGCGGTGAGCGCCTCCGCCTCCTGCGGGTATCCGGTCGCCTCCGCCTTGGCGAGCAGGGCGCGGATCCGGGTGAGCATGCGCGGCTCGCCGTCCGCGGGGGCGGCGAGATGCACGGGCGTACCGGGCACGGGACCGACCGGTTCGATCGCGGGCAGCCGGGCGAGCAGCAGATACAACTCCAGCACGGCGGTGGCGTACGAGAAGCGGTCGGCCCGGTAGGGGCGCGTGCCGCGCTCCTCGTCGAGATCCGCGAGCTGGGCGGCCCAGCGGGGCGGCAGCCGTTCGTAACGCCGCGCCTCGGCCGCTGTCAGCTCGGCGAGAAGGCGCAGGTGCGGGCCGTCGAGGTCGCGGCGTACGAGCCGTACGACATCGGCGGGCTGCCAGCCGCGTTCCCAGGCCAGTCGTACGAACTGCTCGCCGCGCCGCCGCAGTTCCGCGTCCGCCGCCGGATCCGCGGCGAGGAGGGAGGCGCCGGTGTCGATGCCGTCGGCGCCGCCACCGTCCCCGGCCCGCGCGGAGAGCACGGCCGTGAGGGCGCGCTCGACGGTACGGGCCGCCGCGCCGGCGGAGTCGTCGCCGGTCATGCCGCGGCCTCGGTGTGCTCCATGATCATGCGGGGTGCCTCCTCGGAACTGCTCCTTGCCGCGCTCCGATGGTCGCAGGTCCGCGTTCCCGATCGTTGTCCACAGGCTGTGGATATCTCATCGCCGGTTCGCACGGCGCACTACCGTGGACGCCTGCGGCGGACGGCGGGACGGACGAGAGAGGGCACGGGCATCCATGGGCGAGAACAAGCGGCGCATGCTGGCCGGGGAGTGGTATCTCCCCGACGACGAGGAGCTGGGCGCGGAGAACGAACGGCGCTTCGCGCTGTGCGCGGCGTACAACGCGAACGGCGGCGCGGCGTCGGCCGACCGCGCCAAGATCCTTGCGGAGCTGCTCGGTTCGGTGGGGGAGGGTGTCCATATCCGGCCGCCCTTTCAGTGCGACTACGGGACGTACATCAGTATCGGCGCCCGTACGTTCATCAACTTCAACGCGGTATTTCTCGACGCGGCGCCGATCACCGTCGGTTCCGACGTCCAGATAGGGCCGAATGTCCAACTCCTCACCCCGACCCATGAACTCGACACGGAGCGGCGCCGCGCGGGCTGGGAGCGGGCGTCGCCGGTGACGATCGGTGACAACGTCTGGCTCGGCGGCGGGGTGATCGTCTGCCCGGGAGTGACGATCGGCGAGAACACGGTGGTCGGCGCGGGGTCGGTGGTGACGAAGGACCTCCCGGCGGGCGTGCTGGCGGTGGGCAATCCGGCGCGCGTGATCCGCGAGTTGGAGGGCTGAGCCGGGGCGTGACCTCTATGTCGCGGGCGCGTCCACGGCGGGGGCGGCCGGGGCAGGCGGGGCGGCGGACGCGGCCTGGGCTGCGGGGGCGGCCGGGGCTGCGGGGGTGCCTGGGGTTGCGGCCGCGCGCGGGGCGGCTGGAGCGGTGGCCGCGCGCGGGGCGGCGCGGGGGCGAGGGGCCGCTTGGGCGGCGGACGCGAACTCGCACCACACCACCTTCCCCCGGGTGGGGCCCGCCTGGTCGCCCCAGTCCGCCGCCAGGGCCGTGACCAGCAACAACCCCCTGCCCTCCTCCGCCTCCGCGTCGACCGACTCGATCCCCGTGGGCCACCTCGGGGGCGTACGGGACGGATCGGCGACCTCGACCCGGAGGCGGGCCCCCGCCCGCAGCAGGGTGAGGGAGACCGTGCCGCGGGTGCAGCCGCAGACGCAGATGCCGTGGCGCACGGCGTTGGTGACGAGTTCACTCACCGCCAGCTCGACGGTGGCGATCAGCTCACTGTCCACGCGGCGCAGCGCGAGAACCTCACGGGCGTGACGGCGGGCCTTGGGAGCCGCCTCCGGCCTGTGCGGGAGCGGGATCCGCGCGAGGGGCAGCCAGGGCGGATCCTGGCCGTAGACGTCGTGCGCAAGTCCACTGTCAGTGAGCATCGTTACTCTCGGACATCAGTAGGTCACCGAAAGCAACCTATGTTGCCCGAGGGGAGTGCCGCCATGCCACATCACCCATACGAGGCCGTATCGGCCATTCCGGCCGCGCGCCGGGCGTTCCGCTGTTCCGGCCTCGTGTCCTGTCGTTCCGGCCTCGTGTCCTGTCGTTCCGGCGTCGTGTCCTGTCGTTCGGGCCGCGGGCCCCGTCGGTCGGGCCGTCACGCTCCAGGGGGCGGGTTCTCAGGGCGCGATGACGAGCTTCCCGCGCGCGTGACCTTCCTCGCTCGTCTGCTGCGCCTGTGCCGCTTCCGCGAGCGGGAACGTACCGGCGATCCGCAGCCGCAGCGCGCCCTCCGCCGCCAGGCGCGCGTTCTCCGCGAGGCCGGCGCGCTTCCGTTCGACCAACGCGTCGCCGGACATGCCGGACGAGAAGGGGACGCCGAGTCCGGCCGCGGCGGGGTCGGCGATGGTGACGATCCGGTCGGTCGTCCCGCCGCGCAGCTCGATCGAGTCGGGCAGCGCTCCCATGCCCGCCGCGTCGAAGACGGCGTCGACGCCCTGCGGCGCGACGGAGCGGACGCGTTCGACGAGCCCGTCGCCGTACGTGACGGGGATGGCGCCCAGCGAGCGCACGTACTCATGGTTGGCCGGGGACGCCGTGCCGATCACGATCGCGCCACGGGCCGTCGCGAGCTGGGCGGCCACGGAACCGACGGCGCCCGCCGCCCCGTGCAGCAGCAGGGTCTCGCCGTCACGCAGCGCCAGTTCGTCGAGCACCCGCGCGGCGGTCTCCCCCGCGACCGGAACGGCCGCGGCCTCGGCCCACCCCAGCGAGGCCGGTTTGGGTACGACCGTCTCGGCCAGGGCGTACTGCGCGTAGGCGCCGGTGGTGGACCACCCCAGCACGTCATCGCCGACCGCGACGCCCGTGACCCCGGCGCCGATCTCGTCCACCACCCCGGCGATCTCCTGACCTGGCACGGCGGGCAGCCGAGTGGGGAAGACCTGTTCCATCCATCCGTGGCGGATCTTGTAGTCCATCGGATTGACTCCGGCCGCCTTCACGACCACGCGGATCTCGCCGGGGCCCGCGTGCGGCTCGGCGATCTCCTTGACGTGCAGGACGTCCGGGCCGCCGAACTCCTCGAAAACGATCGCTTGCATCTCGGCCTCCATAGAGTGATGACGGTGGGGCGGGCCCCCGGTGACGGGGGCTCCGGTCCCTGCCCCGGCTCGGGTCCCGGATCAGGTCCTGACTGCGGTTCCGGCTGCGGTTCTGACCACGGTTCTGGCTACGGATTCGATCTTCCCGGTGCGAGGCCCGGCGCGCCTGCCGGACGGGTCCGCCCGTCGTTGTCAGACCCTCCTGCGAGACTCGGCGATATGACCGAACGATGGGCTCTGGCCCCGGCGGAGGGCGGCGGCGCGCTGCTCGTTCCGCTGGGCACGGACGGCCGCGCGGCCGGTCCCGTGGTGCGGGAGCCCGATCTGGTGGCGGCGGTGCGGGCGCGGCTGCCGGAGGTCGGACGCTGGGTGTGGCGCTCCACCGCCGAGGTGTATCCGAGGCTGCTCGCGGCGGGGGTGCGGGTCGAGCGGTGCTATGACATCGAGGCGGCCGAGCTGCTGCTGCTCGGCCACGAGGGGCGGCTCGGGGAGCCCCGGTCCGCCGCGGCCGCCTGGGCCAGGCTGCGGCACGGACCGGTACCGCCCGATCCGCCGCCCCGGTCGGCGGCACCGGGGTCTCAGTCCTCGCTCTTCGAGCCGCACGCGGGCGCGGAGGTGCCGTTCGAAGGGCTGCTCGATGTGTACGCGGAGCAGCAGCGACGTCATACGGCCGCCGAGCACCCCGGGCGGATGCGACTGCTCACCGCGTCCGAGTCGGCGGGGATGCTGGTGGCCGCCGAGATGCATCGCGCGGGGCTGCCGTGGCGCGCCGATGTGCACCGTGAGGTGCTGGGGGATCTGCTCGGCGAGCGGTACGCGGGCGGGGGCGAGCCCCGGCGGCTGGCCGAGCTGGCGGACGAGGTGTCGGCGGCGTTCGGGCGACGGGTGCGGCCGGATCTGCCGGCGGATGTGGTGCGGGCCTTCGGGCAGGCCGGCATCAAGGTGAAGTCCACCCGGCGCTGGGAGCTGGCGGAGATCGACCATCCGGCGGTGAAGCCGCTGATCGAGTACAAGAAGCTGTACCGCATCTGGACGGCACACGGCTGGAGCTGGCTCCAGGACTGGGTACGGGACGGCCGGTTCAGACCCGAGTACCTGCCGGGCGGTACGGTCTCGGGCCGGTGGACGACCAATGGCGGCGGGGCGCTGCAGATCCCCAAGGTCATCCGGCGGGCGGTCGTCGCCGACGAGGGCTGGCGGCTGGTGGTCGCGGACGCCGACCAGATGGAGCCGCGGGTGCTGGCCGCGATCTCCCGTGACCCGGGGCTGATGGAGGTGGCCGGGCACGAGGGGGATCTGTATACGGCCCTCTCCGCTCGGGCGTTCTCGGGCGACCGCGCCCACGCGAAGCTCGCGCTGCTGGGGGCGATCTACGGCCAGACGTCCGGCGACGGGCTGAAGAACCTGGCCGCGCTGCGCCGGAGGTTCCCGCTGGCCGTGGCGTATGTGGACGACGCGGCGCGGGCGGGTGAGGAGGGCAGGCTCGTACGGACCTGGCTGGGGCGGACGAGCCCGCGCGCGGCCGGGGCCGAGGAGGACGACGGCGAAGCCGGTATCCCGCAGGAGATATCCCCGGCGCCGGGGGCGGACGGGGAGGGATCGCCCTCGTCCGGCGGCGAGTTCACCCCGGGATACGCCTCGTCGAACGGACGGGCGCGCGGGCGCTTCACCCGTAATTTCGTCGTCCAGGGCAGCGCGGCCGACTGGGCCCTGCTGATGCTGGCCGCGCTGCGGCGGGCGACCACCGGGATGCGGGCGGAGCTGGTCTTCTTCCAGCACGACGAGGTGATCGTGCACTGCCCGGAGCAGGAGGCCCAGGAAGTGGCCGAGGCGATCCGCGCGGCCGGGGAGCTGGCCGGGCGGATCGCCTTCGGGGAGACGCCGGTGCGGTTCACGTTCACGACGGCGACGGTGGAGCGGTACTCCGACGCGAAGTGAGGGCAGCGGGCCGGTCGCAGTGGCACGGGCGGCGCGAGTCGCGTACGCCGCGGGGCCGCGTTCGCCGCGGGCCGGGGAAACGGACGACGGAGGACGGAGGACGGACGATGGAGAACGGAGGACGGACGATGGAGAACGGAGGACGGACGATGGAGAACGGAGGACGGAAACCGACGACGAGGACCGGCTACGGGCAGCGGGCTGCGGCGGACCGCGAACGCGGGCTGCGGACTGCGGCTGCGGACTAGGGGCTGAGGACTACGGGCGCGTCAGCCACTTCTGGCTGGTCGCGATCGCGGTGAGCTGCTTCAAGGTGAGCGCGGGGTTCTCGCGCGTGGCCGGGGAGACGTGGTCGGCCGCGTTGAAGGCGGAGACGACGACGCGCAGCCCGTCGGGCCGGAGAGTGTCGGCGGTCCACATCTTGATGCCGCCGACCCCTTTCTCCCCCGCGCCCTTCTCGGTCGTGAGCAGCGTGCCGTCCGGCAGGGTGGTCGCGTCGGTGAACAGCTCCTTCGCGGTATTCCACATGCCGGCCTGCACATTGATCTGGACATTGCTGGGGCCCTTGCCGTCGTCCACCACCAGATACACGAACTCCCCCTGGCCGCCCTCGCCGGTCACCTCCAGCCCGGCCGGAAGCAGCGAGACCAGCGTGTCACGGACGTTCACCCCGTACGCGCCGGCCGAGGTCCCGGAACCCCTGCCGGGCGGCGGCGCGGACGGCCGCGGGGGCAGCTCGTTCAGTTTCGCGCGCCACGCGTCCGAGGTGACCAGCGCCTTCAGCTGCGCGGGGCTCAGCGGCGGATCCGGACGGGAGATCGCGGCGTCCTTCTCGGCCGGGGCGTTGTACTCGCTCGCGTCGACCAGGAAGCCGTCGGAGGTGAGCAGGACGGCCCGCCAGTTCTTGGTGTCCGCGCGGCGGTCCGGGTACACGTACCCCTGGAAGACCATGAGCCGGGAGCCGTCGGCCAGTTCGCTCTCCACGCAGTCGTCGTGCCCGGTGAAGACCTTGTCGGGGCAGGTCACCTGATCCTCCGACTCGGTACCGGTGGCGCGGGTGAGGGCGACCGAGACCTCGGCGTCGCCCTTTCCGTCGTCGAACACCCCGCGCACGCTGAGGAAGCCCGGGCCGCCGTCGGAGCTGTTCGTCGTCGGATTCTTCAGCGTTCCGTCGGGAAGCAGCCCGGTGAGAATCGCCATGAGGTCCGGATCGGCGCCCGGCGCGGGGGCGATGCGCGTGGAGCCAGGGGGCGTGGAGCCGGTGCGCGTGGAGCCGGTGCGCGTGGGGCCGGTGGGCGTGGAGCCTGCGGCGAGGGGGGCCTCGCCGCCCCGGCCGCCCCCCTGTCCCCCACCCAGCAGTCCGCCGCCGTACGCGCCGCCGATCCCCACGGCGGCCAGCACGAGGGCGCTTCCCGTCACCACCGCCGCACGCCGCCGGGCCACCCGTCGGCGGCCCCGGGTCAGCCCGGCGTCCACCAGAGCGGTCCGGTCCGGGGGTGCGAACGTTTCGCCGGTGCGGCGCAGCGCCTCACCGAGACCGTCCTCGAAGGGTGCTTCAAATGGCTTTTCAGAGGGCATGGTCGGCCCCACTCCTTGCTCATGTACCGGACAGAATCAGCGCCGAGCCCCGTGGGCGGGCGCTCAGCGGGCAGCCAACTCGGCGAATCTGCCGTCCAGTCGCTGCCGTAGCTGCGCGAGCGCCCGCACCGATCTGGTGCGTACTGCGGCGGAGCTGACATGCATGGCGTCGGCGGTCTCCTCGACGCTGCGGTCCTCCCAGTACCGCAGCACCACCACCGCGCGGTCCTTGACGGACAGTTGCGCGAGGGCATCGAGCAGCGCGATGCGCAGGTCGACGTCGTCGCCGGGGACCGGGGCCGATTCGGGGATCTCCCCGAGGGGCCGTTCGGTCGCCGAGTGGCGCCGCCGATGGGTGAGGAACGTACGGACGAGGACGGTCTGCGCGTACCCGGCCGGGTTGTCGATCCGGTCGACGCGGCCCCATAACGTGTACATCCGGCCGAGGGTCTCCTGCACCAGATCCTCGGCGAGGTGGGTGTCGCCGCCGGTCAGCAGAGAGGCGGAACGGAAGAGCTGGTTCGTACGGCCGACCGCGAACTCCCTGAAGTCATCGGCCCGGGAGGTACGTCCCCGGTCACCGCCCTTACCCAGCCATCCCGTGCGCCTCATCGTCCCCCGCTCCCCCGATTCCCCCTGGCGCACGGTCCCCCGTCCCGCCCCTCACCTCACTGACGCGGTGGCCCGGCGGAAATGTTTCACCGGTTCCGGATTCTGATTCGGACGCGCACGCGCACGCGGAGAAAAAGCGTCCCGGCCGGCGAACGGCGCCGGCCGGGATGTGAGGGGTCACGCGCGGCGGAGGATCCCGTGCGCCCCGCAGGGGCCGCACTCCCGCACTCCCCCGCTGTCGCTCTGCTACCGCGCCAGTTCCGGATAGAAGTCGCGCGGTTTGCCGGAGCGGTCCTTGAGGCGGCCGAGCAGGCTGGACGGGTACTCGATGACCCAGTAGCTCAGCACCGCCGTGGGCACGGCGACCAGCAGGACGACCAGCACCGCCAGCGGGAATCCCGACTGGCCGGCCGGGAGCAGGCCCGAGGCGTGGAGCTGGAGCATGACCGGCTCGTGCCAGATGAAGAGGCTGTAGCTGACCAGTCCGGTGTACGTCAGCCAACGGGCCCGCAACAGCCCGTGCCACCGCATCCGCTGGGCGGTATGGATGGTGCCGAAGAGCATCAGCGCCCAGAGCAGGCTGGTCAGCGGGTGGTAGAAGGTGAACGTGAAGTTCTCCGGCTTCGAGTCCAGCGACACGGAGTACGCGCCCGCCACCGCCAGCGCCGGGAGGGCCACGGCCCAGCGGGTGCGCAACCGGCCGCGTTCGCCGAGGGCGACCCTCAGGACGGCCAGCCCCATGCCCGCCGCGAAGCCGCCGAAGCGGGCCTGCGGGCCGAAGTAGACGGGCCAGTTGGTGTGCGGCACATCGAATACGTAGCGCGCGACGGCGATCCAGATGAGCGGGAGGACGAACAGCACCAGACATCCGCCGGCGCACACCGCCACCCGTGTCGCGCGCCGCCGCAGGGGGCGGCAGGCGCGTACCGCGAGCGGCCCGAGGGCGACCAGCGCCAGATAGAACGCGATCTCCAGCGACAGGGACCAGACCGGGCCCAGGGTGTAGAAGATCTGCTCGCGGTCGAACACATGGGTGAAGGTGAGGTGTTCGAGGAGGTCCAGCCAGTTGCCCGGCAGGGTGGAGTTACGGCTCGACCAGACGACCAGGACCGCGATGAAGTACAGCGGCACGATCCGGATCGCCCGCCGGAACAGGAACACCCCGGCGGGGCGCAGGGAGCCGCCGTCGATCGCGGCGCGCGCGTACGACAGCGTCAGCAGATACGCGGACATCACGAAGAAGAGGTCGATCACCTCCAGGGAGATCAGCGACCCGATGTACGGGTTGTCGAGCGGCGGATGGGAGCCGTCCGCGTCGTACCGGTAGTACTGCTGCCATACGTGGAAGATGACCGTGCTCAGCGCCGCCAGGCCCCGGAAGCCCTGGATCTCCAGGGCCTTGCTGCGGGCCGGGGCGCCCTCCGGCCCGGAACCGGCCCCCGAGGCGGACCGCGACGGCCGCTGGGGTGTCCGCGACGACTGGGACGACTCGGGCGTCCCCGACGACGGCGGTGTCCGCGACGACGAGGGTGTCCGCGACGACGGGGGTGTCCGCGCTGTCCGCGTACTCACGGCTGGTTCACCTCCGCCGCGGTCGCCTTCGCCGCCGCCCGGGGTGTGACCCGCCACTGCCGGTCCCCCAGCGCCTCCTTCAGGCACGCCTGGCGCGCCAGCATGTTCTTGAAGTGGGAGTAGAAGAAGGTCGATACGAAGACGTACCGCCAGAACCAGCGCCTGCGCCGGCGCAGTTCCGGTACGGCCAGCCGCCAGGCGAACGCGGCCTGCACCACCCCGGCCGAGAGTGTGAACAGCGTCGCGAGCAGGCAGACCGGCACCATCCAGTCGAGTTGGCTCAGGCCGCCCGCCTTCCACACCGCGAACGCCAGGATGGGCAGCATCTGGAGCGTCAGCCAGGGCTGTACCTCCCGCCAGCCGAGCAGTACGAAGAGCCCCGCCTTCTGGCGAGGGGTGAAGGCGGGCGAACGCAGGCCGCGCCACAGGTACTTCAGCGAGACCTGGAGCCAGCCCTGAGCCCAGCGCGACCGCTGGTTCCACAGCGACTTCAGTGTGGTGGGGGCCAGTTCCCGCGACACGAGCGTGCGGTCCACGGTGATCTTCGCGCCCTCGTTCGGGGCGCGCATGGTGGAGTCGATGTCCTCGGTCAGCATCGATCCGTGCATCCGGGTCCTGGCGAGGAGATCGGTGCGCCAGAATCCGTTGGAGCCGCCGAACACACCGAACCCGTACAGCCGGGTGCGGCCCGGGTGGCTCACCGCGTAGATGGACTCGAACTCCACCGCGACCAGCTTGGAGACCCAGGAGCTGTCCCCGTTGCGTATGACGCAGTGGCCCTGGACGACGTCGTAACCGTTCGACAGCCAGTGCCAGGCGTGCGTGAAGGCGTGGGGCGCCGGGTGGTGGTCGGCGTCGAAGATACCGGCCATCTCGCCGTGTACGCGGGTGACGGCCGCGTTGACGTTCTGCGCCTTGGAGATGCTGCCGGGCACGGGCAGCAGGACCAGGCGTGGGTCACGGGCGGCGATCTCGCGGAGCGTGACCTCGACGGGGAGCGGGTGCGGCGTGTTGTACGCGAGCACGATCTCCAGCTCGTTCGGGTAGTCGAGGCGCAGGAACGATTCGACCGTGTCCACGATGGTCGCGGCCTCGTTCGGCAGATACGCGGCGATGACCGCGCTGGCCGGTGGGTACGGGCGGCCGGGCACGTCGGGACGGCTGCCGGGACCGCTGCCGACATGGCTGCCGGGACCGCTGCCGGGGGCGCTGCCAGGAGCGCTGTTGGGGGCACTGTCAGGACCGCTGTTGGGGGCGGCTTCGGGGGCACTGTTGGGGGCGGCGTCGGGGGTGGCGAGCCCGTCGGGCTGACCCTCCCGGCCCATCGGCGTGTCCAGCCCGCCGGGTCCGGCGGGGCGTTGCCGCGCGTCCAGCGCGAACACGCACTCCAGCACGATCAGTACGGCGGACACCAGCAGTCCGCTCACCACGACCCAGTACATCGCCGACCCAAGGTCCCAGCCCCGTTCGTACAGCCGCTGGTACAGCAGGAACGGCAGCCCCGCACCGAGCAGCAGCACCACGAACGGGGAGAGCGCCGACAGCGCCGCGCGTACCGCCTTGCCCAGCCGGCGGGGGCGCCGGTGGCCCGGGGCCCCCGCGCATCCAGGGCGCGTACATGACCGGACGCAGATCCCGGTGGCCGATCGCCTCGGCCACCGCGTCCCGGGCCTCGCCCACGGCCTGCGTGTGGTCGGCGCATCCGGCCAGCGGGGTTCAGCCGATCGCCGGGGTCAGCCGTACGTTCTCGTCCGCCACGATGAACCGCGTGCCTGCCACCGTGCTGGCGAAGCGCTGGAGGCCGAGGAGCGCCGTCTCGTCGTCGACGCCGGGCATCAGCATGAGCAGATGGCCGTCCTCGTCCCAGCCGAGCCGGTCGCAGGGGCTGCCCAGCTTCTCCGCCACCGCGGCGAGCCGCTCGGCGACCTCCCGGCGTACGCGCGGGCCGAGCCGCGTCTCCAGGGCGCCCATCTCGACCACCCCGACGATGGCCATCACCCCGCCGCGGCGGCCGGATCCGGGCCGTTTCAGTTCCCGGCCGAGTTCCTCCTCGAAGTGCGGGCCGGAGTAGAGGCCGGTGCGCGGGTCGAGGAGCAGACTCTCGACCGGGACGGGGACACGGCGCAGCTTGGCCTCTATCCGGGCCGACAGCTCGCCCGGGTCGGACTCGTCGGCCACACAGTCGTCGGCGCCGTGCCGCAGCATGTCCACCACATCGGCGGAACCGTGCTGGGCGGTGACCATGACCAGCGGCAGCGCGCGGCCCGCGGGGGCGGCGCGTACCTCTCTGATCACATCGAGCCCGTCGGGGCCGTCACGCTCGTCGAACAGCGCGACGATCGCGTCCGGCGGGGCCTGCTGGACCCGCGGGTTCACCTGGCCGGGCGTGGCATGGCTCACGTCGTGCCCGGTCGACCGCAGGGTACGGGTGAGCCGCTCCAGCCGCGGCCCCGGCGTACCGACGGCCAGCACGCGTCCCGCGAGGGGCGCGCGAGGCGCCCGTCCCGCGAGGGGCGCGAGTGACTCACCGGAGGTCGCGGGTGGCTCACCGGAGGTCGCGGGCGGCTCACCGGAGGTCGCGAGTGACTCACCGGAGGTCGCGGGCGGCTCCCCGGGAGATTCGTGGCGGAGGCCGGTTGAGGCCTCGGTCTCCTCGGCGGTGCCGGTGGGCTGGTGCGAAGTGAGCACCTGGGAATTCCTTTCCTGGCGTGAACGTGAAGAACGTGCGGAGCGCGGCGGAGGACGGGCCTCCGGGACAACTCCGAGTGGCGGTCGACGTGGTGGTCGATCGGCCGGTTCTTCGCCGGGAAAGGACGGTGGGCCGGTGTGACACGGCGGACGCGTGCGAGAGCTGACCGTTCGCCGGCCGTCCGGACTCGACGGGGCGTGCGTCGGTGAGCCCCCGGAGCGCCTGGGCGCGCGCCGGTGGATTCTCCATCTATGGGGGTCCCCTCCTGATCGGATTGTGGGGGGAGGACCGAATGTCGTACCGCCAGTCTCAGTGGTCACTGTGACACCGCTTCAACCACGGGGTAACGCGCTGATTACACCGCGCGCCCGAGCGCGCCACCGCGCTGCCACGGCAGCCCGCGCGGTCCACGGCGGTCAAGACCCCAGTACTCGCCCCGTTCGCGACCGGGAAGCGACCAGCGTGGGCGGTTGAATGGGATGGGGGATGCGGTTGAAGCGGTGTGCCCGGCAGTGGGATCCTTTCGGGCATGCCGCAGACGCCCCCGCTCCGGAAACGGATGTGGTGGAGCGAGGCGCTCACCACGGGGAGAGGGCGCGGGTGAATCCATATCGTGTGCTGGCGGCGGTGGCCGCCGACTGGAGCCGGCTCGGCCCCTACCTGACATCGGGTTCGGGCCCGCGATCGGGTTCGGCTGGCGCCGCCGGGGCCACGGACGACAGCCCGGCCGTGGCCCCGGCCGGGCTGTCGTCCGTGCTGCGGTCGCTGCGTTCGCTGCGGTCCATGGAGCGCCATGCGCCCGGCCGCGCGGCGACGGCCGACGAGACCGCGCGCTTCGTCCTCGCCCTGCTGCCGCCCGCCGAGGCGGAGCGGCTCGTCGCCGGGCGCCCGGGACGCCTCGCCGGGACGCTGGAGGGCGGGACGCTGGAGGCCGGAGTGCTGGAGAGCGGAGTGCTGGGGGACGGAGTGCCGGAGGGCGGAGTACCGGAAGGCGGGACGCCCGCGTCGGAGACCTTCGCCGGTTTCACCGCCGCCGACCTCGCCTTCCTGCTGCTGGACGGCAACCCCATGGTCGGCCCGCTGCTCGGCCCCGTACGCGAGCGCCTGCTCTCGTATCCGATGCTGGACGACTGGGCCGCGGAGGCGCACGCGCGCACCCCCGGGCTGATCCGGCTGCGCGGTGAGTCCGACGCTCGGGCCGTGGACCGGATCCCGTCCTTCCAGTTCGGCGACGCGGCCATCCCCTGGCCGGTCGTCGTGACGGTGAACGGGCTGCTGGACGCCGCGCGTGATCCCTGGGGCGCGGCCGACTGGTGGCTGTCGGCGAACGGCTACCTCGGCGTCGCCCCCGCGGAACTGCTCGGCGGCGGCAGTGGCCAGGACGGCCAGCTCATCGGTACCGCACGCTACTTGGTGGAGGGGGAGTAATTCCGTGCCGAACAGCCGCCCGCCCACCGCGCTCCCGCGCACGCCCACGAAGGTGCCGCTGTCCGCCGGTACTCCGCTCTTCCGGGTCCACTCGTCCGCGCGTCCGGGCACCGCGTTCAACCCCGTACCGGCCGACTGCCTCTACGACGGCGGCCGGTTCGACGCGACGCGCTGCGACGACTACCCCTTTCTCTACGCCGGGCGTACGGCGCCCGCCGCGGTCTGCGAGTCGCTGCTGCGGTCCGTCGCGTTCGATCCGGGCGGTGGGGTCCGGCTGCTGCCGCGCGCCTCCGTACGGGGCAAGCGGCTGTCCTTTCTGCGGCTGGCCGCCGACGTCGATGTCGTCTCGCTGGTCTCCGGGGCGGATCTCGCCTCCGTCGCGCAGGACGCGTGGCTGGTCCAGTCGGAGCCCGACCAGTACGCGTACACCCGGCACTGGGGGCACTGGATCCGGGGACGGACCGCCCCCTGGGCCCAGGGTTTCGTCTGGCCGTCGAAGCGCGAGCCCGCCGCGCACGCGGTGATCCTCTTCCAGGACCGATGCCTGGACCGGGGGCTCACCGAGATCGTCGAGGAGACCGACGAGCCGCCCATCGACTTCGCGACGCCCGAGGGCGAACGCTGGCTGAACTCCGTACTCGCGCCGTATCTCGCGCAGATCGCACCGTAGGAGCTTCTTCTTGTCCGAGGACGAGTTTCCTGACGTCTCTCACTTGTCCGACGACGAACTGCGCGCCTCACGCGACGAGTTGCTCGCGATGGCCGCGAGGACACCGGACGACGACCCCGAACTCCCCTACATCTGGGGCTGGGCCGGGGAGTGGAGCTTCCATCTGCATCTGCGGCAGGGCCGGGACGACGATCTGCGCCGGGCCGCCGACGCGCTGCCACGCGCGTTCTCGGCGAGCGCGGCACAGGACGAGGGCAGCGAGGGCAGCAAGGAAGGCGAGGGCGGCAAGGGCAGCGAGGACGGCGAGGAGATCTGGTACGCCTGGCGGGTGCTGTACGGCCAGGTGCTGCTGTACCAGTACGACCAGGAGCCCGCCCCCGCGCTCCTGAAGCGGGCGGAGGAGCAGCTGACCGCCGGGCTCGTCGGCCTGCCCGACAACTCGCCGTTCGCCGCCGGGAACGCGCCGCTGGCCCGCCTCCTGCTGTCCCGTACCTCCGCCGCCCGGTACCGCGGCGCCGCTCAGGACGACCCCGGCCGCCCGGACCTCCTGACCGCGGCCGTGCGCCGGCAGCATGACGCGCTGGGCGACCACGCCGCGGGATCCGACGAGGCCACCGAGCTGTACGGGTGTCTGGGCGACCTCACCTTCGAACAGGGCGAGTTCGACACCTCGGTGGAGCACTACCGGACCGCGATCTCCGGGGCCGCGCCCGGCTACGACATCCCGCTGCTCCGGTACGGGCTCGCGACCAGCCTGCTGATGGGCGGCCGGGCCGCCGCCGACCGTGACCGGCTGCGCGAGGCCCGCACCGAGTTCGTCCACGCGCTCGCCGAAGCACGCGAGCGGCAACGGCAACGGCAGCGCGAGCAGCAAGGCACACAGCAAAGCGAACAGCAAGGCGAACAGCAAGGCGAACAGCAACAGGGCGTGACGGACCCGGCGCATATGGAAGAACCCTGGTGGGCCTGGCAGGCGCGGGCCAGAAGCGTCTTCGTCCGCGCCTCTCTGCACTTCAACTGGCGCGAGCGGGCGCACCTGGCACCGGCCGTCTCCGAACTGCACACCCTGCTCGCCGAGCCCGGCGCCGAGGAGGGGCTCTCGCCCGTCTTCGCGGACGCGTTCGGCCGCCTCCTCTACGACCACGCCGCGGAACAGGACGACGACACCGCCCGCGACCGGGCCATCCCCCTGCTCAGGCGGGCCGTACGGGAGTGGCGGCCCGAGCGGGACGGCGACCCGGTGCCCGGCGCGATGGTGCTCGCCTCTCTGCAACAGGCGCGCTACCAGGACGACCAGGACCCGGCCCGGCTGTCGGACATCGAGGACTGCGCGCGGCGCGTGCTCGCGATCGAGGAGGCGGAGGCGGACCCGGGGCTGCGGCGCATGGCCAAGCTGATGCTCGCCTGGGTACGGTCCCACGCGATGACGCCCGGCCCGGAAGGCCCGGACGACCCCGACGGGGTGCTCGACGAGGGCCGGGAGGCGGTCCGGGAGATGATGGCGGACATCTCCCACGGCCGGAGCTTCCTCGACTTCGACGACGACTCGTACGGCGCCCTGGTCAATGACGTGGCGAGCACCGACCGGCTCACCCGTACGTTCGACCAGTTCTACGAGCGGTGGCGCTCCCTGGATCCGGAGAGCGAGGAGTACGGGCTCTACGCCGGCTACCTCCTCAGCGTGGCGCCGATGCTCGACCCGCACGGCAACCACATCACCGAGGAGCGGAAGACCGCCCTCTTCGAGGCCGCCCGCGCGAGCAGACCGGAGAACGCCACCTGGCAGAGCACGGTGCACGGGGCCGCCGGGTATGTCCGGCTCCATGACGAGCTGTCCGGCGCGGGCACGGGACTTGACGAGGTCATCGCCGACCTCGACCGGGCCAGTGCCACCTTGAGCGGGTCCCATGGGACCGGCGGCGCGTCCGGTGAAGCGCGCGGCGCGTCCGGTGAAGCGGGTGCCGGGAGCGGTGCGGCGGGCGGCGGGAACAGTCGAGCGGGCGGCGGGAAGAGGCCGGGTTCGCGCGACACCCAGGGCGACCCCCAGGGCGACACCCAGGGCGACCCCCGGGGCGGGACCGAGCGCGACAACAAGCGCGACACCGAGCGCGATCTCCACGACAGCTTCGGCCTCCTGCGGTCGTTCGCCACGAACCAGCGCGGCCAGCTGCGCGGCGCCGTCGACGACCTGGACACCGCGGGTGCCGCCTGGCAGCGGCTGCGGGACAGCCCCTCCATCACCCCGTACATGCGCCGGGTCATGGACGGCCAGCAGGCGGGGTTCGAGGCGAACCGGGCGGCGCTCAGCGGCGATCTGGCCGGCGTGGACCGGGGACGCGGCAAACTGGCGGCGCTCCACGCGGAGATGGACCCCGAGGACCCCTCACGCATCGAGGTCTGGACACTCCTGGAGAACGTCCACTCGCAGCGCGAGCAGCTCGCGGCCCGGCTCGGCGTCCCCCCGCTCCCGCCGCCGCCCGGCCGGCCGAGTACGGCCGAACTGCGGCGGCTGGCCGCCAAGCTGCCGCGTGACCACCATGCCTGGGTGCTCGGCGACAACGGCATCGCGCGCGGCTTGCGCGCGGGCGCGCGGGGCGATGCGCAGGGCGTACGGGAGTCCCTCACGCTGGTGGAAGCGGCGCTCGCGCTGGTCGACGAGGGCAGCGACGACTGGCTTCGGTACGCGAACGTCATCGGCACCTCCCTCTGCGGGCTCGCCGCCGCCGGGCGCGACCGGCGTGATCTCGACACCGGCATCGACTGGCTGGAGCGGGCCGCGCTCCGGACCGGTGGGCCCGAGCACCGGCTGTACGGGGCGCTGGGGCTGACCCTCGGCCGTGCGTACCGGCTGCGCGCCGCCCCCGGCCGGGACGACCGGCGCACCGGCCGCCGTACCGGAGTCAAGGCGCTGCGCGGCTGGACCTGGGCCGCGCTGCTGCAGTCCGGTACCTCGCACGCCGCCGAGGTCGCCGCGAACGCCACGCAGGCGGCCCTCGAAGTGGCCTCGTGGTGTCTGGAGGACAACGTCCCCGACCAGGCGGTCCAGGCGCTTGACTCCTGTCGCGGGCTGGTCCTGCACACGGCGACCACGTCCCGATCCGTCCCCGAGCGGCTGGCCGCCGCCGGGCGCCGGGATCTGGCCGACGAGTGGCGGGCGGCGGGCGGCACGGACGTGCTGCCGGGGGCGGGTACCGGCCCACTGCCGGCCACCGGCCCGCTCTCGCCCACCGGCCCGCTCTCGCCCGCCGACCCGCTCGTGGAGGCCGGTCCGCCCGGCGCGGCACAGAGCGTCCCCAGCGAACTGCGCCGGCGCGTGCTGGCCGTACTCACCGGTCCCGACGAGCCGGGACAGCCGCAGGACCTGCTCCTCGAACCGCCACCACCCGCCCGCATCGGCGCGGCGCTCACCGCCGTACGCGCCGACTACCTGGTCTATCTCGTCCCCGGCTACGAGTCGCGCCCCGGCGCCGCCGTCGTCGTCACCGCCGCCGGGCGGGTGGGCTCGCTCCCGCTGCCCCTGCTCCGCGAGGAAGCGGCACCGCTGCGCGCCTACGACCCGACGCCCCTGGCCGCCCGTGACATGGGCCCGGTGCCGGACGGCGGCGGCGCGGGCGGCGGCGACACGTACGCGACGGCGGCGTCGACCCCGCGCAAGCAGCTCGACCGGCTGTGCGGCTGGGCGTGGTACGCCGCGATGAAGCCGCTCCTGGAGGGGCTCGGGGTGGGCGAGGCGCCCGGCGAACCGCCGCCCACCTTCGTCCTCGTCCCGATGGGCGCGCTGGGCGTGGTCCCCTGGCACGCCGCCTGGGAGTCCCGCGCGGCGGGCGGCCGGCGGTACGCGGTCGAGGCGGCCGGGATCTCGTACGCCGCCTCCGCGCGGCTGTTCTGCGAGGTCGCGGAGCGGCCCGCGGTCCCACATACGGGCGCCGCCCTGGTCGTCGGCAACCCGACCGGGGACCTGCGGTACGCGGGCGAGGAGGCCGACGCGGTACGCCACGCCTTCTACCCGGCCGGGCGCTTCCTCGGGCGCGGCCTGGCCACCCGCGACCGCCCGGCCGCCCCCGACCGCCCGGCCACCTCCGACCGCCCGGCCGCCCCCGACCGCCCGGCCGACACCACCGGCCCGGCCACCCCCGACGAAGTGACCGCCTGGCTCCGCGACCCCGCGAACACCGGCGGCGTACTCCATCTCGCCTGCCACGGAACGGTCGCGGCGAACCGGCGGCACAGCGCGTATCTCTCCCTGCACGGAGGCGAGCTGGCCGCCGAGGAACTGACCGAGGCCGCCGCGGGCGCCGGGCGGGGCGAGCTGGAACTCGTCGTGCTGGCGGCCTGCCGCAGCCATGTCTCCGGGCGCGGCCACAACGAGGCCTACAGCCTGGCCACGGCCTTCCTCGTCGCCGGGGCCCGGTCGGTCGTGGGCTCACTCTGGCCGGTGCCGGACGACGCGACCTCCCTGCTCATGTTCATGACCCACCACTACCTGCGCGCCGAGCGCCTCTCCCCCGGAGCCGCCCTGCGCCGCGCCCAGTTGTGGATGCTCGACCCCGCGCGCGTGCTCCCGCCCGCCATGCCCGCAACGCTGGCGCGGCGCGCCGGGGCCCTCAGCCCGGACGACCTCACCGCGTGGGCCGGCTTCACACACCTCGGGCACTGACCCGCCGAACGTCGGACAGGCGCCGGACGGGCGTCACTCCGGTACCACCGTCCGCAGCGGGACCGTGAGGGCGAACCACTGGCCGGGCGCACCACCGCCGCCGGGACCCGGGCCCGCGTCGCGGCCCGCGTGCGGAGGGCGGGTGAAGCGCAGGACGTGGTCCGCCTCGGTGCCGCGGGCGGCCGGCGGCGCGTCCGCGTTCCACGGCCCGAGCTGAAACGGAACGGTGCTGAACTCGCCCTCGGCCACGATGAGTTTGAGCCAGTCGCGGACGTACGCGCCGGGCTCCGCCTTGCGGGACTCCGGCAGCGAGAGATGTACGGGCGCGTTGCCGAGGGCGTACCCGGTGCGCCCCGGGCCGATGAAGTGGCCGGGGAAGAGCCCCGAGTGGCTGGCGTAGCTGTCGGTGAGGTCGAGGAGCACACACCAGAGCGTGCGGTCGTGGGAGCGGTTGTGGATCCGTACGGAGACCAGCGGTTCGCGCCCGTCGGCGTACGCGCAGCGGATCTCGCCGTGGCCGTCCGGCAGGATCCGCTCGCCGTTCCAGACGGATACCTCGACGTCCACCAGGGAGGCGAGCGGCGACGCCGGGTTGGCGAGGTCCCGCAGCTGGTGCCAGCGGGTGAGATGGACCAGGCAGTCCGGCACCCGGTGGGCGGGGAGCGGAGCGGTCGCGTCGGTCCCGTCCCGGCGCAGGACACGGGCCCGTCCGTCGTCCCGGACGACGACCTTGAAGACCTGGCCATGGCCGAATCCGGAACGCGCACGTGGACCTGGGCCTGGGCCTGGTCCCGGACCCGGACCCGGACCCGGACCCGGACCTCGACTTGAACCCCGGCCTGGCCCCGCACCTGGACCCTGACCTGAGCCGTCGTCCGCGAGGCGCAGCAGCGGTGCCGCCTCGATGGCGTCGAGGAGCGCGCGGTCGCCACCGTCCACCACGACCGAGGTCGGCGGCAGGGCCGGCGCGGACACCGCGACGGGATAGATCCGCACCGGATCCGGGGTCCACCCCACGGGGGTGACCAGCGCGCGCAGCGGCTCGACGGCCCGTACGCGTACGACGCCCCCCGCGTCCCCGTCACGGCCGGACTCGACCACGGCGAACTCCGTGCCACGGTCGTCCCGCGCGCCTCCAGGGCCGCCCGACAGCCCATGGGTGCTGCCGCAGTCGATCTGCCAGCCGTCCGGGCCGTGCAGCAGCAGATGCGGGCCGAGCGGCCGGTCCGCCGCGCCGCCGAGGACCGCCCGGTCGGCTACGCCCCCGGGATCGGCCGGGTACAGCACCGGGTTCTGGTGCTCGGTCGCGGACTGCACCCGCGAGCCTGCCGCGGCCAGCACCTGCCGGTAGGTCGCGCCCGGCCCCATGTCGCGCAGGGCGCCGAGCAGGGCGCGGGTGAACAGCCCGTGCCGCGCCGCGCCGTGCCCGTCCTCGTACGACGCCTGGTTGACACGGCACGCCGCCAGCAGCACATGCCGCGCCGCCCCGGCGGGGGCCTGGACGTCACGGGCCCGTGGGCCGCCCGCCCGGCTCCCGGCGTCCCCGTACGCCGGCCAGGAAGGATCGTGCGGCAGCGCGCGCTTGACGAGGTCGTCACTCAGCCGGGTGGCGCCACCGGAGAAGCAGGAGTCGAGGACGGCGGCGGTGTGCGCGCCGCGCGCGGCGACACCGTCGAGGAGCACGCCGAGATCCTTGTCGATCAGGATGCCGTCAGCGCAGACCAGCGCCTGGCAGTAGCCGGTCGGCTCGACGTACAGATGGGCGCGTTCGGTGGCGGCGAACTCGGTGCCGTGGCCCGCGTACCAGAACAGCGCGGTGTCCCCGGGGCCCGCCTGGCCCAGATGCGTGCGGAGGGCGTCGGTGACGGCGGCCACGGTCGCCTCGCCGTCGGTCAGTTCGAGGATCCGGGGCGGCGGGCCGTCGACCCGCCCTTCCAGCCAGCCCCGCGCGGCCCGGATGTCGTTGAGGCAGCCGGTCAGCGAGCCCGGCGCCGGGCCGGCGGCCGACGACATGGCCGAATAGTCATTGATCCCCACCAGAAGTACGAACGCGGTCCCCATGGGGGAAGTCTGTCAGGGCGCGCGCGGGTGCGGCGTACCCGCAGCGGTCGTGAACTGGGCGCTTCTCGGGCGTACTTCGGTTATCCGGTGTCGCCGCCGCCCGGCGCTTAGCAGTATGGAGGTGCCGTCGCTATTGTTCTGAGCCCGCGCGGTTCAGGCCGCGCCGGACGGACCCATGACACACGGGGGATCTGGGGGATCCATGGGCTTCATCGAAGGGCCGCGCCGGGTGGTACGCCCCGGCGCTGGACCGGGCGCCGCGCCGGGCAGGCGTACCGCACCCGCGGCGCCGGCGGGTCCCCCGGTCCTCGCGGGGGACCGCTACCGGGACCGTACGCGCGAACTGCTCGCTTCCGTAAGGCGGTTGGACGCCGGGCTCGACGAGGCGGCGGTGCGGGAGCTGTCCGGCTGGATCCGCGAGCAGTACGCCACGTCGTACGGCGATGTCCCGGTGGGCTTCGTGGCCGTGTGCCGGCTCGGGCCGCCCTTCGTGGACCACCGGCTCAGCCTCTTCCACACGATCATCGACCACTTCGCGCCGGGCGATCCGATGCCGGAACCCTTCGCGGCGGCCCGGATGCTGGTGCGGTCCGGGGCCTACGAGTACGTCGAGGTCTATGCCGGCGGGACGGTACTGCCGGTCCTGGAGGACGGCTCCGTCGTTCGCCCGTAGGGCCCCGCCAACCTCGACAATCTCAGAGCCACAGAGCCACAGAGCCACAGACAACGACGGAGGATCCATGTCCGAGGTGGACCACCACCTGCGGCGCCAGGTCGATCGCGTGAACAGCCTCGTGGTGCGGCTGGGCGAACAGGTGGGAGCGGTCTCCGGCCAGGTGTCGGCCGTCGGCCAGGCCCAGCAGGAGACCCGCACCGAACTCCAGCAGCTGCGCGCCGACTTCATGACGTTCGTACGGCAGGCCGAGCTGACGGCCAACGTCCAGCGCGCCGAGACCCGGGTCGGGGTGATCCAGGACAAGGTGGACCACGAGTTCGGCCATCACAAGGTGGTCAGGCGCTCGGCGGTCGGCATGCTCCAGGCCTTCGACACCGGTCTGGTCTCCGAGGAGACCGTACGGAACGTGGGCGAGCAGCTCATGATCCAGACCCCGCGATACTGGCTGGCCCCCGCGCTGATCGCGCTGTCCAGCTGGGCGGCGGACGACCGTTCGCTGTGCGAGCGCGCCGTGGAGGAGGCGTTCCGCCGCTCCCCCGACCGGACCTCGCTGTTCTTCGCGCTGGTGCTGCGCCGCCAGGGCCGGCACGCCGGCGCGGTGCGCTGGCTGCGCCACTACCTCAATGTGCAGGACCCGGCGGCGCTCGGCCGGGAGTTCGCGGTGATCCTCGAATCGATCTCGCAGGGCGCGTTCGGCGCCGCGGGCCGTGAGCTGCTCCGTGACACCCTCGCCACCTGGCGCGAGACGCTGCTCGCCGACGAGGCGACCGAGACCGCCCAGATCGCCCGCTGGCGGGCGGAGATCGACTCGATGCGCGCGCCGTCCGCCCAGGCCGACTTCCCGCGGCTGGCCGCGGTGTCCCCGGAGTGGGGCCGGCTGGACGCCGTACTCTCCTCGGCCCGTGCCCAGCAGGCCGTACTCGACAAGTACACGGCGATGATGGCGCGCGAGTCGGAGCCCTCGGACCGTATCGAGGACGCGGTCGACGACATCCTGGACCGGCTGGTCGGGGAGTACGACAACGAGGAGCTGCCGCTCCGCCGCGATCTGGCCTTCAACAACGCCGTCATCGACAAGGGCGGCGATCTGGACGCGGCGCAGCAGGCCGTCGACGTCGACGCGGCGTCGCTGGAGGAGACCCTCGACTACCTCACCGTCCAGACCACCTCGGCGCTCAACCCGGGGGCCATCGGGGCTTCCCCGGCCACCCAGCGGCTCTCGGTGGCCGCCTGCCACAGCTGGTTCAAGCGGGCGCACGCCTCCTTCAGCCGGGACTACCGGGCGGCGATCCCGCCGGACGTGGGGGCGTACTTCGCCACGACGCACGGCGTGGGGGCGCAGACCTTCGCGCTGCCGCCGTGGTCGGGTTCGTTCACCACTCCGCTGGAGACGCTGGAGGCGTCCTTGGCGGCGCACTGGGACGGGCACGCCCGGCCGTTCATCGACTCGCTCGCCTTCCCCTGGCGGCAGAAGGCTCTGCTGCCGGGCGGGATCGTGCTCGCCGTCCTGCTGCTGTTCAGCCCGTTCAGCGTCGGCTTCGCGTTCGTGGCGGCGCTGGTCGTCGGTGGGGTGTGGGCGCTGATCCTGCACAACCGCGCCGACGCGGCCCGCAAGCTCCAGGAGACGGCGAGGCAGTCCCTGGAACGGGCCAAGCAGGAATCCATCGGGACGCTGCGCGCGGCCCGCGCCGAACTGACCGACTGGCAGACCCGGTTCCAGCAGGCGGACGCCGTGGAAGCCGCCACCCGCGCCATGATCGCCTCGCTGGCGACCGCCGCGCACGCCTCGTCCCCGTACGAGGGCCGCACCGTCACCGAGCCGGCGGAGGAGCACACGTCATGATCCCCGAGCAGCAGCCGCGGCGCGTCGTCCCGCCGCCGCCCCAGACCGCGCCGCAGACCACCCCGCCCCAGACCACCGCGCCGTCGCAGACCACCGCGCCGCGGGCCACGCCGTCCCAGGCCACGCCGTCCCAGGCCACACCGTTCCAGGCCGCCTCGCCCTGGGCGTCCGCCCCCGCGCGCCCCAAGGAGCGGGCCACCTCCCGGCTGCGGAAGGTGGTGGAGGGGCTGCCCGACTGGGAGCCCCTGCCGCCGGGCGAGATGACCGTACGACGCCCGAAGAAGGACCTGTGAGCGGACCTGTGAGCGGACCTGTGACCGGGGGTCTCTGGGCCCACGGGGGTACGTACGAGACCTGGGCGGCGTTCCTGGCCGACTGGGCGGCCGGCTCCGGCGGGGCGGCACGAACCGACGCTCCGTCCGGCACCCACGCGACGTCCGGCACCCACGCCACGTCCGGCGGCCGGTCCGACGGCGCCGGGCTGCCGCCCCTGCGCCAGGAGGACTTCGCCGCCGACACCTGGGACCGGCTGCGGCTCCGGCTCACCGACGCGCTCTCCGCGCGCCTCCAGCGCTGCGCCGACGCGCTCGCCGCAGCGCTCGGCGAGGCGGCGGACGAGTTCTCGGTCGGGCGTGCCCTGGCACAGGCCCGCTCGGGTCTGCATCCCGTACGCGCCCTGGCGAACCACCCCGCGCTGCCCGAGGACCTGCGGCCGCGGCTGCTGAAGATGGTGGACGACGCGACGCGGTCACTGCAGCAGGACCTCGAACGAGCGGTGGAGAGCATGGTGTCGGAGGGCGGCGACCCGCGCCGGATCGAGGCCCGGCGGCGGACGCTGCGCGACAACCCGCTCACGGCGGTGACCTCGGCGCCTCCGCCCGTACCCACCGCGGACCCGCCCGTATCCACGGCGCGGCCCGCTGCCACCGGCGGCTGGTCGTACGACCCGACGGCGACGGGCAGGCGCCGGGTGACCCCGCCGTAACTCCCCCACCACCCCCACCACCCCCAGACCTCCTAGACCTCCTAGACCTCCCAGGCCCCCACTCGGCCGCTCCCCCACCCGGGCGAACGGCCCCACCTCCCCTCTCTCCTCCGTAGAAGGCCACGCATGCCGAACTACCGCGAGTGCCGCGACGACCTGGACAACTACCTCACCGCACGCGTGCCGGTCATCGGCCTGCGCACCATCGAACAGCCGCGCGCGCTGCGCCTCGTGAAGGAGATCGCCGCCCAGCCGCGCCGCTCGGGGCTGCCGTTCTGGATCTATACGCGCGCCACGGGACTGCGGGATCTGCGCTCCAACGCGACGGTGCAGGACGACCGTTCGCTGACGGGCGCGATGGAGTTCGCCGCGGCCCAGTTCAGCAGCCGGCCGAACGCGACCCTGGTGCTGGTGGACCCGGACGACCTGGACACCGACTCCCCCTTCACCCGGCATGTCGCCGAACTCGCCAGGCTCGCCGACGCCAACGCGGGCAGCCTGGTCCTGATCACCGACAAGCCGATCTGGAGCGGCCTCCAGCGTCTCGGGATGAGCCTTCAGCTCGAACTCCCCGACCCCGACGAGATGTACGCGACGATCCACGGCTTCCTCGCCGACCACCACGGGGTCGTACCGATCGCCTGGACCGAGGAGGACGCGCGCCGGGCCGCGGAGTTCCTCCAGGGCGTCACCGAGGGCGAAGCGGTCAACCTGATGGCCACGCTGGTCGCCAAGGGGTCCGTCGAGAAGGACGACGTCCTCGCCCTCGCCCGCTCCAAGGACCGGATCTTCAGCGATCTGGCCGGACTCGAACGTATCCACCTCAAGAGCGAGGAGGACTACGGAATCGGCGGACTGACCAATCTCCGTGACTGGCTGCGGCGCAAGCACCAGCTGATGCACTCCGACCTCCGCGGCACCGGTCTCCGGCCACCCCGCGGCGCCCTCCTGGTGGGTGTGCCCGGCTGCGGGAAGTCGCTGTCCGCCAAGGCCATCGCGTCCCAGTGGCGGCTGCCTCTCTACCGGCTGGACATGGCCAGCATCCACGGCAAGTACCTCGGCGAGTCCGAGGGCCGGATGCGCGAGGCGCTGGAGACCGCCGACCGCGTGGCGCCGTGCATCCTGTGGATCGACGAGATCGAGAAGGGCCTCGCCGGGAGCCACGACATGTCGGGAGTGCCGCAGCGGATCATCGGTCAGTTCCTCTTCTGGCTCCAGGAGTCCGACTCGCGCGCCTTCGTCGTCGCCACCGCCAACGACGTCCGCAGCCTGCCGCCCGAGCTGCTGCGCAAGGGCCGCTTCGACGAACTCTTCTTCGTGGACCTGCCCGACGCGCAGGACCGCCGGGAGATCATCCAGCTCTACTACCGCCGTTATGTGAAGGCCGAGCCCGCCCCGGACCGGCTGGACCTGCTGGTCGACCTCTCCGACGGCTTCGCCGGCTCCGACATCGAGGCCGCTCTCCACGACGTGGGCGCCGAGCTCCACCTCCAGGGCGACGACCCGCGGGGGCTCGACCCCTCCTTCGTCGAGGACACGTTCGCCAACGCCTCCCCCATGAGCCGTACCAACCCCGAACAGATCGAGGAGATCCGCTCCTGGGGCCGCGACCGCGCCGTTCCGGCGGGCCGCTCGCTCACCACGGCGTCCCCGGGCTCGGCGGGCCCCTCGCGCCGGGTCGTCTTCATGGGCGACTGAGGGATGGGCGACTGAGGGGTGAGCGACTGAGGGATGAGCGACCGAGGGATGAGCGAATGACGTCGGGCGGCTGACGTCGGGCGAGCGCAAGACCGGCCGCCGGCAGACGTTTCGGTCCGGTCAGTCCCGGGACGCGCTCCCCGTCGGCTCGTCCACGGGCGGCGCCGGGACGGGCACCGCACCCGTGCGCAGGAGTTCGAGCCCCCGCTCGATGGCCCGGTCCATGGCGGTGTGCTCCTCCGCGCGCACCCACTCCTGGACCGAGATCTCGATGATGTTCATGATGTTCGCGGCGGCGAGGGCGGCCACCAGCTCGGCGAAGTCGCCGCTCGTACGGCGGAGGATCTCCGCGGCGAGATCCTGCCGCCAGTTCCAGGTCCCGGCGCTCAACTGCGCCTGGATGGACGGGGTCCGGTTCGCGATCCGGTAGACGTCGATCAGCCGTTCCGGGTCGTCCGCGACGGTGCGCCGTACGCTCTCGATGACCTGGTACAGGGCCTGCGGCAGTGGTGCGTGCTCGGGCATGCCGCGCAGGTCTTCGAGCGCGACATCGAGGGTGTCCTCGATGAATCGCACGACCAGCGCCTCTTTGGTCGGGTAGTAGCGGTAGACCGTACGGGCCCCGACCTCGGCGGCGGCGGCGATCTGCTCGATGGTCGTGGCGGCGAATCCGTGCTCCCTGAAGAGCGAGATGGCCGTGTCCGCGATCAGCTGCCGCGTCCGCTCCATCTTCATCTCACGAAGCCCCACCCCGTACCTCCGCCCCTCCGCGGCACCGGAACCTCCGGTCGCGTCGGCGCCCATCGTGCCATGCGGCGGCCGGCCGCCACCTGGCGTGATGCGGGGACGCCGCTCGGGCCGGAAACGATCGCACCGACTATCGGCATCAGCTGCCGACTGGCATCGTTGGCCTTGTGGCAGCAACTGCCACAAAGGCGTCCGTGCCCGTCCGGCACTCGTCCGGTGCGCGCTCGGTACGCGACGAGAGAGGAACACGCCATGACCGACGTGACCGATGCGACCGATGCGACCGACGTGAGCGAGGAGACGGACGTTCCGACCGTGAAGCCCTT
Source organism: Streptomyces sp. NPDC039430 (assembly GCF_055639435.1). Lineage (NCBI taxonomy): Bacteria > Bacillati > Actinomycetota > Actinomycetes > Kitasatosporales > Streptomycetaceae > Streptomyces > Streptomyces sp. NPDC039430. The sequence continues at coordinate 404,150 of NZ_JBVKAK010000005.1, read as the reverse complement.
CGCCGCCACCCGCACCTCCGGCTGCCCGTTCGACCCGCCGCCCGAGTACGAGGCGCTGCGCGCCGAGGAGCCGGTCTCCCGCGCGTCCTGCCCGGTCGGCGCCGACGCCTGGGTCGTATCGCGGTACGAGGACGTACGGGCCGCGCTGTCCGACCCGCGGCTCAGTTCCCGTGCCGCCCCGTCCACGCACATCGTCCCGAACGGCGATCTGCACCGGCCGATCGCACCCGGCTCGCTGCTGCACCTGGACGGCCCCGACCACGCCCGGCTCCGCCGCATGCTGACCTCCGAATTCACGGTCAAGAAGATGCGGGCCCTGCGCCCCTTCGTCCAGCGCCTGGTGGACGAGCACATCGACGCCATGCTGGCCGGCCCCCGGCCCGCCGACCTCTACCGCGACTTCGCCCTGCCCATCCCGTCACTGGTCATCTGCGAACTCCTCGGCGTACCCCCCGAGGACCGCGACCGCTTCCAGGAGCAGACCGCCGTTCTCATCAGGGTGGGCAGCGCCCCGGAGAAAGTGGAGGAGGCGGCCGCCGCGATCGAGGAGTTCATCGGCCAGCTCATCACCGCCAAGCGGACCGCCCCGCGGGACGACCTGCTGAGCCGGCTCATCCAGCGCGGACAGGACTCCGGCAAGCCGTTCAGCCAGGAGGAACTCGTCACCCTCGGGGTCACTCTCCTGATCGCCGGTCACGAGACCACCGCCAACATGATCGCCCTCAGCGCCCTGGCGCTGTTCCGGCACCCCGGGCAACTCGCCGCCCTGCGCGCCGAGCCGGCCCTCGCCGTCCCCGCCATCGAGGAGCTGCTCCGCTATCTGACGATCCTCCAGTTCGGGCTGCTCCGCTACGCCACGGAGGACATCCGGATCGCGGACGAGACCGTACGCGCCGGGGACTGGCTGGTCGCGGCGCTGTCCTCGGGCAACCGCGACGGCCGGGCGTTCCCGGACGCCGACCGGCTCGACCTGACGAGGCAGGCGGGCGGACATCTGGCGTTCGGCTACGGCGCGCACCAGTGCCTGGGCCAGCAACTCGCCCGAGTCGAACTGGAGGTGGTCCTCACCACGCTCTTCCAGCGCATGCCCACGCTGCGGCCGGCCGTCCCGTTCGAGGAGATCCGCTTCAAGGACGACGCTCTCGTCTATGGCGTACGGGCCCTGCCGGTCACCTGGGAGGCCTGATGACCCGTCCCGACCCGAACCGGCCCCCGAGGGGCTGAGCCGGTCGGTCGACGAGGGGCGCGGCGGGCGTACACCCGCCGCGCCCTTCGTCGTCAACTCGGCAGGCGTGCGAGAACCGTTGACAAACCGATGACATGATTGCACCCTGTGACTCGCAAAAACATAGATAACTAGCTCAATTTTTTTGCGCTCCTTGTGCAACTTCGCAGCAGGGACCCGACCCCGTCTGCTGCGACCGCACCACTCCGTTTCAGGACGACAGCTGTTCCGAAACGCCCGGCCCGGCGCACCGGCACCCGCGCCTCGCCTCCACGCACCCGCGTGACGCGTGACGCGGGTCCCGCGCGTCGTACGGCCGGCCCGGAACCGCGGGCTGTCCGGTCTCCCGTTCCGACAGGCTCTCGCGTTCCGACAGAACAGAGGACACCATGAAACGGAAACAGCCCCGCCGGCGGCTGATCATCGGCGCGCTCATCGCCGCCCTGATCACCATCGGGCTCCTGCCGGTCTCCGCCTCCGGCTCAGGCACCGCCTACGCGGCCGAACGACCCAACCTGGCTCAGGGCAGAGCGGCTTCGGCGAGCGGCTCCGAGGGGAACCATCCCGCCGCCAACGCCACCGACGGCAACCAGCAGACGTACTGGGAAGGGCCGTCCAACGCGTTCCCGCAGTGGATACGGGTCGACCTGGGCGGCGAGGCCAGGACCGACCGCGTGGTGGTCAAGCTGCCGGCCTCGTGGGAGGCCCGTACGCAGGCTCTCGCCGTACAGGGCAGCACCGACGGGTCCACCTTCAGCACGCTCTCGGCCGCGCAGGGGCACGCGTTCGCCCCGGGTTCCGGCAACACCGTCACCATCGACTTCACCGTCGCGACCGTCCGGTACGTACGGCTGAACATCACCGGCAACACGGGCTGGCCCGCCGCGCAGGTCTCCGAGCTGGAGATCTACGGTCCGGCGAATGACGGCGACGGCGGTGACGGAGGAGACGGCGGAGACGGCGGAGACGGCGGCGGCGCCGACGACACCGATCTGGCCCGGGGCAAGCCGATCGAGGCGTCGTCGACGGTCTTCACCTACGTCGCGCGCAACGCCAACGACGGCAACATCGGCACCTACTGGGAGTCCGCGGGCCACCCGTCGACGCTGACGGTGAAGCTCGGCGCCAACGCCGACATCACCTCCGTCGTGATCAAGCTCAACCCCGACGCGGCGTGGGCGACCCGTACCCAGAGCATCCAGATACTCGGCCGCGACCAGGCCGGGACCGCCTTCACCTCACTCGTGGCCCGCGCGAACCACACCTTCAACCCGGCGTCGAACCAGAACACGGTCACGATCCCGGTCAACAAGCGCGCCGCCGACCTGCAGCTCCAGATCTTCAGCAACACCGGCGCGACCGGCGGGCAGGTCGGTGAGCTCCAGGTCATCGGAACGCCGGCGCCCAATCCGGACCTGACCGTCAGCGCGCTGTCGTGGACCCCCGCCTCTCCCGTGGAGAGCGACACCACGAGGGTGAACGCGACGGTACGGAACATCGGAACGGCCGCCGCGGGCGCGACCACCGTGAACGTCAGCCTGGGCGGCGTGGTCGCGGGCAGCGCCCCGGTGTCCGCGCTCGCCGCGGGGGCCTCCGCCACCGTCCCGGTCGACATCGGGAAGCGCGCGGCGGGCAGTTACCGCGTCACGGCGCTGGTGGACCCGACCGACACGATCATCGAGCAGGACAACGCCAACAACAGCTTCACCTCGGCGACGGACCTGGTCGTCGGGCAGAGCCCCGGCCCCGATCTCCAGGTGCTCGGCATCGAATCCAGCCCCGCGAACCCGGCCGTCGGAGCGCCGGTCAGCTTCACCGTGGCGGTGAAGAACCGCGGGACGACCGCCTCCGGCGCCACCACGGTCACCCGCGTCGTCGTGGGCGGCACCACGCTCAACACCAACACCCCGTCGATCGCCGCGGGCGCGACGGCCAACGTGAGCGTCAACGGCACCTGGACCGCCACCAACGGCGGAGCCACCATCGTCGCCACCGCCGACGCCACCAACGTCGTCACCGAGACCAACGAGACCAACAACGCGTTCTCGCGCTCGATCGTCGTCGGACGCGGGGCCGCCGTCCCGTACGTCGAATACGAGGCCGAGACCGCCCGCTACCAGGGCACCCTGCTGGAGGCCGACCCGCTGCGTACCTTCGGGCACACCAACTTCGCCTCCGAGTCCTCGGGCCGCAAGTCGGTACGGCTCAACTCCACGGGCCAGTTCGTCGAGTTCACCTCGACCAACCCCTCGAACTCGATCGTCGTACGCAACTCGATCCCGGACGCCCCGAACGGCGGCGGCGCCGAGGCCACCATCAGCCTCTACGTCAACGACACGTTCGTCCGGAAGCTGACCCTCTCGTCGAAGCACAGCTGGCTGTACGGCAACACCGACGGCCCCGAGGCACTGACCAACACGCCCCAGGCCGACGCCCGCCGGCTCTTCGACGAGTCCCACGCCCTGCTGCCGACGACCTACCCGGTCGGCACCAAGTTCCGGCTGCAGCGCGACGCCGCCGACTCGGCCTCCTTCTACATCATCGACCTGATCGACCTGGAGCAGGTGGCGCCCCCGGCGAGCAAGCCGGCCGAGTGCACCTCGATCACGGAGTACGGCGCGGTGCCCGACGACGGGATCGACGACACGGACGCCATCCAGCGGGCGGTGACCGCCGACCAGAAGGGTGACATCGCGTGCGTATGGATCCCGGCGGGGCAGTGGCGGCAGGAGAAGAAGATCCTCACCGATGACCCGCTGGACCGCGGGCAGTACAACCAGGTGGGCATCAGCGATGTCACCATCCGCGGCGCGGGGATGTGGCACTCCCAGCTCTACACCCTGACCGAGCCGCACCAGGCGGTGGGCAGCATCAACCATCCGCACGAGGGCAACTTCGGCTTCGACATCGACGACAACACCCAGATCTCCGACATCGCCATCTTCGGCTCCGGCACCATCCGCGGCGGACCGGGCGGCGCCGAGGGCGGGGTGGGCCTCAACGGCCGCTTCGGCAAGGACACCAAGATCTCCAACGTCTGGATCGAGCACGCCAACGTGGGTGTCTGGGTGGGCCGTGACTACGACAACATCCCGGACCTCTGGGGCCCGGCCGACGGCCTGCAGTTCAGCGGTATGCGTATCCGCAACACCTACGCCGACGGCATCAACTTCACCAACGGCACGAGCAATTCGCGGGTGTTCAACTCCTCGTTCCGCACCACGGGCGACGACTCACTGGCGGTGTGGGCCAACCGCTACGTGAAGAACCCGTCGACGGACATCGCGCACGACAACCAGTTCCTCAACAACACGATCCAACTGCCCTGGCGTGCGACCGGCATCGCGGTCTACGGCGGCTACGGCAACAAGATCGAGAACAACCTGGTGTACGACACGGCCAACTACCCGGGCATCATGCTGGCCACGGACCATGACCCGCTGCCCTTCTCCGGGCAGACCCTGATCGCCAACAACGCCCTGCACCGCACCGGCGGCGCCTTCTGGAACGAGGACCAGGAGTTCGGTGCCATCACTCTCTTCGCCCAGAGCAGAGACATCCCCGGGGTCACCATCCGGGACACCGACATCTACGACTCGACCTATGACGGCATCCAGTTCAAAACGGGCGGCGGCAACGTCCCGGACGTCGCCATCAGCAACGTCAAGATCGACAAATCCAACAATGGCGCCGGCGTCCTCGCCATGAGCGGCGCGCGTGGCTCCGCCAGGCTGACCAACGTGACCATCACGAACTCGGCCGACGGCAACATCGTCACGCAGCCGGGCTCGCAATTCGTGATCACGGGCGGCTGATCCCTCGTCGCCCCACACAAAAGGTGCTGGACCGCGTTCGCGGTCCAGCACCTTCTTGGTTCCGTCAGATACTGCCCGTCATCGACATGATCTCGACGACCCTGACGACGTACGGCATGCAAACCATGGTTAACAAGAGCAATCCAAACGTGCGGCGAGCCATGGAGAGGATACGGGCACCGGAACCTGTCGTTCCGTTACGTGGCACTAAAACGACCCCTGATTTCGCTTGATTCTTAAAGCACATGGGAGGGTGTGGCGAATTTCCGCGGAGCCGCGAAGCCGTCGCCGTCGACCGAAGAAGATCTTATACCGGCCCGGCAGCCACTCCCGTACACCGGTCCCCCTCGCCGCACCTGCGAGGACAGCCGGAAAACCGTTCCCGAAACGCATATGCCAGCGGCAGTTTTGTAGCCGCAGGCGCCGGCCCGCTAGCTCCCGTAGCCCCTCAGCCGGCGCAGCCCGGCCAGCGCCCGCGAAGCCCGCTCCTCATCGCTTCGGGCCCCGAGCCTGCGACTGATGGCGAGGCTCTCCTCCAGATGCGCCGCGGCCTGGTCCAGCCGCCCCGTGTCCTGCTCCGCCAGCGCCAGGTCGTACAGCACCCCGGCCTCCTCACCTGCGGCTTGGATGCGCCGCATGACCGCGAGGGCGGCGATGTGCTTCGCCAGGGCCTGCTCGCCGCGACCGGCCGCCCGATGGGCCCTGCCGGTCCCGTTGAGCGCGATGCCTTCCCCGCGCGCGTCCTCGACGGCACGCAGGGCCACCAGCGCGCCCCCATAGAGAGTGAGGGCTTCGTCGATCTTCCCGAGCGCCGTCAGCACGCTCGCGAGATTCATCTGAAGGGTGGCGCGATCGCCCTTTCCGCCCATATCGCTGGAGACGTCGATCGCTTCCCGATAAGCGCGCTCCGAGGCTTCCAGATTACCGACCTTCTGATACAGCTCCGCCATGTTGTTCAGCGTGCGATATCTGCCCCTGTCATCTCCGGCATCGGCGAATCCGGAAAGAGCGAGCAGGAAGCAGTCAATCGCTTCCTGATGGCGTCCCAACTGAAGATGGGTGATTCCGAGCAAGTTGTGGCTACGCGCTATCTGGAACCCGTCCTTGAATTGCATACGCAAAGCAAGAGACCGTTCCTGAAGGGTCTGGGCCAGCACATACTGGCCGGTGTGCCACAGCGGAAGCGACAGCTGGTGAATGGACTCGCTCTCCAGCTCCGAATCCTTCAGGGACCGTGCGATACCCAGGGCTTCGTTCGCCGTCGAGTGCGCCTCTTCGTACCGACCGCTCTGCGAGCACAGCGCGCTCAGGTCGAGCAGGGCTCGCCCCCGCGCCGCGTCATCACCGACGGCACGCCAGTGGGCGACCGCGCGGCGCAACAGCGGTTCGGCCGTGACCAGATGCCCCTCCACGTTCCAGTAGCCCGCCAACACATGGACGAACAAGGCCAGTTGGCCTTCCGACCCATGACGGCGCGTCCAGTCGAGCGCGGCCATCAGATTGGCGCCTTCGGCGATCAGCCACCGCTCCGCCGCCCGCGCGTCGGCGATCTCGGGCCACGCGGTGGAGGGACGTTCTCCGACGGGGATGCGTGAGCGAACGCGGTAGGCCAGCCGGTCGGCCCGGTCCGCGACACTCAGATAATGCTCCACCAGACGGCGAAGTGCCTGATCGGACTCGTTTTCCGTGTCCCGGTCGGCATCTGTGTCCCGGTCGAATTCCGGCCCGTCCGCATCGGAACCGTCATCGATCAGCGTACGTGCGTACACGCGCAGAAGATCATGCATGGTGAATCGATGCGGTGACGGCTCGAAAATAAGGTGATGAGCCAGCAGCTCTTCCAAAGCGTCCTCGGTCGCCTCGAAGGACAGTCCCGCCAGTGCCGCCACCGCGTGCGGACCGAACTCCAATCCGAAATGGAGGCCGATACGACGGAAGACGAGCCGCTGCAAGGGTGTCAGCCATCGATAGGACGATGCGAAGACATGTGTGATGTTCCGCTCACCGTCGCGCAATTGGGAAAGCCTTCTGTCACCATCGGTCAACTGCTTCAGCAGGTCGGACGTGGTCCACGAAGGCCGGGCCAGTAAGCGGCTCGCCAGAACATCGACAGCGAGCGGCAGATATCCGCAGATACGGACGATTTCCGCGGTGTCGGCCTCCCGGACGGCGCGTCGCGGGCCGAGCCGCTGGTTGAAGAGCGCGATGGCGTCCTCGCGCGGCAGCACGTCAAGGGAGACCGGGCGCACACCGGGCAGACCGGGCAGCCGCTGCCGGCTCGTCACGATGACGGCTGTCGGGGACGCGCCGGGAAGTAAGGGCCGGACCTGTGCGGGGCCGGCGGCGTCGTCCAGGATGACAAGCATGCGGCGGTCCCTGACGGTGGTGCGCCACAGAGAGATCAACTCGTCCAGGCTCTGCGGGAGTTCCTTCGGCGGCGTACCGAGCAGGCGCAGCAGTTCACTGAGCGCGTGGGCCGCGCTCAGCGGCGGCCGGTCGTCGGCATGACCGTGCAGATGCAGATAGATCCGGCCTTCCGGGAACAGGTCGCGCAGCTGATGCGCGAGGTGCACGGCCATCGACGTCTTGCCGACGCCGCCCATGCCGTCGATCGCCTCGATGGTGACGACCGGCGCGGAGTGACCGGAGGAGGGACCACTCGTCTCGGAGAGCGCCGCCTTCAGCCGTCGCAGCTCGTCACGCCGTCCGACCCACGGAATATCACGCGGTACGTTGTCCGGAATCGTCCCTGCCGGTCGCGAGACCGTGCGCTTGCCGATGCCCGCCTGCTCCAGCAGCGCCGCCACGGGCGTCTCCGAGATGATCCCCTGATGGACCTGGCGCAACCGCCGGCCCGCGTCGAGGCCGATGTCACGGACGATGCGCTGCCGCGTCCTCTGCAACAGCTTGGTCGCCTCGGCGGCGCGCCTGCTGCCGTACAGGGCGAGAGCGAGTAGTTCGACGAGTGCTTCGTCGACGGGGTGCTCCTCGGCCAGGGGCAGCAGCACGGGTACGGCGTCGGCGAACTTCCCCGCCGCCATGAGGATTTCGGCGCGCACCATGGCGGCGATGAGGCTTCTCTCGCCGATGGTGAGGCGGAGCTGACCGGCCCAGTAGGCCGTGATCCCGGCCAGCGGTTCCCCGCGCCAGAGGCTCTCCGCGTGGTCGAGCAGGCGGATGGCCTCTCCCTCGTCGTCGCTGTCCTTCAGGGAGCGGGCCTGGTCGACGCAGCTGGTATAGCGGCGCAGGTCCACCCGGTCCGGGTCGACGTTCATCACGTAGGAGTTCGTACGGCTGTCGACGGCCGGTGCGTCGCTCCCGGCGACGCTCTTCAAGGCTCTGCGAATACGCGATATGTGCACGTACAGCGCGTCCCTGGCCTTGCTCGGCGGATCGTCGTCCCAGATCCGGTGAATCAGCTCATCCACGCTCACGGTGCGACTGGCGTCCCAGGCGAGCGCGGCGAACGCCAGACGAGTTTTGGCGGGACCGAGGTCCTTGCGTCGGCCGGCGGCCCGTACTTCGACCGATCCTGAAAGTCGAATCTCGAACTCCACCAGCGTCCTCCCGCCGGTCCGGCCCGCTACAGGCCGGGTATCCGAGCGTGCCATGGAGGCCCCCCACCTGGCTATATGGGCCTCTTTGAAGTCCGAAACTGACTTACGTCTGAACGAATCTGTTCATCCACGGCGCGAGATGGGGAAGGACTCCCTAGCTGGCTGATGACGACGCATTCCTGACGCATATGCTGATGGCATGATCGTTACGGTGCCGAAGGGGGGCCGCAGAGGTGCCATTTCCGGAATCCGACCGAGCGGGAGCGCTGTTGTCGGCCATGGTCGCGTGGGGCACTGACCGGAATTCCGCCGCTTGGCGGGAATTGGCCGCCATCATGGAAACGGCGGCCGGGACAGATCAGACGGTGGCCCGTTTATGGCCCCGCTTGGCGGATGAAACAGATAACTCCGCGGTGCCGGCGCCCCCCGCGGTTTCCACGGCACCGGAAGAAGCGGCGGCGGCCGGTCCGGGAGCCGCTTCGGCGATGAGGCGACTCGCCCTGGCGCTGCACGCGTTGGCCGCGCACGACCCCGGCACCGAAGCCTCCGTGAGTGACTGGTTACGACGTCACTCTCCGCCCCGGGGCCACCGGCCGGCCCACACGAACACGATCGCCGGCGCGGCCGTTCTCCATGGTCCTGTCGTGCAGGCCCGCGACATCCAGGGCGGCATCCACTTCCACCAACCGGCCCGGGAGGACGCGCCCCGGCCCCCGGTGCCCCGCCAGCTGCCGCCACTGCGGCGGGCGCTGGTGGACCGCGAGGAGGATGTGCGGGCCCTCGACGCCCTGCGCGCCCGGCGTCCGGCGCAGGCACCGCAGCTCCTGGTCGTCAGCGGTTTCCCCGGCATCGGAAAGACGACCCTCGCCTCGCGCTGGCTGCACGAGAACGCGAGCAGCTTCCCCGACGGCCAGCTGTACGCCGACCTGGGCGGTCATGCCGCGGAAGGGACCGCCGGAGGTCCGGTCCCCGCCGCCACCGTCCTGGAAGGCTTCCTGTACGCGCTCGGAGCGCCCTCCGTACCCGCGGACACCTCACAACGGATAGCGCTGTGGCGCTCGTTGACCTCGGAACTGCGACTGGCCGTTCTCCTGGACAACGCGTTCACCGCGGCGCAGGTGCGGCCCCTGCTGCTCGGCACGCCCACCGGGCTGACCGTGGTGACCAGCAGAAACCACCTCACCGGGCTGCTCGCCGACGGCGCGGCCACGCACCGGCTCGGGGCCCTCACCCCGGAGTCGGCCGTCGAACTCCTGGCCGTCGGCGGTGGCGGCGGGCGCGTCGCCCAGGATCCGGAGGCGGCCCGCGCGGTGGTCACCCTGTGCGGCTGTCTGCCCCTCGCGGTCTGCCTGGCCGCCGCCCAGCTCGTGCTCCGCCCACACCGTTCCGTATCCGCCCTCGCCGAGAGCCTGTCCCAGGATCAGGGGCCGCTCGACGCCCTGCGTGTCGATGGAGAAGCCGTGGTGCGCTCCGCACTGGACATGTCGTACGGTCTGCTGCCCCGCGAGAGCGCCACGCTCTACCGGCGGATGGGACTCCTGCCCACGGAGCGCTACGACCTGTTCATGCTCACCGCGATCGGTGGTGACGGAGCGAGCGACGACACCACCCCCGCGCCCGGGACGGACGCCGTGGACATGGCCGTCGGCGCCCTGCTGGAGGCCAGCCTCCTGGAGGAGACGAGCCCGGGGATCTACCGCTTCCACGATCTCGTACGCCCCCACGCCCGGCGGCGCGGCGACGCGGAGGAGAGCGATTCGCAGCGCGCGCACATACAGCGCCGCTTCGTCGACTGGTGTCTGATCACCGCGACGGCGGGGGAGGAGATCCTCACCCCCAGCCACCGGATGCCGACGCGCGAACTCCCCTCCTCGCCCGTCCGGCCCACTCCGCTCGCGGACCCGGCCGAGGCGCTGGCCTGGTTCGATACGCACCGCAACGGCCTCATGGCCGCCGTACGGCACTGCGCCGACGCCGAATGGCTCACCTCGTGCTGGCAGTTGGTGGACGCCATGTGGCCGCTTTTCCTGCGGTTGCGCCCCTCCGACATGTGGGTCGAGGCGCACCGCACGGGCCTCTCGGCAGCGCGCGCGAGCGGCTCCAGGGACGGCGAGGGCCGCATGCTGACCTCGGGCGCGATCGGTCTGCGCAACGCCGGGCGGTACGAGGAGGCCGCCGACTGGTACGTCCAGGCGCTGGAGCACGCCACCTCCGACGGTGACGTCCGGCAACAGGCGCAGGCCCTGAACGGACTGGGCCACATCGAACTGCTCACCTCGCGCTTCGACGAGGCTCGCGAGCACTTCGAACAGGCCCTGCTCCTGCGCGAGTCGATCGGCTACCGGCGCGGGGCCGCGCTCTCCAGACGACGTCTCGGCGAGACCGCGTCGGCGACCGGCGATCACCGTACGGCGGCCCGGCATCTCACGCGCGCCTATGCCGAACTGGAGTCCCAGGGCGAAGGCTACGAAGCGGCCCGCGCCCTGGCCCTCCTCGGCCATGTCCTGGACTGCGACGGGGACCACGAGACGGGTACCCGGCGGCTGCGCGAGGCGCTGGAGATGTTCCGGGGGCCCGTCGCCCAGTCCGCGCACTGGCAGGGGCGTTCCCTGGAATGGCTCGGCCAGGCCGCCCAGCGGCAGGGCGGCATGGCCGAGGCGCGCCGCTGCTACGAGGCGGCCCGGGACCTCTTCCAGCGGCTGAACCCCGCCGACGCGCAGCGCCTCGACGACCGGCTGCGGCAGCTGTGAGCGCTGCCGCAGCCGGCTCCGTGCCCCCGCTGTCGTCGGTCAGAAACGACCGTCCCGCTCACGCAGGCGGACGGACCTGAGCGATTCCAGCGGCTCTCCGGCCACCAGCCAGGCGTGCACCACCGCGGCCACGGCGTACGGCGGAGCCGGACGCGCCCCGTCCGCTCCCGCGCACGCCGGGATGACGACGCCCCCGCCGCGCCGTGTTCCGAGGACGCACCCGTTCTCGGAGTCGGGCACGGCGGCGACGAGACAGCCCGGATGGCGCACGATCAGTTCGTTCGCGTGCCGGCGGGCCGCCGACGGTGGCAACGGCGTCCGGGACACGAGCACATCGGCGTACTCCACCTGGTCCGCTTCTCCCGGAGCGTCCGGGTTCACCCACAGATGCAGGTCGCACGGACCATGACCCGGCGGGTACGGACGACTCCCCGCCGCTTCGGACACCGCGTCGAGCCGGACAGTGACCAGACCGTCCCCCGTCGCCGACCTCCAGACGATAGAGGCGGAGACGGTGACCAGGCCGGTGCGACCATCCGAACAGACCTCGCTGGACGTACGCCGGACACCGAACCGCACCGCGCACCACGCGGCGTCCGGTACCCGTACAGGCCGGCTCATCGCTGCGCCACCCCCGGGTCGATGGCCTCCCACTGCTCCAGCGGCGGTGGCAGGGGCAACGGGGGGACGAGCGGCGCCCAGGCCGGTTCGCCCAGCTTGAGCAGCCGGTAGATGACAGCGCGCATCCGCTGGTGGAACTGGCCCGGCGCCGAGGAAAGCAGGGAAGCCACCTGCTCGTACTGCCCCGGACGGTGCCGCTCCGCGGCATAGCGCAACTGCTCGTCCAGCGGATACGCGGGAGAGATCACGGGCGCCAGCGTGGCCAGCAGCGCCGCCGGCGAGTAGGCCGAGATCTCGCGCCTCGGTCCGGGCGTGAGCAGCATGGCGGCGTCCGTGAGGGTTCCGTACGCCGTCAGCGATCCGTGGTCACCGATGATCCAGTCGGCGGCGATCAGCGGCGCCTGCCAGTCCGCTTCCGGGGGCACGACCGCGATCCCCCGGCCGCGGCAGCCGGCCAGCCAGCTATGTACCTGCCAGCCCCCGTGACCGGCGAAGACATTCGGATGGAGCAGCAGGGCGACCCGGTAGTCACGCCGGGGCAGCTGGCTCAGCAGCTGCGGCAGCAGGGCGTCGAGCCGTCCGAAGGTGGAGGTGGGCCCCCACGTCGAGGAGACGACCACGAGCCGCTGCCCCGCCGCCAGCCCCAGCGCCCCGCGGTACTCCTCGCGCCGGGACCTCCCGGCCACGATGCGGTCGACACAGGGATCCCCCACCACCTGCGCCACCGGAAGCGCCTCGGGGCAGGATCGCGCCAGTTCCTCCAGATCGCGCTCGTGCGCGTAGACGATCGCCGCCGGACCCACCCGTCCCTCGTGCAGAAGATGCTGACGGCTCAGCATCCCGGGCGCCCGTGTCTCCCCCGGTTCGAGGGTGGAGGTGTCGGTGAGCAGTTTGATGTGGCCGGCTCCGTGCGAGATGCGCACGACCGGAGCCCGCAACTCGTGCACCCCCCGGGATCCGGCGGCCAGCGCCAGGTCGAACTCGGCCCGTCGGGCCTCCTCCCAGGGCACGGTGGCGATGCCCAGACTCTCCAGATACCGCGAGACCCCCTCCCCGAAGGCGTGCGGCGGGGTGGTGAAGACCACCTGGATACGGAAGTCGGCCTCCAACAGGCAGAGGATCTCCCGCAGTCGCTGAGCGAACGTCACGGTGTGAGCGACGATCAGCAATCGCTTGCAGTCCAGTACGGTCAGCCACCGACCTTGTTCGATCAGCGCCGATTGTGTGGTTTTGACAGACACAACACTCCCCCATGCTTGTCGCTGCGTTCAGCAGTCGACAGAGGGGTGCCCGGGGGACACGGCGCTTTCCTTGCAGACCCCTTGCAGCCACCTTGTCCGGCGGCGTGCGACCACGACCGAGGCCACTTTCACCCGATTCGTCCCACACCAGAGGCCGGGGCAACAGAATCCGCCACGCCGGATACCCGGCTTCATTCCTGAGCGGGAGGCGTACCGAAGTTGAGCGAACCCACATCGCCGGCCTGAACCACCGGACCGTGCTGCGTACCCCCGCTGATCACGTTGTGGACATCCGCGACCCGCTGATCGCCCCCGTCGGGCGCCAATTCATCGAGAATGGCCCGCAGCTCGGAAGCGGAATCCGGATTGGCCACCAAAGCGCGCCGCAACCGCGCCCGCCACTCCGCCTCGACATCCAAGGCGATCCCCTCGTCGCCGTCCCCCGCCGCCCCCGTCAATTCCCCGCGCGAGGTCTCCAGCTCCCCCTCGATCACGTCTTCCTCACCGCCGCGGCGCGAGAAGTACGCGACGATACGATCACGAGCCTGCGCCCACGAATCGGTCGCCATCTGCTGTACGAGCGCCGTAGCGCCCGCGGCAGCGAGTGCCATCAACTCCGCTTCCACCGAACCCCCTTCGCCCCGACCGGGCCAGTCACCCTACCCCCTGACACCGGCCGACCACAGCGCGCCAACGCACCCCGGCCCGCCGATCCGACCCCCACCGAATCCGCCTCCGCGATTCACCCCCGGCCCGCGATCATTCGCCCACGCAGAAGGCCCCCACGATCTTCGCGGGGGCCTTCGTTCGAACGGTTTTCCCTGTTCAGGGACTGAGCCGCCTTCGGGATTCGAACCCGAGACCTACGCATTACGAGTGCGTTGCTCTGGCCAACTGAGCTAAGGCGGCGTGCCTTCCGCACCATGGTGCGATCAGCAGCGCGGCCAAGTCTACACAGTTTTGGAGGGTGCTCCGCACACCCTTCCCGCAGGGGTCTTCCCGCAGGTCAGGAGCATTTCTTGCCGTCCGCCGGGGGCGTGCCCTCCAGGAGGTAGGTGTTGATCGCCGTGTCGATGCAGTCGCTGCCGCGGCCGTACGCCGTGTGGCCGTCGCCGTTGTAGGTGAGGAGGGTGCCCGAGGAGAGCTGGGCGGCCAGGGACCGGGCCCACTTGTACGGGGTCGCCGGGTCGCGGGTGGTGCCGACCACGACGATCGGGGCCGCGCCCTTCGCCTCGATGCGGTGGGGGGAGCCGGTGGCCTTGGTGGGCCAGTAGGTGCAGTTCAGCGAGGCCCAGGCCAGGCCTCTGCCGAAGACCGGGGAAGCCTGTTCGAAGGAGGGGAGCGCTTGGGCGACCGCTTCGGGGCTGTCGAAGGCCGGCGGGAGGTCCAGGCAGTTCACGGCGGAGTTGGCGTACATCAGATTGGCGTACGAGCCCCCGCTGTCACGCTCGTAGTACGAGTCGGCGAGGGAGAGCAGGGCCGCGCCGTCGCCCTTCATGGCGTCCCCGAGGGCCTGGCGGAGCTGGGGCCAGGCCGACTCGTCGTACATCGCGGCGATCACGCCGGTCGTGGCGAGGGACTCGCCCAGGGGGCGGCTCTCGCCGGTCGGGACGGGCTTGGCGTCCAGTGTGGTGAAGAAGGTCTTCATACGGTTCGAGACATCGGCCACGGACTTCGTGCCGAGGGGACAGTCGGCCTGCTTGACGCAGTCCTCGGCGAAGGACCGGAAGGCGGTCTCGAAGCCCGCGGTCTGGTCGCGGTTCAGTTCACGGGCCGGGAGGGACGGGTCCATCGCGCCGTCGAGGACGAGGCGGCCGGTGCGCTGTGGGAACAGTTCCGCGTACGTCGCGCCCAGGAAGGTGCCGTACGACGCCCCGACGTACGAGAGCTTCTGGTCGCCCAGCGCGGTACGGAAGATGTCCATGTCACGGGCCGCCTCGACCGTGGACACATGCGGAAGGATCGCGCCGGAGCGCTTCTGGCAGCCCTGGGCGAACTTCTTGAAGGACGCGGCCAGCTTCGCGGTCTCGGCCTGGTCGTCCGGCGTCTGATCGACCTGGGTGTACGCGTCCATCTCCTTGCCCGTGAGGCATTCGACGGGCTCGCTCCGGGCGACGCCGCGCGGGTCGATGGCCACCATGTCGTACTGGGCGCGGACCGGGGCCGGGTAGCCGATGCCCGCGTACGCCTGGAGATACCCGATGGCCGAGCCCCCGGGACCGCCCGGGTTGACCATGAGAGAACCGAGGCGCTTGCCGGGCCCTGTGGCCTTCTTGCGGGCGACGGCCAGATCGATCCGGGTCCCGTCCGGCTTCGTGTAGTCGAGCGGTGCCTTCATCGTGGCGCACTCGAAACCAGGGACTCCGCACGCGCGCCACTTGAGCTTCTGGTCGTAGTACTTCTTCAGCGCGGCGGGGTCGATGGACACCGCGCCGGAGCCCGCATTCGTATCCGTATCCGAAGTCGATGCCTCCGACGAGGAACTGCCGGAACTGCAGCCGGAGATCAGCAGACCGGCCGCCACGAACGCGGTGGCGGTAATACGGAACAGGCGCCTGGTGTCCATTCAGGGAGCCTAGCCGCCGAATCGCGTACGCGGCCTGTCAGTGCTCGTACGGGTGATTTCCCGGATCTCCTGGAACTTCCGCATTCCCCGGACCCCACGGAACCCGCGGATTCCCCGGATCCCGCGGACCTCACGGATTCCCCGGACCCTACGCATTCCCCCCGTGCCATCCACCGCCCGCGCCGTCCACCGCCCGTACAAACAGGCTCTTGCGGCCCCGTACCGTCCGTCAGCCCGCCCGCAGCGAGACCGCCATCGCCTCCACCGCCAGCAGCGGCGCCACATTGCGGTCCAGCGCCTGGCGGCAGGCGACGATCGCCTCTATCCGGCGCAGCGTCCGCTCGGGCGCCGAGGCACGGGCGACCCGGTCCAGCGCGTCCCGTACGTCCCCATTGGCGAGCGCCACGCGCGAGCCCAGCTGGATGGCCAGCACATCGCGGTAGAAGCCGGTCAGATCGGTGAGGGCCAGATCCAGGCTGTCCCGCTGCGTACGAGTGGAACGGCGCTTCTGGCGGTCGGCCAGCTCCTTCATCACGCCCGCTGTGCCCCGGGGCATCCGGCCGCCCGCCGAGGCACCGAGCGCGGTCTTCATGTCCTCGGTCTCTTTGACGTCGACGTCCTCGGCGACCTGCTTGGCGTCCTCCGTGGCGGCGTCGATCAGCTCCTGCGCCGCCCTGAGACAGCCACCGATGTCGTCCACACGCAGCGGCATCTTGAGAACGGTGGCGCGACGGGCCCGTGCCCGTTCGTCGGTGGCGAGACGGCGCGCCCGGCCGATATGCCCCTGGGTGGCGTGGGCGGCGGCATGCGCGGCCTCGGGCTCGATGCCGTCGCGCCGGATCAGGACATCGGCGACAGCCGCCACCGGTGGAGTACGCAGCACGAGGTGGCGGCAGCGCGAACGGATCGTGGGCAGGACGTCCTCCAGGGAGGGCGCGCAGAGCAGCCAGACCGTACGGGGCGCCGGCTCCTCCACCCCCTTGAGCAGGACGTTCCCCGCGCCCTCGGTGAGGCGGTCGGCGTCTTCCAGCACATTGACCTGCCAGCGCCCGCCGGCCGGTGAGAGCTGGGCGCGGCGGACCAGCTCGCGGGTCTCCTTCACACCGATCGACAGCAGATCGGTGCGGATGATGTCCACATCGGCGTGCGTACCGATCAGACTCGTATGGCAGCCGTCGCAGAACCCGCAGCCCGGCTCACCGCCGAGCGCACGGTCCGGGCTCGTGCATTGCAGGGCGGCGGCGAAGGCGCGCGCCGCGGTGGACCTGCCGGAACCGGGCGGTCCGGTGAACAGCCAGGCGTGCGTCATCCTCGACGCCTCCGGCGGCTCGGTACCCGCCGCCTCGGCGGTCACGCGCGCGTCCGCGTCCCGGGCGGCGGCGGCGAGCGTCGCCCGAACGCGGTCCTGTCCGACCAGGTCGTCCCATACGGTCATGCGCCGTCACCACCTCCATGCCATGTGCGGTCCCACCCACGTGAGCCCCGGATTCCACTGTCCGGATCCCATTGTGGGGCCGGGGTCTGACAGTCCGGCCCGAGTCCGACGGCCGGCCCCGGGCACGGTCGGGGTCCGACCATGCCCGGGGCCGGCCTTCCGGCGCCGGGCCCCGGCCGTCCGAACAGGCCTCAGCGGCGGCGCCTGCCGTCGCTGCCGTCGCTGCCGTCGCTGTCGTCGTCATGCGGGCCGAGCAGCTCGTCCGCCAGGGTCGGAAGGTCGTCCAGCGGAGTCTCCTCCGCCCAGTCGGAGCGGCGGCGCGGGCGCTCGGGCGTACGTTCCTGACCACCCTCCCGATACGCCTCCGGGTTGACCTGCGGCAGCTCACGCGTGCGCTCGTTGCCGCCCTCGGCGGGCGACGGCCGCGCGTCCTCCCGGAAGAAGCCAGGCGGCACCCGGTCGGCCGGATCGGCGTTCCGTACGGGCGGGAGCACGGCGGTCTCGTCGGCCGCGCGGGCGTCCCGGCCGCCCGCCGCGCCATTCGCGCCCCGCTCGTCGCCGTGCCCGTCGTCCCGTACCGGCGGGAGCACCGTAGTCTCGTCGGCCGCCCGGTCCGTACGCTCGCCCCGGCCACCCCGGTCCGTACGCTCGCCCCGGCCACCCCGGTCCGTACGCTCGCCCCGGTCACCCGGGGCACCACGCTCAGCGGACCGGTCCGGATCCGGCACCTGCGGAATGACGGCCGTCTCGTCCGGATCCGCCGGCCGTACCGCCGGTACCTCCTGCGTCACCTCGTCCGGCGCGATCTCCGGCTTCTTCGTGAACTCCGGCTTCTTGAGGAGCGGCGTGGGGACCGTGATCTCGTTCGGAGAGACCCCCGGAGCCTCCGCCGAAGCCGCCGCCGCCGCGGCGGCCGCCGCCTCTTCCGCGAGCCGCCGTGCCTCCTCGGCCCTGAGCAGCGCCTCCTCGGCCTTGCGCTGCTTCTCACGGCGGCGCTCCTCGGCCTCCGCCCTGAGCCTGGCCTCTTCCTGGGCCTGCCGCCTGAGGCGCGCCTGCTCCGCCTCGTACGCCCGCTCCTCGGCCTCGCGCCGCTGCCGTTCCTCCTCGGCCTTCTTGCGCGCCTCCTCGGCGCGCTGCCTGGCCTCCTCGGCCTGCCGCTCGGCCTCGCGCTGCCGCGCCTCCTCCAGCTCGCGGCGCTTGCGCTCCTCCTCCTCGGCACGGAGCTTGGCGAGCTGCGCCTGCCGCTCGCGCTCCAGGCGCTCCTCCTCCGCCTTGCGCGCGGCCTCTTCCTCCGCCCTGCGGCGGGCTTCCTCGATGGCCGCCTTCCGCGCCTCTTCCTGGGCCTTCACCTCGGCCTCGGAGAGCGGCAGCATCTGGTCGAGCCGGTGCCGTACGACCGTGGTGACCGATTCCGGCTCCTGGCCGGCGTCCACCACCAGATAGCGGGTGGGGTCGGCGGCGGCGAGGGTGAGAAAGCCGGACCGTACCCGCTGGTGGAACTCCGCGGGCTCGGACTCCAGCCGGTCCGGCGCCTCCGTGAACCGCTCGCGCGCCGTCTCCGGGGAGACGTCGAGCAGCACCGTCAGATGCGGTACGAGTCCGTCCGTCGCCCAGCGCGAGATACGGGCGATCTCGGTCGGCGAGAGATCACGGCCCGCGCCCTGGTAGGCCACGGACGAGTCGATGTAGCGGTCGGAGATGACGATCGCGCCGCGCTCCAGCGCCGGGCGGACGACCGAATCGACATGCTCGGCCCGGTCGGCGGCGTACAGCAGGGCCTCGGCGCGGTTCGACAGACCGGCACTCGACACGTCCAGCAGGATCGTGCGCAGCCGCTTGCCCACCGGGGTGGCACCCGGCTCGCGCGTGACCACCACTTCATGGCCCTTGGCCCTGATCCAGTCGGCGAGCGCCTCGACCTGAGTCGACTTTCCGGCGCCGTCGCCGCCTTCTATCGCGAGGAAGAAGCCGGTCGCCGCCGGGGCCTGCGCCGGGTCGGCGCCGCCGCGCAGCGCGTCCCGCAGATCGCGGCGCAGCGGCACGCCGGACCGGTCGTCCGTCTTGGCGAGGACGACGGCCGCCACGGGCAGCAGCAGCGCGCCGACCAGTATCAGCGTGAAGGCCGCTCCGTCGTGCGCGAAGACGAAGTCGCCACCGGAGAGGCGGTGCGGGCCGATGGCCGCCGCGACGAGGGGAGCGACGACCAGGCCGAGCCCGACGAAGACCCGGACTACAGCCTGTAGGTGCTCGGTGACCCGGCTACGACCGTACTCCTCCGTCTCCAGGTCGATAAGGGTGTGTCCAGTATTCGCCGCGACACCGGCCGTGAAGCCCGCGAACAGCGCCAGGAACAGCACGGTCGCCATGTCCGGCACGAGGCCCATGACAAGCAGCGCTATGCCGGTGACCGCGATCGCCAGCGCGAACAGCCGGCGGCGCGACAGCGCGGGCAGCACCTTCCCGGCGCCGCGGATGCCCAGCCCGGTTCCACCGGCCAGGGCGAGGACGAGGAGGGCGAAGGCGACGGGACCGCCGCCGAGGTCCTTGGCCTGGAGTACGGCGACGCCCACGGCCGCGGCGACGGCGCCGGCGATCGCGCCGCACGCGAGGACGAACAGCGGCACCGCGCCCGTACGTCCCTTGTCCCGGGCGCTGGTACCGCCGGCGTTGCCGTCGGCGCCGTCCTGACCGCTGCTCTCACCGGATCCCTTGCCGGCAGACGCCTTGCCACCGGACGAGCCACGGGACGTCTTGCCGCTCGCGGCGCCCACGGACCTGCGCAGCCCTTCGAGCGGGGAACGCGGGCGGGGCGTATGGCCGTCGGGCAGTTCCAGGAAGTAGAGGGTCGACACCGACGCGGCGAACAGCCCGGCCGCGACATACGACCCGAGGGCCGCCTGATGCAGTGAGAACCACTCGATGCCCGTGCCCAGCAGATTGCCGATCAGCGTGGCGACGAGCAGGACCGCGGCGGCGACGGGGACGGCGGCGAAGGACGTGCGCAGGGAGAGCCGGCGCAGCGCGTCGAGATGGTCGGGCAGCGGGCGTACCGCGGCGCCCTCCAGTGGCGGAGCCGGCAGCAGCGCGGGAGCCGCGCTCTCCTTGGCGACCGTCCAGAAGCGCTCGGCGACACCGGCGACGAAGACCGTGCTGAGAAGGATCGGCAGGGCGCGGTCGGGGGTCCAGTCGAGCCACAGCGGCGCGACGATCAGCAGCGCGAGGCGCAGTACGTCCGCGACGATCATCGTCCAGCGACGGTCTAGCGGGCCACCGTCCCGCGCGGGCTTGGCCGCCTTGCTCCTGGCCGTCTTGTTCTTGGCCGCCTTGTTCCTGAACGCGGGGCTCTTGAACGCGGGGCTCTTGACCGCCGTGGCCCCGGACGCCTCAGGCGTCGCAGAGCTTCCAGCCGCGTCAACCGCGTCAACCGTCCCGGCCGACACTCCAGTCGTCTTCTTGGTCTTGGCCCCGGGCCCGCCACTGGGCGCGATCAGCGCCGTCAGCGGCCCCAGGAGCACCGCCCCGAACAGCAGCGTCGCCAGAACCCGGGCCCCGAACACGGCGGCGACGGCGAACGCCACACCCCGGTATCCGGCACCGAACGAGCCCTCGGCGATCGCCGCCTGCAACGACAGCAGCAGAAGCACGAGTACGGCGAGTACGTCGCCGATCCCGCCGACGAACTGGGCACCCCAAAGCCGCCGCAGCGGTGGAAGGCGCAACAGAGATCGTACGGCGCGCTCTCGTGAGTCTGCGGCAAGTGCGTCGGAGTCGGAGGTGGGGCTCACGACCGTTGGCTGCTCGGCTCGCGTCATCCGCCCAGCCTATCCGCAGCCGGTGACAACCCTGGAGCCCCGTCCGAACAGAGCGCGGAGACAGGGCGAACTCCCCGCCCCGCTCCCCCGTCCCCGCGGCTCAGCCGGCTGCACCGAGCCCCTGAACGCAGCTGCCTATTCGCCCGACTTCGCCGAAGCCGAAGCCGAAGCCGAGGCCGAGGCCGAGGGCGAAGACGAAGACGCCGAAGCCGAGGACGCCGCCGACTTCGCGGCCGTCTTCTTCGCCGTCGTCTTCTTCGCCGCCGTCTTGGCGGTCGTCGTCTTCGCGGCGGCCTTCTTCGCCGTCGTCGCCTTCTTGGCGGGTGCCTTCTTCGCCGGAGCCTTCTTCACCGCCTTCTTCGCGGTCTTCTTGGCCGGCCCCTTCGCGCGCTTCTCCGCGAGCAGCTCGTACCCCCGCTCCGGGGTGATCGTCTCGACGCTGTCGTCGGTCCGCAGCGTCGCGTTCGTCTCGCCGTCCGTGACGTACGGGCCGAACCGCCCGTCCTTCACCACGACCGGCCGCTCGCTCACCGGGTCCGTCCCCAGCTCCTTCAGCGGCGGCTTGGCCGCGGCCCTGCCCCGCTGCTTGGGCTGGGCGTAGATCGCCAGCGCCTCGTCCAGCGTGATGTTGAAGAGCTGGTCCTCGGTCTCCAGCGACCGCGAGTCCGTGCCCTTCTTCAGGTACGGGCCGTACCGGCCGTTCTGCGCGGTGATCTCCACGCCCTCGGCGTCCGTGCCGACCACGCGCGGCAGCGACATCAGCTTGAGGGCGTCGGCGAGCGTGACCGTGTCCAGGGACATGGACTTGAAGAGCGAGGCGGTACGCGGCTTGACCGCGTTCTTGCCGGTCTTCGGGGTGCCGTCCGGCAGGATCTCGGTGACGTACGGTCCGTAACGGCCGTCCTTCGCCACGATCTGGTGGCCGCTCTCCGGGTCCGCGCCCAGCTCGAAGTCACCGCTCGGCTTGGCCAGCAGTTCCTCGGCGTACTCGACCGTCAGCTCGTCGGGCGCCAGGTCCTCCGGCACATCGGCGCGCTGGTGGCCCTCCTCGTCCTTCTCGCCGCGCTCGACGTACGGGCCGTACCGCCCGACGCGCAGCATGATCCCGTCGCCGACGGGGAAGGAGGAGATCTCCCGGGCGTCGATCGCGCCGAGGTCCGTGACCAGTTCCTTGAGGCCGCCGAGGTGGTCGCCGTCGCCGTTCCCGGCGCCCGAGGCGACCCCCGCGTTGTCGTCGCCCTCGCCGAAGTAGAACCGCCGCAGCCACGGCACGGCCTGGGCCTCGCCCTGCGCGATGCGGTCGAGATCGTCTTCCATCTTGGCCGTGAAGTCGTAGTCGACGAGCCGGCCGAAGTGCGTCTCCAGCAGGTTGACCACGGCGAAGGAGAGGAAGGACGGGACGAGCGCCGTGCCCTTCTTGAACACATAGCCGCGGTCGAGGATGGTGCCGATGATCGAGGCGTAGGTCGACGGACGGCCGATCTCGCGCTCTTCCAACTCCTTGACCAGCGAGGCTTCGGTGTACCTGGCCGGCGGCTTCGTCGCGTGGCCGTCCACCGAGAGCTCCTCGGCGGAGAGGGCGTCGCCCTCGGCGACCTGCGGCAGCCGGCGCTCGCGGTCGTCCAGCTCCGCGTTCGGGTCGTCCGCGCCCTCGACGTACGCCTTCATGAAGCCGTGGAACGTGATCGTCTTGCCGGAGGCGGAGAATTCCGCGTCCCGGCCGTCGCTCGACCTGCCACCGATCTTGACGGTGACGCTGTTGCCGACCGCGTCCTTCATCTGCGAGGCGACGGTCCGCTTCCAGATCAGCTCGTAGAGCTTGAACTGATCGCCGGTCAGTCCGGTCTCGGCGGGGGTACGGAACCGGTCGCCCGAGGGACGGATCGCCTCGTGCGCCTCCTGCGCGTTCTTGACCTTGCCCGCGTACGTCCGCGGCCTGTCCGGCAGGTAGCTTGCCCCGTACAACTGCGTGACCTGCGCACGGGCCGCCGAGACCGCGGTGTCCGAGAGGGTCGTCGAGTCCGTACGCATGTAGGTGATGAAGCCGTTCTCGTACAGCTTCTGCGCGACCTGCATCGTGGACTTCGCCCCGAAGCCCAGCTTGCGCGAGGCCTCCTGCTGGAGCGTCGTCGTACGGAACGGGGCGTACGGGGAGCGGCGGTACGGCTTGGACTCGACCGAGCGTACGGAGAAGGAGGCGTTCTCCAGGGCGGCGGCGAGCGCCCGCGCGTTGGCCTCGTCCAGATGCAGCACCTGGTCGGACTTGAGCCGGCCGTCGGGACCGAAGTCACGGCCCTGGGCGACGCGCCGGCCGTCGACCGCGTTCAGCCGGGCGACCAGCGAGGACGGGTCGGAGGCGTCCCCGGCGCGGCCGGTGGAGAACGTGCCGGTCAGGTCCCAGTACTCGGCGGAGCGGAAGGCGATTCGCTCACGCTCGCGCTCGACGACGAGGCGGGTGGCGACGGACTGGACGCGGCCCGCCGAGAGGCCGCGCATGACCTTCTTCCACAGGACCGGCGAGACCTCGTAGCCGTAGAGCCGGTCGAGGATGCGGCGGGTCTCCTGGGCGTCGACCATGCGCGTGTTCAGCTCGCGCGGATTGGCGACGGCGGCCCGGATCGCGTCCTTGGTGATCTCGTGGAAGACCATCCGGTGGACCGGGACCTTGGGCTTCAGGACTTCCTGGAGGTGCCACGCGATGGCTTCGCCCTCGCGGTCCTCATCGGTGGCGAGATAGAGCTCGTCGGATTCGGCCAGCAGCTCCTTGAGCTTTCTGACCTGGGCCTTCTTATCGGCGTTGACGACGTAGATCGGCTGGAAGTCATGCTCGACGTCCACGCCGAGGCGGCGCACCTCGCCGGTGTACTTCTCGGGCACCTCGGCGGCGCCGTTCGGGAGGTCGCGGATGTGCCCGACGCTCGCCTCGACGACGTAGCCAGGGCCGAGGTAGCCCTTGATCGTCTTCGCCTTGGCAGGCGACTCGACGATGACGAGTCGGCGGCCGCCGTGTGCGGTCTCGCTGGTCGGGGACAACTTCGCTCTTCTCTCCGGTCGACGCTCGGTGGGCTCGTACGGCAGTACGGCAGTACGCCTTGGCGGGGCCCGGTACGGCCCAGCGGTGACGCTGCTTCGCTGCGGAGTGTGACGGTACAACCCGCCCCCGTGTCAAACGGCGAAAGCCCGCAACGGCCACTCGAACGGTAACCCGACTCCAGTCATTCCTGCCGCCCGGACCCCCGGGCTCGTCGCGTCGGAACGCGGAGGCAGTGATTCCGCCGGGATACGCGGCGATGGTTCCGGATCACGGCCCCCGGCGCGTCCGGTGCAGGTCCGGCGGCCTGCCGGAGCCGCGCACGGGCCTTACCGATCATGGCCGGAGGTTCCGCTCCGGCGTCCGGAAACCGGGCCCGGATACGTCGGAAACCCTCAGATACGACCGAAGCACCACACGCCGAGAGCGAGAAAGACCACGCCCGAGAGTGTCGCGAGCGTGATGGACGCCGCGGGCCGTACGCCGTGGGCCACCGGCGCGCGGTGCAGCACGCGTGCCCCCGTCCACAGCAGCAGCGCGGCACTGAACAGCGTGAACGCCGTCCCCGCGAAGATCGCCGGCCCACTCTCCATGCCCGTACCCCGCTCATTCCGTGGCACCCGCTGGCGGGCGCCGAGGTGTCAGTGGGCCGAGGCTGGCACCCCGGGACGTCACCAGCGCGAATTCCGGGTGAACGCCGCGCTCTTTCACCCGCACGCCGAGGCCGCCCCGCACCGCGCCCCTCACCGCGGCGGCGTCACCGCGGCGGCGTCATCCGGGCGGCGTCATCGGGGCGCGGGCGCCGGTTCCAGGAATCCCTCCTCCACCAGGAGCCGGATCGCCTGCGGGGTACGGTCCCTGAGCAGCACCGGATCCTCCCCCATCAGCTGGCCGATCGCGTCCAGGATCCGTCCCGCGCTCAAGGTCCCGTCACAGACCCCCGCGAAACCGGCCCCGACCGCGTCGACCTTCGTGGCCCGGCGCATACCGCGGTGCTGACGGAGCACCACATGCTCCGGGTCCTCGGCACCCGGCAGCCCCACCTGCTCCTGGACCACCTCGGGCGCCAGGACGAAATGGCCGGCGAGGAGCGCCGCGTCGTCGTGCGTCCGCAGATAGTCCTGGCGCTCGAAATGGGCCCGTACGGTCTCGCCGAGCGGCTGCTCCACCGGATGCGGCCACTCCTCCACGACGATCGACTGCTCCGCGGCCCCCGTCTTCCTGAGCGTGATCCAGCCGAAGCCGACGGCCTTGGTCTTACGGGCCTCGAACTCGTCCAGCCACGCTTCGTACCGCGCGGTGTACTCCTCCGGGTCGGCCCTGTGGTCACCGCTGTCGCGCAGCCACAGCTCGGCGTACTGCGTCACGTCCTGGACCTCGCGCTGCACGATCCAGGCGTCACAGCCGCGCGGCACCCACGAGCGCAGCCGCTGCTGCCACTCCTCCCCCTCCACGTGCTGCCAGTTGGCGAGAAAGTGCGCGAATCCGCCGTCGTTCAGCCGCTCCCCCGCCTGCTGGACGAGCGTGCGGCACAGTTCGTCCCCGCCCATCCCGCCGTCGCGGTAGGTGAGCCGGGCCCCGGGCGAGATGACGAACGGCGGATTCGAGACGATCAGGTCGTACGTCTCGTCCGCGACCGGCTCGAAGAGCGAGCCCTCGCGCAGCTCGGCGGCGGGGGCGCCGGAAAGGGCCAGCGTCAGCCGCGTGAAGCCGAGCGCCCGGGGGTTGAGGTCGGTGGCCGTGACGCGGGTGGCGTGCTGGGCGGCGTGCAGCGCCTGGATACCGGAGCCGGTGCCGAGATCGAGCGCGCTCCCGACCGGTGCGCGTACGGTGATCCCGGCCAGGGTCGTCGAGGCGCCGCCGACGCCGAGCACCACCCCCTCGTCATGGCCGCCCGCGCCCGAGGCGCCGCCGACCGCGCGGCCCAGGTCGGAGACGATGAACCAGTCCTGCCCCTCGGGCCCGCTGTACGGCCGTACGTCCACCGTCGCGTGGACGTCGTCGCCGTCGTCCCCGTCCTGTGTGACCCAGCCGTCGGCGAGCGCCTCGTCCAGCGGCAGCGCGGCAGCCGCGCGCTCCCCCGGGACCGGTCGTTGGAGCAGGAAGAGCCGTACGAGCGTTTCGAGCGGGGTGTCGCCGGGGGTGGCACGGAGCGCGGGCACGGTCTCGCTGCGGGCCAGCGCGGCATAGGCGGGTGCGCCGAGCAGGTCGAGCAGGCCGTCTGCGGTGAAGTCGGCGGCGAGCAGGGCCGCACGGAGTCGGGGCGAGTGGTCGGGCGCGGGAAGGCTGGTCGTACTCACCCCCACATTGTGGCGGCTGCCACTGACAACGGCCCGCGGCCCGGCCCCTCCGTTCGGGGGACCGGGCCGCGGGCCGTGTGCGACCGCGTTCCGGAGCGGCCCGAAGCCCCTGAGGGCGCCCGGGAGCGGACGGTGTGGTGCGGTGGCGTGCCGTCGGGTCACGCCGCCGGGGAAGCGGACCCCCCGGCCGTCGAGGGGGGCTTCTGGCAGCCGGTCTGCTTCGCCATCGCCTTGCCGACGTCGCCGGACTGGAGCTTCTGGAGTGCCTGGTCGCCGCTCTTGCCGAGCTTGTCCAGCTCGTCCGCGACGCCCTTGAGGCCGTCGGCGAAGTCCGCCTGGTCCTTGGTGTCGAGCGCGTCGACCTTCGTCTTGAGGCCCGCGTACGCCGTCGCGGTGGCGTTGAGCTCCTTGACGGCCTCCTTCTGGGTCTTCTCGCCGTCCGTGACGGGCGGGGCGCCCGCGCCGTCCACGGCGGAGCCCAGCGCCTTGTAGGCGTCGGAGATGGCCTGGAAGGCAGCCGAGTCGGCCTTCTGGACATCAGCGGGCTTGCTGCTGTCGGAGGTCGCCTGCTGGATGGAGGTGTTGGCGTCCGCGATCTTCGTCAGTTGAGGCTGAACCTGGTCACAGACCTTCTTGGCCCAGTCGTTCACCTTTTGTTCGCTGTCATCACCACTGCAGCCGGACAGCGCCATGAGCAGCACCGCACCGCCGGACAGCGCGGCCACAAGCTTCTTGTTCACCGGATGGGTCCCTTCCAAGGCTCTCGGCCCCGGAACATACACGCCAAGTGGGCGACAACCGCGCGCCAAACGTCCGTTCAATACCCTATTGCAGCCATTTGCACCAAGAGAGAGACACCTCACGCCGGACGTACGCCGTCCCTCACGGACGTGAGCGGGCGGGCGGCGCGTCACTCCGCGCCACCCGCCCGCTCCTGTGCGTTTCTCAGCCGTCAGAAGCCGCAGCAGCCGTCAGGAGTCGTCAGGGAGCCGCCACCGGGTCGGGCGACTTCTCGCTCCCGCCGCCGGAACCGCCCCCGCCGCCCTCGCTCCCGCCGTCCACCGTGACCGAGCGCCGTTTGGAGACATAGACCGCGCCGATGATGACGACAAGGGCGAGCACCGCCACCAGCGTGCGGACGCCGGCGCTGGCGTCCGCCCCGTAACTGAACTGCACCACCGCCGGGGCGATGAGCAGCGCCACCAGGTTCATCACCTTCAGCAGGGGGTTGATGGCGGGACCCGCCGTGTCCTTGAACGGGTCTCCCACGGTGTCCCCGATGACCGTCGCGGCGTGGGCCTCACTGCCCTTGCCGCCGTGATGACCGTCCTCGACGAGCTTCTTGGCGTTGTCCCAGGCACCGCCCGAGTTGGCGAGGAAGACGGCCATCAGCGTGCCCGTACCGATCGCGCCGGCCAGGAACGAGCCGAGCGCGCCCACGCCGAGCGAGAAGCCGACGGCGATGGGGGTGAGGACGGCGAGCAGTCCCGGGGTGGCCAGCTCGCGCAGCGCGTCCTTGGTGCAGATGTCGACCACCCGGCCGTACTCCGGTTTCTCGGTGTAATCCATGATCCCGGGGTGCTCGCGGAACTGCCTGCGCACCTCGTAGACCACCGAACCGGCCGATCGCGAGACCGCGTTGATCGCCAGCCCCGAGAAGAGGAAGACGACCGCGGCGCCCAGGATCAGCCCGACCAGGTTGTTGGGCTGCGAGATGTCCAGGCTGAGCGTCAGCTCGCCCGCCTTGGCCCCCACCTCCGCGACGGCCGTGGCGATGGCGTCCCGGTACGAGCCGAAGAGCGCCGACGCGGCGAGTACGGCCGTGGCGATGGCGATGCCCTTCGTGATGGCCTTCGTGGTGTTCCCCACGGCGTCGAGGTCGGTGAGCACCTGCGCGCCCGCGCCCTCGACGTCGCCGGACATCTCGGCGATGCCCTGGGCGTTGTCGGAGACGGGCCCGAAGGTGTCCATGGCCACGATCACGCCGACGGTGGTGAGCAGCCCGGTGCCCGCCAGGGCCACCGCGAAGAGGGCGAGCATGATCGACGTACCGCCGAGCAGGAACGCCCCGTAGACCGCGAGGCCGATCAGCAGCGCCGTGTAGACAGCGGACTCCAGACCGATGGCCACCCCCGCGAGCACGACGGTGGCGGGCCCGGTCAGGGCGGACTTGCCGATGTCCCTGACCGGGCGCCGGCCGGTCTCGGTGAAGTAGCCGGTGAGCTGCTGGATCAGGGCTGCCAGCACGATCCCGATGGCCACCGCGAGCAGGGCGAGCACCCTCGGGTCACCGCTGTGCGTCAGGATCGCCTGGTCCGTGACCCCGTCCAGCTCCGCGTACGTGGAGGGCAGGTAGACGAACGACGCCACGGCCACCAGCGCGAGCGAGATCACCGCGGAGATGAAGAAGCCGCGGTTCATGGCGCTCATCCCGCTGCGGTCGGCGCGGCGCGGGGCGACCGCGAAGATGCCGATCATCGCGGTGATCACCCCGATCGCGGGGACGATCAGCGGGAAGGCCAGCCCGAAGTCCCCGAACGCCGCCTTGCCGAGGATCAGCGCGGCGACGAGCGTCACCGCGTACGACTCGAACAGGTCTGCGGCCATGCCCGCGCAGTCACCGACGTTGTCGCCCACGTTGTCGGCGATCGTCGCCGCGTTGCGCGGATCGTCCTCGGGGATCCCCTGCTCGACCTTGCCGACCAGGTCGGCGCCGACGTCGGCCGCCTTGGTGAAGATGCCGCCGCCGACGCGCATGAACATGGCGATCAGCGCGGCCCCGAGGCCGAAGCCCTCCAGCACCTTGGGGGCGTCGGCGGCGTAGACGAGGACCACGCAGGAGGCACCGAGCAGACCGAGGCCCACCGTGAACATGCCGACCACGCCACCCGTACGGAATGCGATCCTCATGGCTTTGTGCGAAACGGCCGTGAGATCTTTCTCCGGCTCACCCTCCGCCGGTGTCGCCTCACGCGCGGCCGCCGCCACCCGCACATTGCTGCGTACGGCGAGACGCATGCCGATGTAACCGGTGGCCGCCGAGAAAAGCGCACCCACCAGGAAGAACAACGAACGTCCCGCGCGTTGTGACCAGTTGTCGGCCGGCAACAACAGCAACAGGAAGAACACCACGACGGCGAATACGCCGAGGGTGCGCAACTGCCGTGCCAGATAGGCATTCGCGCCTTCCTGGACCGCGGCCGCGATCTCCTTCATCGAATCGGTGCCCTCGCCGGCCGCCAGCACCTGGCGCACCAGCAGCTGGGCAACGAACAGCGCCGCCAGCGCGACGACCGCGATGACGATCACGATGACGCGGTTGTCATCCGTGAGTATCGCCGCGGCGAGAGAAGTGGGGTGCTCGGACAGTTGTGGTTGGAAGTGCCCCGCCATTCGTCCTCCTTGACGCTCAGCGTTCAAGATGGACGGATTGTAGGGAGCGGAACCTGATCAAAACAGAGCACGCCACATGCAATTGACCTTGACTTATCGAATGACCTTGGAAAGGGTAATGGGATAAGCGCGTTAATGGGTGATCGATAATCCGATGGAAAAGAGAAAGGCCCTGCTCGGCAGGGCCTTTCTGGAATGGATCACCGGCTCCCCGTTCGGCTGCCCGAAAGGGCCGGTGGCAGTGCCGTGTGCCGTCAGGGCAGCGCGACGGCCGCGGCCGTCGGCCAGCTCATCCGGATGACGCCACCGTCGTCGCCCGAGGTGACCTCCACATCGTCGACGAGCCCGCTGATGACCGCGAGACCCATCTCGTCCTCACCCTCGGCGTCGCTCTCGTGGGAGTCGGCCGGAGCCGCGCCGTCACGGGCCTCGCCGGCGGCACCGCCCGTGGCCGTGACGCCGTCGCCGACCTCGATGGAGAAGGTTTTCTCCTCCTCGTTCAGCACGACTCTCACCGGAGCGGTGATGCCATGGCTGCGGTGCAGCCCGACCGCCCGGCTGCACGCTTCACCGACCGCGAGTCTGACCTCGTCCAACACAGCTTCATCGACGCCTGCCCGGCGAGCCACGGCGGCCGCCACCAGACGGGCCGTTCTGACGTGTTCGGGCTGGGCGCTGAAGCGGAGTTCAACGGTGGCCATGCGATCCCCCTCGAACGTACGAGCGTGGAAACTCACGGGCGCGGGCGCCGGGCATCACGCCCGGTGCCTCTGCCCTCTCTCCTCCGGAAGACGCGGCCGACCTCAGTCGGTGGCCGCTACGGCCTCGTCGACCGTGGTGTGGATCGGGAACACCTTGGTGAGACCGGTGATCCGGAAGATCTTGAGAATGCGCTCCTGGTTGCAGACCAGGCGCAGCGAGCCCTCATGGGCGCGCACTCGCTTCAGGCCACCCACGAGCACGCCGAGACCGGTCGAGTCCAGGAAGTCCACGCCCTCCATGTCGACAACCAGGTGGTAGCTGCCGTCGTTCACCAACTCGACCAACTGCTCGCGCAGCTTGGGCGCGGTATACACATCAATCTCGCCACCGACCTCGACGACCGTACGGTCGCCACCAGGGCCGGACACATTGCGAGTCGACAGGGACAGGTCCACGGATCCTCCAGCACCTTGCTATCGAGCGGTCGCCCCTCGGGTCTCCCCGACGGAGCCAGGGGACGTATCGCCAGCCGCGATGGCATTCAATCACTTACCAGCAGTCATGCACGACGCCTTGAGACCATTGTCCGTCACGCCAGTGACACACTCGATGCCGATGGCCAGGAATCACCGCCCCAGTGGACCCCCCGAGAGCGGGGGCAACCGCCCCTCCCCCCGTACGGTCCTGGACCGGCTCGCCACGGGGGCGGGCCGTGCTGCGCGCATCACCCATACGGAGCACCTGCCCCCACGTGCGGGGCGTCATGCCGTCTGGCCCGACCGCATCCGCCCGGAAGTGATCAACGCCATTCAGCGGGCCGGTATCGACCATCCGTGGGCCCACCAGGCGGCCGCCGCCGAGCACGCCCTGGACGGCGAGTCCGTCGTGATCGCCACCGGCACCGCCTCCGGCAAGTCCCTGGCGTATCTCGCCCCCGTACTGAGCACCCTCCTCGACGGTTCCGAGGCGCCCAACGGCCGGGGAACGACCGCGCTCTACCTCGCCCCGACGAAGGCGCTCGCCGCCGA
Organism: Streptomyces sp. NPDC039430; assembly: GCF_055639435.1. NCBI lineage: Bacteria > Bacillati > Actinomycetota > Actinomycetes > Kitasatosporales > Streptomycetaceae > Streptomyces > Streptomyces sp. NPDC039430. Next base: position 372,674 of record NZ_JBVKAK010000005.1, on the reverse strand, counting down.
CCAGCGCCGCGCCGTCAAGGCGCTGGCCGCCCCGCTCGGCAATCACGTGCGCCCCGCCGTCTACGACGGTGACACCCCCGTCGAGGAGCGGGAGTGGGTCCGGCAGTACGCCAACTACGTGCTGACCAATCCGGACATGCTGCACCGGGGGATACTCCCGTCCCACCCCCGCTGGGCCTCCTTCCTGCGCGCCCTGCGCTATGTCGTCATCGACGAGTGCCACACCTACCGCGGTGTCTTCGGCTCCCATGTGGCGCAGGTACTGCGCCGGCTCCGCCGCGTATGCGCCCGTTACGGAGCGAATCCGGTCTTCCTGCTCGCCTCGGCGACGGCCGCGGAGCCTGCCCAGGCCGCCGGCCGGCTCACCGGGCTGCCCGTCCACGAGGTCGCCGACGACGCCTCACCGCGCGGCGAGCTGGTCTTCGCGCTCTGGGAGCCGCCGCTCACCGAGCTGCACGGCGAGAAGGGCGCCCCCGTCCGCCGTACCGCCACCGCCGAGACCGCCGACCTCCTCACCGACCTGACCGTCCAGGGCGTCCGTACGGTCGCCTTCGTACGCTCCCGGCGCGGCGCCGAGCTCATCTCCGTCATCGCCCAGGAACGGCTGGCCGAGGTGGACCGCTCGCTGGCCCGCCGGGTCGCCGCCTACCGAGGCGGCTACCTCCCCGAGGAACGCCGCGCCCTGGAGAACGCCCTGCACTCCGGCGAGCTGCTCGGCCTCGCCGCCACCACCGCCCTGGAGCTGGGCATCGACGTCTCGGGCCTGGACGCCGTCGTCATCGCCGGATATCCGGGCACCCGCGCGTCCCTGTGGCAGCAGGCGGGCCGGGCAGGCCGCTCCGGGCAGGGAGCGCTGGCCATCCTGGTCGCGCGGGACGATCCGCTGGACACGTTCCTCGTCCACCACCCCGAGGCGCTGTTCCGGCAGCCCGTCGAGTCCACCGTCCTCGACCCCGACAACCCGTACGTCCTCGCCCCCCATCTGTGCGCGGCGGCCGCGGAACTCCCCCTCACCGAAGCCGATCTGACGCTCTTCGGCCCCGCCGTACCCGACCTGCTCCCGCAGCTGGAGACCGCGGGGCTGCTGCGGCGCCGCGCCTCCGGCTGGTACTGGACCCGCCGCGAGCGGGCCGCCGATCTCGCCGACATCCGGGGCGAGGGCGGCAGTCCCGTCCAGATCGTCGAGGCGGGGACAGGACGGCTGCTGGGCACGGTCGACGAAGCCGCCTCCCACACCGCCGTCCACGACGGCGCCGTCCACCTCCACCAGGGCCGTACGTACCTGGTGAAGCGGCTCGACCTGGCGGACTCGGTCGCCCTGGTCGAAGAGGCGAACCCGCCGTACTCCACCACCGCCCGCGACACCACCGCCATCTCCGTGCTCGAAACCGACACGGAGATCCCGTGGGGCGAGGGACGCCTCTGCTACGGCTCCGTCGAAGTCACCAACCAGGTGGTCTCCTTTCTGCGCCGCCGGCTGATCACCGGCGAGGTACTGGGCGAGAGCAAACTCGACCTGCCGCCACGGACGCTCCGCACCCGGGCCGTGTGGTGGACCGTCACCGAGGACCAGCTCGACCGGGCCCGGGTCAATCCGGAGCAGCTGGGCGGCGCGCTGCACGCCGCCGAGCACGCCTCGATCGGGATGCTGCCGCTCTTCGCGACCTGCGACCGCTGGGACATCGGCGGGGTGTCCGTGCCCCTCCACCCGGACACGCTGCTGCCGACAGTCTTCGTGTACGACGGCCATCCCGGCGGCGCGGGCTTCGCGGAGCGGGCCTTCCGGACAGCACGGGAGTGGCTCGGTGCCACCCGCGAGGCGATCGCCTCCTGCGAGTGCGACGCCGGCTGTCCGTCCTGCATCCAGTCCCCGAAGTGCGGCAACGGCAACGACCCCCTGCACAAGCGAGGTGCCGTACGGCTGCTGACCGAGCTGCTCAGCACCGCCCCCGACGCGCGGGCCGAAGCGGAACCGGAAGCGGATCCCGTCGCGGTCGCGGTTGCCGACGCGGACGTGGTCGCGGACGCGGTCGCGGACGCGTCCACCGTGGTTTAGCCCGCGAGACCCGGCACGGCGCCTGGCGGAGGCACGGGGAGCGGTGGTGGTCCCGCCCGTGCCCTGACCGTCGGGGTGTACGGCCCGAAGGCCGCCCGCGCCGTCACGTCCGCGATCTCACCGCTCACCACGCACCGCACCACCTCCGATCCCTGCGCCGCCGCCACCGCGACCGCTCTGCGGCAGGCGTCCGCCGAACCGAGGAGCGCGTGGTCCGCCGCGGCGAGGGCCGCCAGATCGGCCGCCGTGCCCGCCCGGTGCCGAGTGACGACCGCCTGTCCCATCGCGAGCACCAGGGCGAAGACGGCGCACAGCGCGGTCGCCGCCACCGCCGCCCACACCGTCGCCGACCCACGGTCCCCGCTCCCCGCCCTGGCCCTGGCGGCCCCGTCCCTGGCCCGCTCCCCGGTCATGGCGCCGCTCCGGCTCTGCGCGGGCCCCTGGAGCCGTCTCTCGCGGCCTGTACGGGGTCCGGGACGTCCACCGCGTCCTCCGCCGACGCGACGGCCTCGGCGGTGAGCGTGAGGGCCAGGGCGCCCGGTCCGGGCGTCGGCGCCTCCACCCGCACCCGCCACAGATCGCCTGTACGGCCGAGAGCGACCCTGGCGCCCGCCGGGGCGGCCGAACGGGCGGCGGCCACCGCCGCGGCCCGTGGCTCGGCTCTGGCGGCCGCTCTCGCCCCCGCCCGCGCCGCGTCCACACACCGGATCTGTGAGGAAGCCGCCATCAGAGCCCAGACGAGGGCCAGGGCGAACACGGCCAGCGCCGGTACCGCCATCGCCGCCTCCGCCGTCACGAACCCCCGGTCACCGCGACGGGCCGGGCGACGGCCCCGGGCCGGGCGCGTACGGACCGTCTCAGAACTGCGCACTGAGAGCCCTGCCGATCAACGACTGCAAGGCACCCGCCACAGGCCCGCTCGTGACTACCTTGTAGAGCACCGCAGCGAGCGCGCAGGCGGCGATCGTCCCCACCGCGTACTCGGACGTGGTCATCCCTGCGTCTGCCCGCGCCCCGCGCAGCCCTACCCGCCGCATGCGTCGGATCCTCATCCTCATGTCATCTCCCCGTAGAAGCCGTGGAAAGTTGGTCAGTTGGTCAGTGGTCAGCTGCCGTTCAGCAGTCCGCTCGCCAGGCCGATGACCACCGGGGCCACCCCCACCGCCAGGAAGGCGGGGAGAAAGCACAGCCCCACGGGGGCCGTGATCAGCACCTGGGCCCGCTGGGCTCTGGCCACCGCCTCCCGGGCTCGTTCCGCCCTGAAGCCCGCGGCCAGCCGGGAGACCGGCTCGGCGGCCGGCGCTCCCGTCGATCCCGCCCGTTCGAGACAGCGGGCCAGCCCCGCCGCGCCCGGTATCTCCCCGAACCGCCCCCACGCCTCGGCCGGTTCGCCGCCGAGCCGCAGCTCCGCGGCCGTCCGTGCCAGCCGGTCGCCAACGGGTCCGCCCAGCGACTCCCCGACCGCCTCCGCCGCCTCGCGCGGCCCCGCCCCGGCGGCGACGCAGGCGGCCAGCAGATCGGCGGCGAGCGGGAGCTGACGGGCCGCCTCATCGGTGCCGGTACGGTCTCCCGGCTTTCTCGTACGCGACCACCTGCGGACCCCGTACGCCCCGGCGAGCCCGACCAGCCAGCCGGCCACCCCGCCGACCATGATCCAGCCGAAGATCACCGCGACGCCCGGCGGACCCCAGCGCCGCGCCCACACCGCGGCCGCCCGGGACCGTGGCCGCCGCCGTCCGTACGCGACCGCCAGCAGGGCCACGAACCGCGCCCGCGCCCGCCGTTCACGCCGCCCGGCCTCCACCGCGAAGGCGAGAGACACCAGGGCCAGACACACCATGGCCACAGAGCCGGCCGCGGTGAGCGCCGGGACAACCGCCCACAGCCTGTGGGTGAACTCCCCCGTCACGGCGCCTCCCCGGTCCGTACGATCCGGGCGGCCCACCACAGGCCCGCGCCCTCCAGCAGCCCGCCCACCAGCAGACAGCCGAGCCCGGCCGGGGTGTGCAGCAGGACACGCAGCGGATCCGCGCCCAGGGCCCAGCCCAGCGCCAGGCCCACCGCGGGAAGCAGCGCCAGCACCACGACTGTCGCCCAGGCGCCCGCCAGCTGGGCTCGTAACCCTTCCCGTTGCTCTCTCTCCGCCCGCAGCGCCGCTTCCAGACGGTCCAGCCCGGCGGCGAGCCCCGCCCCGCCGTCCACAGCCACCCGCCAGCAGGCCGCGAGCCCGACAAGGCCGTCCGCTCCCGGCTCACGCGCCGCCTTCCGCAGGGCGTCGGGTACGTCGCCGCCGAACCGCGCGGCCGCCAGCACCGCGCCCTCCGCGCTTCCCAGGCCACCGGTCGACCGTGCGGCGGCGAGCAGGGCCTGGGTGGGGTGCAGGCCGGCTCGCAGCTCGCCTGCGGCCGTGCCGCACAACGCGACGATCCTGTCGGCCATCCGCTCGCGCGCCTTCCTCCGCTCCCTGGCGCGCAGCCACCGCCCCACCAGCGGCACCGCCAGCACGCCGCCGAGCAGCGGCAGGACCGACTCGCCCAGCAGCGCGAGCAGCACCGCGGGCGCCAGGCAGAGCCACTTCCCCCGCAGCCGTCGCGCCCCCTCGCGGGCCTTCGGCAGCCATCGCTCCCACGGCGGCGCCCCCGGCACCGCGGCGACGGACGAGCCCGGGGCCGCGAGCAGTTGTCCGGCCCGGCGCAAGCCCCGTTCCTGCCTGATGGCCAGCCGGACCGCTCCCCCGGCGAACAGCACCGCCGCGAAAGCGGTGACATGCGTCGTCAGAGCCGTCACGGCGCGCCTCCGATCAGCGCCAGCAACCGCTGCCGGCCACGGTCGTACGCGAAGCCTCCGGCGCCCCAGCGCAACGCGGGCACCGGCACCACCAGCCCTGCCGGATCCCGTTCCAGCACGTGCACCTCGGCGATCCTCCGGCGCCCGTCGCGGTCCCGTACGAGATGGATCACGACCGACAGCGCCGCCGCCAGCTGACTGTGCAACGCCGCCCGGTCGAGCCCCGCCGCCGTTCCCAGCGCCTCCAGACGCGCCGGCACGTCCGCCGCGGTATTCGCGTGTACGGTGCCGCAGCCGCCTTCGTGTCCCGTGTTCAGGGCGGCGAGCAGTTCCGTGACCTCGTGGCCCCGGACCTCGCCGACGACCAGCCGGTCCGGCCGCATACGCAGCGCCTGTCTGACCAGATCCCGCAACGTCACCAGGCCCGCGCCCTCCTGGTTCGCCGGCCTGCCCTCCAGCCGCACCACATGCGGATGATCGGGCCTCAACTCGGCGGAGTCCTCGGCCAGTACGATCCGCTCGCGCTCGCCGACCAGACCGAGCAGTGTGGACAGGAGCGTGGTCTTGCCCGTGCCCGTGCCCCCACTGATCAGGAACGACAGCCGGGACTCGATCAGCGCCCGCAGCACCCGCTCCCCACCCGGCGGTACCGTCCCCGCCGCGGTCAGCTCCGGCAGCGAGAACGCCTTGGGCCGTACCACCCGCAGCGACAGGCAGGTCGAGCCCACCGCCACCGGCGGCAGCACCGCGTGCATCCGTGTCCCGTCGGGCAGCCGCGCGTCCACCCAGGGTCTGGCGTCGTCGAGCCGGCGCCCGGCCGCGGCCGCGAGCCGCTGCGCCAGTCTCCGTACGGAGGCGGCGTCGGTGAACGTCACGGCCGTCAGCTCAAGACCACCGCCCCGGTCCACCCACACCCGGTCGGGCGCGGAGACGAGCACGTCCGTCACCGAGGGGTCGTCGAGAAGCGGCTCCAGAGGGCCTGTCCCCACCAGCTCGCACCGCAACTCCGCCGCGGCGCCGAGCACTTCCGTATCGCCCAGCAACCGCCCCTGGGCCCGCAGCGCCGCCGCCACCCTGGCCGGCGTCGGGTCCGCCCCGCTCTCCGCGAGCCGCTGCCGTACGGCGTCCAGCAGCCCGTACGCCGCCCCGCCGCCGCTCATGTCGTCACGCTCCCGTCCCCGGCCCCGGCCAGCGCCCGCTCCCAGAACGCCGTACAGAACGCGGCGAGCGGTCCTCGCGCCCGGGATCCCGGCGGCGCGCCGCCGTCCTGGGACTCGGACAGACCGGGCTCCAGAGGCAATTCGCCCACCAGGGGCAACCGGAGCGCGCCGGCGATCCATCGCTCGTCCAGCCCGGCGGCGTACGGACCCCGGACCACCACCCGCAGATCCCTGAGGACCATGTTCGCCAGCGAGGCCACCCGGCCGGCCGCGGCGACGGCCCGCAGCTCGGCGGGCACCACCAGCAGCCCCAGATCCAGCTGCGCCAGGGCCTCCGCCACGGCTTCGTCGACTCGCCGGGGAAGATCCACGACCACGACTCCGCCGCGCCTGCGGGCCGCCGCGAGCACCGACCGCATGGCCTCCGGCTGGAGCATCACCGAATCGCCGCGGTCCCAGCTGAGCACCCGCAGTTCATGGAGCCGGGGCAGCGACTCCTCCAGCGCGCCGCCCGCGACACGCCCCTTGGAAGCGGCGAAATCCGGCCACCTTCTGCCCTCCGCCTGCTCGCCGCCGAGCACCACGTCAAGGCCACCGCCGAGCGGATCGGCGTCGATGAGCATCGTGCGCCGGCCCGCGCGCGCCGCGGTGACGGCCAGGGCGCACGCCAGCGTCGAAGCCCCCGCGCCGCCACGCCCGCCGATCACACCGACGGTGAGCGCGGGCCGGCCGACCCCTTCGGCGGCGTCCGCGATCCGGTCGACGAGCCAGCTCTCGGCGTCGGGGAGCCTCAGCACGCAGTCCGCGCCGATCTCCACCGCTCGCCGCCACACACCCGGGTCGTCCTGGTCCCGCCCGACGAGCATCACGTCCCGTCTGCGGGCGGCACCACGGCAACGCGCCGCCGCGTCGTCGCCGACGAGAACCATCGGCGCGTCCTCCCAGCACCCCTTCCGCTCCGGCACCGAATGGTGGACTTGCGGCTCGGCTCCGGCCGCGGCACAGAGCCTCAGCAGATCGTCGAGCAACTCCACATCCTCGGTCAGAATCAGCGGCCCGGCCCCGCCTCCCCCGCCGATCCGCGAACGATCGGATGTCATGGATCCAGCCACGATCTCCGCCCCCCTATCTCTTCTTCGATCCGGCTATCCGCGAGCGCTTCTCTCCGCGATCTCGCAGTGATCCGGTATCCGTGATTCCGGCTGCCGCGAACTTCGCGGCAGGAATCACCGTGCAGCGCAACAAGAAATCGTGTGGATCTTGCTTGAAAACTGTGGACAACTCACCAGTTGTGAATATCCCGGTAGCTCATACCAGTGACTTCCGGAGAGCAGCGCATTCGCTACGCACAGTGACGGGCATGCTTGCGGGAGCACCATCGCGCAGAGAGCTTCAGAAAGGGGGACGAGTGGCTTCGACGAGCCAAAAACGCGTCCGGACATGCGACGACCCCCGCCGGGGGGGAGAGCGGGGGTCGTCCCCACGGCCGACTCGGGGGGGGGAGGAGCCGGACCGGGTTAGCACGGTCGCGAACGATCCGTGACTTCCATGGTGTACCCGAGAGCCTTCTCAGGCAAACCCACGCGCCCCAGCTTACGCCGAATGGTGGGCGCATATGCTCGGCCTCGTGGAAAACCACTCCTTGCCGCGCACAGCAGCCTTCTTTGACCTGGACAAGACGGTCATTGCGAAGTCATCGACGTTGACCTTCAGCAAGTCCTTCTACCAAGGCGGCCTGATCAACCGCCGCGCCGTACTGCGCACCGCATACGCGCAGTTCGTCTTCCTCGCCGGAGGCGCAGATCACGATCAGATGGAGCGGATGCGGGAGTATCTCTCCGCTCTCTGCAAGGGCTGGAACGTCCAGCAGGTCAAAGAGATCGTCGCCGAGACGCTGCACGATCTCATCGACCCGATCATCTACGACGAGGCGGCGTCCCTCATCGAGGACCATCACACCGCCGGCCGCGATGTGGTGATCGTGTCCACCTCCGGCGCCGAGGTCGTCGAACCCATCGGCGATCTGCTCGGCGCCGACCGGGTGGTGGCCACCCGGATGGTCGTCGGCGCCGACGGCTGCTTCACGGGTGAGGTGGAGTACTACGCGTACGGGCCGACCAAGGCCGAGGCCATCAAGGCGCTCGCCGCGTCGGAGGGGTACGACCTCTCCCGCTGCTACGCGTACAGCGACTCCTACACCGATGTACCGATGCTCCAGTCGGTGGGACATCCGTACGCGGTCAACCCGGACCGCGCACTGCGCAGGGAGGCGGCGGCGCGCGACTGGCCGATTCTCGTCTTCAACCGGCCCGTACGTCTCAAGCAGCGCCTGCCCGCCTTCTCGATGCCGCCTCGGCCGGCACTGGTCGCGGCGGCAGCGGTGGGCGCGGCCGCCGCGACGGCGGGTCTGGTCTGGTACGCCACCAAGCGGAGGCAGTCGGCCCTCACCTGACGCCTGACGCCCGCGCCGTCCGGCCCCTGGGCCGTCCGGTCGGACAGGGCGCGCACCTCCATGACCGTTTTGTCGTTATTTGAACCCAAAAGTAAAGAAGTCCGGCCAGGGGTTTCCCATCCCTGCGGACAGGAGTAGAAAGGAGTCAACGGCCCGCGAGACCAAGGACATCCGAGAGGATCACCTGTTGTACGCACCAGGCCCCACGGACCGAGCATGAAAACTGAGCACCCACGCGACGTCGACCCGTCGATTACGGGCCAGCCGCACCAGGTGACGGGCGAAGTACCCGACCTGATGGGCAACACAACGAGGACGCTTGGTAACTCGGTGGACATGCCAGCGGCGGTGCCAACGAGGCGCCGCCGCAACCCTGTTCAGGCCACTTCCGCTGAGGGCCACTTCCGCTGAGGCCACTTCCGCTGAGGCCACTTCTCCTTACGGCGTCCCGGCCCCTTATGGCGCCTCGGCTCAGGCCGCGCCCCGCTGAAGCGCCTCGCATACGGCGGTGGACTCCCGTACCCCTAGTTCGATCGCCCGCCCGCAGTGGGTGATCCACACAGCCATCCCCTCCTGGGTGCCCGACAGATAGCCGTCGAAGGCGGCGGCGTACGCCGAGGGCCCCAGTTCCGCGTGTCCCACCTCCGCCGGACAGACCGACTTGGGGTCAAGGCCGCTGCCGATCAGCACCACACGCTCGGCCGCCCGCGCCACGAGGCCGTTGTACGAGCCGAAGGGCCGCAGCGCCAGCAGTTCGCCGTGCACCACCGCCGCCGTCACCAGGGCCGGCGCCCTGCCCGGCGCGACCACCAGCCGGGACAGCCCCTCCAGCCGTCCGGCCACCTCGTCCGCTCCCGGCAGCGGAGTCTTGTCCAGCGGTTCAGGAACAACACACTCGGGCGCCTCCACGACCGGCTCGCCCGTCAGCCGGGGCCGCCCCACGGTCTCGTCCGTGACGCCCGCGCCCCCGGCGGCCACCAGATGCAGCCTGGCGAGCACGCGCAGCGGCGACTGCCCCCAGATGGAGAGAAGTTGACCGGCCTCGGCGTTCAGTCGGAGCGCCGCGCCGACCGTACGGGCCTCGGCCTCCGAACCGAAGTCGCTGCGCCGACGCACTTCTTCGAGCGCCCAGTCGGCACCGGACAGCGCCGCGGAGCCGCGCGCCGCGCGCAGGGCCGCCTCGGAGGTGACCTCGTTGCTGCGGCGCCGCATCACACGGTGGCTGTAGACGCGGTCGACCGCCCTGCGTACGGAATCCACCGCGTCGGGAACCCCGGGCAAGGAGGCCAGCGCGAGCAGGGGGTCCTCCGGCCGGGGCGCGAAGGAAGCGTCAGAGGCAGTCGTACTCATAAGTAGCGAGGCTACGCGCCCGGGCCGCGCGCCCCACCTTGGAGTGGTCTTCCTCACTCGACCCGCTCACCTTGCGCGAGATTGCCACTACCCTAGGTGAACATGAAGATCGCTTTCGTGGGCAAGGGCGGCAGCGGCAAGACCACGCTGTCCTCGCTCTTCATCCGTCATCTGACCGCCAACGAGGCCACCGTCGTCGCGGTGGACGCCGACATCAATCAGCATCTCGGGGCCGCGCTCGGCCTCGACGAGCCGGAAGCCGCCGCGCTGCCCGCGATGGGTGCGCATCTCCCGCTGATCAAGGACTACCTGCGGGGCAGCAACCCACGGATCCCGTCGGCCGAAGCGATGATCAAGACAACACCGCCTGGTGAGGGGTCGCGGCTGCTCCGGGTCGGCGAGAACAATCCGGTGTACGACGCGTGCGCCCGGACCGTCCAGTTGGACGACGGCGAGATCCGGCTGATGGCAACCGGCCCCTTCACCGAGTCCGATCTCGGGGTGAGCTGCTACCACTCCAAGGTCGGCGCGGTCGAGTTGTGCCTCAACCATCTGGTCGACGGCCCGGACGAGTATGTGGTGGTCGACATGACGGCGGGCTCGGACTCGTTCGCGTCCGGGATGTTCACCCGGTTCGACATGACGTTCCTGGTGGCGGAGCCGACGCTCAAGGGCGTGTCCGTATACCGCCAGTACAAGGAGTACGCGCGGGACTTCGGCGTCTCGCTGAGGGTGATCGGCAACAAGGTCCAGGGGCAGGACGATCTGGACTTCCTGCGCGAGGAGGTCGGCGACGACCTGCTCGTCACGGTGGGCCACTCCGACTGGGTCCGGGCGATGGAGAAGGGCCGGCCGATCCGCTTCGAACTCCTGGAGGCGGACAACCGCTGCGCGCTCCAGACGCTCCAGGACGCGGCGGAGGATTCGTACGAGCACCGCGACTGGGAGCGGTACACACGGCAGATGGTCCACTTCCACCTCAGGAACGCGGAGAGCTGGGGCAACGCGAAGACGGGTGTCGATCTCGCCGCGCAGGTCGACCCCGCCTTCGTCCTCGGCGAAGCACTCGCCGTACCCCAGCCCTCCTGAAGGGGACCGCGAAGCCCCCGTCCTCCGTCCCGCCGCCGGCGCCGTCAGCGCTCTTCCGAGTGGCCTGCCGGGCGGGCGGCCGGGGACGGGCTCTTGGACGCGGGGGCGGCCGCGAGTGCCGTCCAGCCGCCCTTGGGCGCCTTGCCGACGCCCAGGCCGCGGAATTTGTCCAGGGTCTCCGGGTCCTGCGCGTCCAGCCAGTCGGTGAGCTGGCGGAACGTCACGCACCGCACCTCTTTCTGGACGCAGACCGTCTTGATCGTGTCCTCGACGGCGGTCATGTACGTGCCGCCGTTCCAGGACTCGAAGTGGTTGCCGATGATCAGCGGCGCGCGGTTCCCGTGATAGGCGCGGTCGAAGGCCTCCAGCAGTCCGTCACGCATCTGGTTGCCCCAGTACGCGTGCTGCGAGGGATCGCCGTTGACCGTCCCTGACTGGTTGAACATGAAGTTGTAGTCCATCGAGAGCGTCTCGAAATCACGCCCCGGCACCGGGACCAGCTGGAGCGGAATGTCCCAGAGACCGTCCGCCTTCTTCGGCCAGACCTGGTTGCCGATGCCGCTGGAGTCGTAGCGGAATCCCATCGTCTTCGCCGCCCGCATCATGTTCTTCTGCCCTTCCAGGCAGGGCGTACGGGCGCCGATCGCTTCCTTGTCATAGTCGAAGGGGAGCGGGGCCTCCTCCTTCAGGCCCGCGTTGGTCTTCCAGGTCTTCACAAAGGACTTGGCCTGGTTGATCTCGCTCTTCCACTCGTCGACGGACCAGGTACCGACGCCGCCCTCGTTGCCGCAGAAGTGGCCGTTGAAGTGGGTGCCGATCTCATTGCCGTCGCGCCAGGCGCCGCGCAGCTCCCGCAGGGTGTCCTTGATGCCCTGTGTGTCATTGAAACCGATGTCCGAGGTGCCGCGATCGTGCTGCGGCGGGTCGTACAGGTCGGCCTTCTCCTCCGGGAGCAGATAGACGCCGCTCAGGAAGTACGTCATCTTCGCGTTGTACTTCTTGGCCACCCCGCGGAAGTGGGAGAAGAGCTTCTGGCTGTCCTCGCCCGCGCCGTCCCAGGAGAACACCACGAACTGGGGTGGTTCCTGGCCCGGCTTCAGCCGCTCCGGCTTCGGCAGATGCGGCTGGGCGCCGGTGAACGCGGTGGAGCCGTCGCCGATGAGATGGGGGGCGTTCTGGGCTCCGGGGGCCCCCTTGGCGCCGTGGGCACCCTTCGGGGCCTCCTTGTCGGCTCCCGGCGATCCGGAACACCCCCCGAGTCCGACGGCGAGCGCCATGACGGCGGCGCCGAAGCCGATTCTCTTTGTGGCGGCCAGCATCCGCCCACCCTCTTCCCTCAGGTTTCAGTACCGAAGTGCCGAGCGGCGACTGCCGGCACGGCGCCGAGCGCCGACAACGTCGCACTGAGACCGATGAGATGAAGAAACGACAAGCCGTACAAGATCACTAATCACCCCTCAGGGTGAAGCATTGCCCCATTTGCCCGGAAAGTAATGCCGGAGTCTTTACTCTCCATTACGATCTATTTACCGAGTGTTGAGGAAACACGTCCCGCCACTGCACGCCGTGACCCACGGCCGCGCCCCCCTATACCGCGACCGCGCCGCCCCGGAGGAGACGGGAAATATGACTGCCGCCATCCCCACCCGCACCGCCCCCACCGAGCCCGCGTCCCCGTTGGCGCGCCTCTCACGCTTGCGCCGACCGCGCAGACCTCCGCACGACGACCGCGACGACCGTGGCGGCCGAGGAGGGCGCGGAGGGCGCGGGTTCCGGATCGCCGGAGCCGACGTATCCGCGTCGATCTCCGTTTTCCTGATCGCGCTGCCGCTCTCCCTCGGCATCGCGCTCGCCACCGGCGCACCGCTCCAGGCGGGCCTGGTGGCCGCCGCCGTCGGCGGTCTGGTCGTCGGCCGGCTGGGCGGGGCCCCGCTTCAGGTCAGCGGCCCCGCCGCCGGACTCACCGTCGTCACCGCCGATCTGATCCAGCAGTTCGGCTGGCGCGTCACCTGCGCCATCACCATCTGCGCCGGGTTCGCCCAACTCGGCCTCGCGGCGCTGCGGGTGGCCCGCTCGGCGCTCGCCGTCAGCCCGGCGATCGTGCACGGCATGCTCGCCGGCATCGGTGTCACGATCGCGCTCGCCCAGCTCCATATCGTGCTCGGCGGTACGCCGCAGAGCTCCGCCGTCGACAATGTGCGCGGCCTGCCCGCCCAGTTGGCCAATCTGCATCCGGGCGCGCTCTCCGTAAGCCTGCTGACCATCGCCGTACTGCTCGCCTGGCCACGGATTCCGGGGCGTACGGGCCGGATCGTACGTAAGATCCCGGGCACGCTCGCGGCGGTGGCGATCGCGACGACCCTGGCCGCGCTCGCCGGGGTCAGTCTGGAGCGCGTCGATCTGCCCTCCTGGAGCAGCCATGCCCTGCCCGCGCTGCCCGAGGGGCCGGTGCTCGGACTGCTCGCGGCCGTTCTCACCGTCACCCTGGTCGGCAGCGTCGAATCGCTGCTGTCCGCGGTCGCCGTGGACAAGCTGACGGCGGCGCGCAAGAAGCCCGGCGTCCATATCCCGCGCGCCCGGCTGGACCGGGAGCTGGCCGGACAAGGGGCGGGGAATGTCGTCTCGGGCGCGCTCGGCGGTCTGCCCATCACAGGGGTCGCCGTCCGCAGCGCCGCCAATGTGGCGTCCGGCGCTGTGAGCCGGAATTCGACCATGCTGCACGGGCTGTGGGTCGCGATCGCGGCCCTGCTGCTGGTGCCCGTGCTGGATCTGATCCCGCTGGCGGCCCTGGCCGCGCTGGTGATGGTCGTCGGGGTCCAGATGGTGAACCTCGTCCATCTGCGCAGCGTGCAGCGGAACCGCGAAATGCTGGTGTACGTGGTGACGCTGGCCGCCGTGGTGTTCACCGGCGTACTGGAAGGCGTGGTGATCGGGATCGCTGTGGCGGTCGCGGTGGCCCTGCACCGGCTCACCAGGACCCGGATCACGGTCGAGGTGCAGGACGGGATCCACCGCGTACGCGCGCGGGGTCAGTTGACGTTCCTCGCCGTACCGCGGCTCAGCCGGGTGCTGCACCAGGTGCCCTGGGACTCGGACTGTGTGGTCGAGCTGGACGGCTCTTTCATGGACCACGCGGCGTTCGAGGCGCTGCACGACTGGCAGATGGCTCATATCGCCCATGGCCGTGTGGCCGAGTTCACGGGGCGGGCGGGCGGCCGGATCGCCGAGCCGGCCACGGAGTCGCCCACCTGCTGCCGGCCCTGGACGCCCTGGCGCAACCACAGGTGCGGGGAGCACTCCCCCGTGCAGGTGAATGCCTCGCAACATGGAGAGCGGACACGCGTCGTCCCACCCGCGGACGCCCCCTCCGCAGCCGACCCGTCCGGAGGCAAGCCGTCCGGAGGCGCACCGCCCGCATTCGCCTCGACCACGGCCACCCCGTTCACCGCCGACCGGCCCGCGAACGATCCGTCCACCGCCGACGCGTCCACCACCGACCAGCCCGCGAGCGACCCGTCCGCGGCCGATCTCTCCGGTACGGCGTGGCCCGGAGCGAAGAAGACCGCTATGTGCCACACGCTGTCCGCGGGCGCGGCGCGTTCGCCCGGAGTCCGCCAACTGGCCAGCGGGATCAGCTCCTTCCAGCGCAATACGGCGCCGCTGGTACGCGGTGAGCTGGCCCGGCTGGCGCGCGAGGGACAGCGGCCTTCGCAGCTCTTCCTCACCTGCGCGGACTCCCGGCTGATCACGAGCATGATCACGTCCAGTGGTCCTGGCGACCTGTTCACCGTGCGGAACGTGGGGAATCTGGTCCCGCTGCCAGGGGCGGACGGCGCGGACGATTCGGTGGCCGCGGCGATCGAGTACGCGGTGGATGTGCTGCGAGTCGAGTCCATCACCGTGTGCGGGCATTCGGGATGCGGGGCGATGCAGGCCCTGCTGAACACCCCCGCAGACGCGGACGGGGACGGGCCCGGGGTCGGTACGCCCCTGCGGCGCTGGCTGCGCCACGGGCTGCCCAGCCTGGAGCGGATGCGAAGCGGTCAGCACTCCTGGGCCAGGATCTCCGGACGGCTGCCCGCCGACGCGGTCGAGCAGCTCTGTCTGACCAATGTCGTCCAGCAGTTGGAGCATCTTCGGGCCCATGAGTCGGTGGCCCGCCGACTGGCCGAGGGCACGCTGGAGTTGCACGGCATGTACTTCCATGTCGGCGAGGCCCAGGCGTATCTGCTGGCGGACGGGGTCGGGGCGCGCGGTGACTTCAGCGGTGAAGAGGTGTTCGACCGGGTGGCCCCGACCACGCTGGAGGAGTCGCGCGCCTGAACCGACCTCGTACCGCATCCGTGAGAGTGTGTGGCCCCCCTCCCCACCACCCCGGGGAGGAGGGCCACTTCTCAGTCGGGCGCGGGACGGCGGATCCGGGACCCGTGTCCCGGCGGATCCGATCCCCATCACACAGGTCTAAACCAATTTCCGGAAGCCCCTTGTCACCCGGGCATTCGCCTGATGAGCTAGGCCCGGGACACATAGGACGCCCTGGGAAAGGGAGATGTCGTGAGCAACGAAAGCCTGGCCAACCTGCTCAAGGAGGACCGGCGGTTCGCACCCCCGGCCGAGCTGGCCGCGCACGCCAATGTGACGGCGAAGGCGTACGAGCGGGCCGATGCGGACAGGCTTGGCTTCTGGGCCGAGCAGGCGAGGCGGCTCACCTGGGTCACCGAGCCGACCGAGACTCTGGACTGGTCGAACCCACCGTTCGCGAAGTGGTTCGCGGACGGCGAGCTGAATGTCGCCTACAACTGCGTCGATCGCCATGTGGCAGCCGGTAACGGAGACCGCGTCGCCATCCACTTCGAGGGCGAGCCGGGCGACAGCCGCGCGATCACTTACGCGGAGCTGAAGGACGAGGTGTCGCGCGCCGCCAACGCGCTCACCGAGCTGGGGGTGCGCGCGGGCGACCGGGTCGCCGTATATCTGCCGATGATCCCCGAGGCCGCGGTCGCCATGCTGGCCTGCGCCCGGATCGGGGCCGCGCATTCCGTGGTCTTCGGCGGCTTCTCTGCCGACGCCGTCGCCTCCCGTATCCAGGACGCCGACGCCAAGCTGGTGATCACCTCCGACGGTGGCTACCGCCGCGGCAAGCCGAGCGCCCTCAAGCCGGCCATCGACGAGGCCGTTGCCAAGTGCCCGCAGGTCGAGCATGTGCTGGTGGTCCGCCGTACCGGCCAGGACACCGCCTTCGACGACTCCCGTGATGTGTGGTGGCACGACATCGTCGGGCGCCAGTCCCCCGAGCACACCCCCGAGGCGTTCGCCGCGGAGCACCCGCTCTTCATCCTCTACACCTCGGGTACGACGGGTAAGCCCAAGGGCATCCTGCACACCTCGGGCGGCTATCTCACCCAGGCGGCCTACACCCACCACGCCGTCTTCGACCTCAAGCCCGAGACGGACGTGTACTGGTGCACGGCCGACATCGGGTGGGTGACCGGCCACTCGTACATCGTGTACGGGCCGCTGGCCAACGGCGCCACGCAGGTGATGTACGAGGGCACTCCCGACACCCCGCACCAGGGGCGGTTCTGGGAGATCGTGCAGAAGTACGGGGTCACGATCCTCTACACCGCGCCGACCGCGATCCGTACGTTCATGAAGTGGGGCGACGACATCCCCGCGAAGTTCGATCTGACCTCTCTGAGGGTGCTGGGCTCGGTGGGCGAGCCGATCAACCCCGAGGCGTGGATCTGGTACCGCGAGCACATCGGTGCCGGCAAGACCCCGATCGTGGACACCTGGTGGCAGACCGAGACCGGCGCCATGATGATCTCCCCGCTGCCCGGCGTGACGGAGACGAAGCCGGGCTCCGCCCAGCGCGCACTGCCCGGCATCTCGGCGACCGTCGTGGACGACGAGGCCCGCGAGGTGCCCAACGGGGGCGGCGGTTATCTCGTCCTCACCGAGCCCTGGCCGTCGATGCTGCGCACCATCTGGGGCGACGACCAGCGGTTCATCGACACCTACTGGTCCCGCTTCGAGGGCAAGTACTTCGCCGGGGACGGCGCGAAGAGGGATGACGACGGCGACATCTGGCTGCTGGGGCGGGTGGACGACGTCATGCTCGTCTCCGGCCACAACATCTCGACGACGGAGGTGGAGTCGGCGCTCGTCTCCCACCCCAAGGTCGCCGAGGCAGCCGTGGTCGGTGCCGCGGACGAGACGACCGGCCAGGCCATCGTCGCGTTCGTGATCCTGCGGGGCACGGCGAGCGTCGACGACGGGCTCGTGGCCGAGCTGCGCAACCATGTCGGCACCGCGCTCGGGCCGATCGCGAAGCCCAAGCGGATCCTGCCGGTCGCGGAACTGCCCAAGACCCGCTCCGGCAAGATCATGCGGCGCCTGCTGCGGGATGTCGCGGAGAACCGCCAGCTCGGGGATGTCACGACGCTGACCGACTCGTCGGTCATGGACCTCATCCAGAGCCAGCTGCCCAGCGCGACCAGCGAGGACTGAGCGGGCCGGTACAGCGTAGAGAACGCAAGCGGGCGGGGGGGGGGGGGGGGGGCCCCCCCCCCCCCCCCCCCCCCCCCCCCCCCCCCTTTCCTCCCCCCACCCCCCCCCCCCCCCCCCCCAACACCCCCCCCACACACCGCCCCCCCCCCC